>DASYRA010000026.1:0-72257 GCA_036004845.1 Candidatus Limnocylindria bacterium
CGGCAGCAGCACCCCGCCCACCGTCGCGTTGAAGTACGACAGCAGCTCCTGGAGGCCCAGGAAGTACCACGGTGCCTTGGCGACGTGCGGCGTGATACCGGCGTTCGCCATCTCCTCCAGCGGCGCGTGGATGAAGACCGATGCCACGACCAGCAGGACGCTGATGAGGAGCGCCATCAGGAACTCGGCGCGGAGCAGGTGGGGCCAGGTGAGGACCGTCTCGTCGGGGCGCTTGTCGACACGGACCATCGACTCCTGCTTGACGTAGGCCAGCAGGCGGAAGCGCTCGGTGCCCGGCACGCCCGGCGGGCCGGGGAGCTTCGGGCCGCCGCCGCGCTCGACCGTCGGCACGCGCGGCGCCTGGGTCGGGGCAGTCTTGTCGGCGGTGGCGTTCGGTCGCTTCTCGATCGTCATCGGTTCAGTGCGCTCTCAGACCGGGCCCGACACGCCGCCGTCCTTCCGGATCCTCCAGAAGTGGACGACCAGCAGGATGGCGACGATCAGCGGGAAGGCGATCACGTGCATGACGTAGAAGCGGATGAGTGTCCCCTGCCCGACCTCGACCCCGCCCAGCAGGATGAAGCTCGACTCCTGGCTGAGCAGCGGTGCGTAGGTCGCCATCTGCGTCCCGACCGTGATCGCCCAGAAGGCGATCTGGTCCCAGGGCAGGAGGTAGCCGGTGAAGCTGAGCCACAGGGTGCAGAAGAGGAGGACGACGCCGATCACCCAGTTGAACTCGCGCGGTGGCTTGTAGGCACCGTGGTAGAAGACCCGGATCATGTGCAGGAAGACGGTGAGCACCATCAGGTGCGCGCCCCAGCGATGCATGTTGCGGACGAAGGTGCCGAAGGCGACCGAGTTCTCGATCGAGAGGATGTCCTGGTAGGCGCGGGTGACCGAGGGCACGTAGAAGAACATCAGGTAGACGCCAGTCACGGTCAGCACCAGGAAGAGGAAGAAGCTGACCCCGCCCAGGCAGAAGGTGTAGGTGTAGCGCACCGCGTGCTTCTTGACCCGGACCGGGTGCAGGTGCAGGAAGACGTTGTTCATCACCGCCAGCGCGCGCGTCCGGCTGGTGGTGGGATAGGGCTGGCGGAAGAGGCTGCGCCAGACCGACGACTCCCTGACGACCCGCATCAGGTCGCCCGGGCCGGGGAAGGTCATCGCTGGACCGCCATGCCGGCCTCCTGGCCGATCTGCCCCAGCACGTTGTCCTTGTAGCTTTCCAAGAGCACCTTCCCGTCAGGCGTGAGCCGCTCGAGCTCGAGTCGGTCCATGGTGATGCAGTTGGTCGGACACCGCTCGACGCAGAGGTTGCAGCGGATGCAGCGCTCCTCGTCGATGATCATGGCAATCCCGCGCGGCCACGCCTGGAACAGGTCGATCTCCGGGTCGTCGCCGCCGACCTGCGCCTTGTCGATCATGTAGATCACGCCCTCGGGGCAGACGTCGGCGCAGAGCCCGCACAGGATACAGCGCGGCCCATCGATGTTGATGTTGTGGTTGCACTGCAGGCAGCGCTGCCCCTCGGCGATGGCGCTGCGCGTGTCGTAGCCGACCTCCACCAGGCTGGTGAAGTCGCGCCGCATCTCCGGTGGCGCCATCGGGATGTGCTGGCGCCGGATGGACTCGTACTTGTCGGGCATGTCGTGCTCCAGCGCCTGGGTCACCACCGCGCGGTTGATAACCGGCAGCTCCGCCAGCTCCTCGCCTCGCACGCCAAGCAGCCAGCGGTCCACCGCGCGTGCTGTGCGACGGCCACGGCCCGCGGCCTCGATGATGGTGGCGGGGCCGGTCACGAAGTCACCGCAGGCGAAGATTCCCTCGACGCTGGTCTGGAAGGTGTCCGGCTCGGCGACCACGTTGCCGCGGCTCAGCTCGAACTGAAGGGCGTTGAGCTTCTTGCCATCGGGCCCCACTGGGGTGCTGCCGTTGAGCGGCGGGGTCCGCCACGACGAGATGGATCCGCCCGGGACCAATTCGCGCGTATCGGTCACGCCCAGGTGGCGGTTGAGCTTCGAGCCGTACTCGCCCAGCACGTTGTTGTCGGACGCCTGGCTGGTGCAGGGGATGACCATGTCGCACGGAATCGTGAACTCGCTGCCGGGTATCGGCTCCGGGCTGCGCCGGCCGCTGGCATCCGGCGGGCCGAGGCGCGTGCGCTGGAAGGTGATGCCGGCCACCTTGCCGTCCTTCTCGACGATCTCGACCGGCGACGAGAAGAACTCGAACCGGACCCCCTCGAAGCGGGTCTCGTGCTGCTCCTCCTCGTCGACCACCATCTCCTCCGGGCCGCGGCGGTAGACGATGGTGCTGGTCTTGGCGCCGATGCGCAGCGCGGTGCGCGACGAGTCCATCGCGGTGTAGCCGCCGCCGACGACCACCACGTGCTCGCCGACCCACTGCTCCTCGCCGAGGTTGGCGCGCTTGAGGAAATCGACGCCGTAGATGACGCCGTCGAGCTCCTCGCCGGGGACATTCATGGCGACGGGGTACATGCAGCCGGCCGAGACCACCACCGCGTCGTGCCGCTCGCGCAGCTGGTCGAGGGTGATGTCGCGGCCGACCTCCACGTTGTAGTGGAAGTCGACGCCGTGCTTGGCCACCCAGTTGACGTCGAGCTCGATCACGTCGCGTGGCAGGCGGAACGCCGGCACGCCGATCAGGCACGTGCCGCCGCCCGACGGCAGCGCCTCGTAGATGTCGACCTTGTGCCCGTAGCTGGCCAGCTCCTTGGCGACGGTCAGCCCGGCCGGTCCGGCGCCGATGACCCCGACGGTCTTGCCGGTCGGCGAGGCGGTGACGACGGTGTCCGGCATGTTGTTGCCGTAGTGCCAGTCCACCAGGAAGCGCTTCATGGCGCGGATCGAGAGGGGCTTGTCGATATCGGCGCGACGGCAGGCCTTCTCGCACGGGGCGCTGCACACGTAGCCGCAGATGGCGGCCACCGGGTTCGGGTCGCGGGCCAGGATGTAGCCCTCTTCGAAGCGCCCCTCGGCGGCAAGCATCAGGTAGCCGCGGCAGTTCGTGTTGACCGGGCAGCCTTCCTGGCACTCGATATTGCACTGGAGCCAGTCGACGCCGACTTCGGCGGTCTGGAACCTGAGCGGGATGGCGTTTGCGGAGATCACTTGCATCGTCGCAGAGCGGGTTCCACCACGAGTTGCCGAAGCGCGTCAGCGGCGCCTCGATGGTATCCGTCGCGGAGAGCAGGTGTCAAAGCAGGTCGCCTTGATCCCGCCAGCCATGCCGGTCGCCAGCCGTCCGAGCCTTCAGAAGAAATAGGTGGACATGACCCGGCGCACCAGCGGGGCGGCATCGGTGCCGCCGGTCGCCAGCTTCACGTGGACCAGCACGGTGGCGACGGCGATCTCGGCGTCACCGATCGGGGCGTAGGCGGGGAACCAGGCGTCGGGCTTCGGAGTGCCGGTCTCGGCGGTCCCGCTCTTGCCCGCCACCGCGACGGGGAACCCGAGGAACGCTCGATGGGCGGTGCCGTACGACAGGGTGATGACCGCACGCAGGGTCTTGGCCAGGTAGGCGAGGTGCTCGGGCGCGATGTCGACCTGTCGCATCAGGCGCGGGCGATTGCTCTCGACGATGTCTCCGTTGGGGAGCGCGGCCTGTACGACGATCCGTGGTACCCAGAGCTTGCCTCCGTTGCCGAAGGCGGCGTAGGCGTTCGCCAGCTGGAGCGGCGTCCCCAGGAAGGAACCCTGGCCGATCGCGAGCTGAATCTGGTCGAAGGGACCGTACGGGCTGAAGCTCCCGCCACCACGCTTGGTCGTCTTGAAGTACCTCGCATCGGGGAGGATCCCCGGCGCATCGGCAAGGTGGGCGATCCCGGTCGATTGCCCGAATCCGAATTGGCCGACCAGGTCGGGCAGCGCTTGCTGGTCAGCGTCCCAGACTCGAATCGAGAGCGGCATGTAGGTCGTGTTGCAGCTGAAGGCCATCGCCTCCTCGAGCGAGACGCTGCCCCCGAGGGTGTGGTCCTTGTAGTTGTGGAACGTGAAGCCGCTGTATGTCCAGGTTCCATAGCAGGACATGCGGGTCGTCGGCGTGGCCACGCCGGTCTTCAGCGCCGCCAGCAGCGTGAACGGCTTGAACGACGACCCGGCGGGATACGCGGCGAGGGCCGCCTTGTTGAGTCGGGCGCCGGCGCTCGGTGCCGCCAGCGGCTGCCCGGCCAGGGTCGTGCCCAGGGTCATCGCGTTGGGGTTGAAGCGCGGAGCAGAAGCCAGTGCCCACACGTCACCGCTCTGAGGGTCGACGACCGCCGTGGCGGCGTCGCTGTAGGGAGCCAGCGCCGCCTGGGCAGTCGCCTGCAGGTCGGGACGGATCGTGACGGTCAGGTTGGCGCCAGGGACCATCGGCCGGTCCAGCAGCGCAACCGGCTCGCCGATCGGTGGCACCGCGACGAGGACGGCCCGCGGCGTGCCGCGCAGGAGCTCCTCCGCCCCCTGCTCGAGGCCGCTGCGACCCATCGCCTCGCCCACCACGTAATCAGCGGTCGGAGGGAGGGTCGGCAGCTCCTCGGCGGTCACTGGCGCGACGTAGCCGATCGTCTGGCCGGCAAGCCACTCCTGCGGGTAGACCCGCTTGCCGTCATCGCGCGTCTCGGCAAAGACGGCCCCACCGACCGCGACAATGCGGCCACGCCGCGCCGCTGAGCGCCGCAGCGCCAGCGTGTCACGGTCGCTCAGCCCGGGGAACAGCAGGGAGGGGCTCCAGCGCACCTCCCAACCGGCGATCCCCCCGGTGACGACGAGCGTGCGACGGACCGCATAGGTCCCGAATCGATCGGTCTCGAAGATGAGGCCGATCGGCACCTCGAACGCCGGAATCGGACCCTCCGACCCGCTCGCCGATTGGGCGCTGCCGCGGATCGGAGCGCCCTCCTGGCCGACGATCCGGGTGACCCCGGCCAGCTCATCGAACTGCCGGAGCAGGCCGATGATGGCCTCGGGCGTGTAGCGATCCCGATCCGCGGGCGCCAGCAGCTCTGCCATCCGTTCGTAGCGCCCTCCGCGCCAGGCTGCCACGAATCTGCGCGCCGCCAGGCGAGCCGCATCGGCATCCGGGTTCGCGGGCACTGCCGACGGGGATGCGCTCGCGCTCGGCTCAATGGTCGGCGGGCCGGCACACCCGGCCAGCAGCGTCGCGACCAGAAGCACTCTCGCAGTCCGCGCCATCACGCGCGACCGGATCATCGGGCGAGCATCACCCGGCGAAAGCCCTCTGCCGCGGCATACCCGGCGCGCTCACCAAGCTCCTCGGCTCCCCGCCGCACCCACCGCGCGGTCTCGCCATAGTCACGGAACTGGCTTGCGTGATGCGCGAGCGCAGCAATCTTGCGCTCGAGGGTGTCGCCGATGTCCACCAGCTGGTTCGCCTCGTTGGTGCTCCACAGGAAGAGCTCGGCCACCTTCCAGGCGTCGAGGCCGGCGGCGATGTGCTCGGGGAAGTTGAGCGGGTCGCGCGCGGTCGGGAAGACCGCGTCGACCACCACTGTCCCCACCGCCCGGTGGTCGGGGTGGTTGACCCACTCGTTGTTCACGAACAGGACGGTGGGATCGTGGCTCATCACGATCTCGGGGCGAAAGGTTCTGATGACGCGGGTGACGCGCTCGCGCAGGCGCAGGCTTGGCTCCACCTGCCCGTCTGGCTCACCGAGGAACTCGACCGCGGTGACCCCGATCTCGGCGGCGGCCGCCCGCTGCTCTCCCTCGCGCAGGCTTGCCAGGGCGGCGGGGTCGGTGCTCGGGTTGTCGCTCCCCTTGTCGCCCCGCGTCATCAGCAGGTAGCTGACCGCGGCGCCCTCGGTGATCCAGCGAGCCACCGTCCCCGCCGCCCCGAACTCGATGTCGTCGGGATGCGCAGCGACGACGAGGACGCGTTCGGGTGTCGGGAGCCGGTCGTTGGGCATCGGTCACTGGTGGTGGGGCGGGATGGAGGTGCGCCGAATCCTACCAGTCGAGGGTCGGATCAGCGGCTGGCGGCCTCGGCCAGTGGTGCGCTGGATGGAGCGGCCAGCCGAACGAGCCGATCCCGCGGCTCGATGAGCGCCTGGCTGGCCCACTCGACGACCTCTGCGTCGTGGCTGAAGAGGATGACCTGGCGGTCCGCGCTGAGCGCGTGCAGCACGTCGAGGATCCTGCGCTTCCGCTCGGGGTCCGACTGGGCCGTCACCTCGTCGAGGAGGAGGGGGGAACGCTCGTCGGTGGTCACCAGGTGCTCGGCCATCGCGACCCGCAGGAGGAGGTAGATCTGCTCACGCGTCCCCTCTGAGAGGAGGCGAGCGTCGCGCCACTGGCCGGTGCGCGCCTCCTTGACGTCGACTGACAGGTCACGAGGGTTCATCCCCACCTCGACGTAGGCGCCGCCCGTGATCGCCGGCAGGTGGCGCTGGACGGAATCGGTAAGGATCGGGGCCAGGTCGCGATGGACACGCCGTTCGGCAGCCTCCAGCAGGGCCAGGGTCTCGTCGATCACCGCCGCGAGCTCCTGGACACGGGCCAGCTCGGCGCCCGCCGCCTCGGCTCGCTCCTCCGCCTCGGCGACGTCCGGCAGCGTGGTCGCCAGCAGGCGCAGCTCCCCGGTGAGGGCGTCGACCGCCTCCTTGCTGCGGGACGCCTCGGCGCGGGCGGCTGCCACCGCCTCGCTCGCATCCGCCCTCGCGGGGAGCGACGCGACTTCGCCCGCCACCGCGAGCAGCCTGGCTGCTGCCTGGTCCCGTTGCGCAGCGTCCTGCTGAAGTTCCGCGAGTGTCCTGCCCGCCAGGAGGCCCTGGAGCTCCTGCCATTCCCGGATCGCAACCTCGCTGGCGCGTGCCATCTCGGCGCGCCGCCCCTGCCACGCCGCCAGGCTGGCGGCCAGTGCCTCGAGGGCCGCGTCGGCCGGCTCGCCGATGCGTCCCGCGGCGTCGCGCAGCGAGCGCTCGAGCGCGGCGGCGGCGGCCATGGCTCGGGCGGCGCCCTCCTCGGCCGCCCTGCGGGCCTCGACCGCGCGCTGCAGCCCCTCCGCCCCCGCGGCTGCGCGGGCCAGGTCGTCGCGCTCGGCACACGCGGCCTCGTATGCGACGGCGGCGGCGCGGAGGTCCTCCTCGTAGGGCGCCCCTCGCGCAGCCAGCGCCGCGCGCAGCACCTCCTCGGCGGCCCGAATCGCCGCTCGCAGCAGAGCCGATTCGCCCACTCCATCCGATGGCAGATCCGCGATTGGTCCGCGGGCCGGCGTCGGGCGGCTCGACCAGGCCCACGCGCCGAGGGCGAGGCCGGCGGCGACCAGCGCCAGGCCATAGAGCGGCTGGCCGAGGGCCACGAGCACGAGGCCCGCCACGGCGGCACCGGCAGCCCCGACCATCGGAAGCCGTGGCGGCAGCGCTTCCGCCGTCGACGGCGTAGGGGCTGGAGGGCGCTCGAGATGGATGCGCAATGCCTCCTCGGCGAGGTCGAGGGAGCGGGTTGCGTCGAGGACCGACCGGTCCGATCGCCGGTCCCCCTCCGGGATTGTCGGGAGCGCCGCCAGCTGCTCGTTGAGCTCCGCCGCCGACGGCCCGGTCAGCGCGACCGGGGCGGGGCGGCGGCGCCAGGCCTCGAGCGCGGCCGCCACGTCGTCGGCCAGCTCGTCGCGGCTCGCCAACGCGGCCGGTGCCTGCGGATGAGCGGCTGCCAGCGCGGACGCGCGCGCCGCCCGCGCGGACAGGCCGTCCGCCTCGCGCCGTGCGAGGGCGGCCTCGGCACCGGCCAGCTGGCGCTCTGCCGCCAGGTGCGCTCGCGACGCCTCTTCGAGCCGCGCCTCCCGGTCGAGGTACTCGCCATGGATCCGCCGTGCCTCCGTCAGGGCA
The DNA here is from genome assembly GCA_036004845.1 of Candidatus Limnocylindria bacterium. Classification (GTDB taxonomy): domain Bacteria; phylum Chloroflexota; class Limnocylindria; order QHBO01; family QHBO01; genus CF-167. Next base: position 7,847 of record DASYRA010000026.1, read on the forward strand.
ACATCCGCGGCCTCCTGCTCGCGCATGGCGGCCCACATCGGCCCGGTCGCTCCGACTCGGACCGCGCCGACCGCCTCGCGACGAAATCCCTTCAGCCGCTCGATCGCCTCGGCCGCGGTGGCATCGGTGCCGCGGGTGGCGGCCGCGCGCTGCATGTGGTCCTGCAGCGAGGCTGCGCTGTCGGCCACGGCCATGATCTGCGCCTGGCTGACGGCGGCGACCGAGGCGAACGACTCGCGATCGAGGCCGAGCCAGCGCGTCGCGTCGGGCGACCCCTCGTTGATGATCTCCATCGAGACGTTGTCGCCCAGCACCACGTCACGAGCCCGCGATTGGACTCGACCGGCGAGGTCCTGGGCGATGTCGATGGTTCGGCCATCGGCAAGATGCAGCCGTGCCTCGACCTCCCAACGCTCGGGCGAATCCCACGGCCGGTGGCGCTCGATGACCGCTGCGGTCTCCTTGGTGCGCCCCGGGCCGCGCCGTACTCCCGTCAGCGCGAGGCGAGTCGCGGCGTGCCAGCTCGTCTTGCCCGCCTCGTTCGGGCCGCCGATCACGGTCATCCCCTCGCCGAGCTCCAGGGTCTCATCGGTGAGCGGGCCGAAGGCGCGGGCGATGACACGCTCGATCCACATGCTCAGGCCACCTCGAGGTCCGCGCGACCCTCGAGCGCCCGCAGCCCGGTGATGAGCACCTTGCGGCGCCGATCGTCGTCGGTGATCGCCAGCGTGTCGCGTGCGAACTGGCCGCGAACGGTGGCCTCCGCGTGGATGGCCTCGAGGTCGTACGAGGGGAGGAGCGCGGCGGCTCGGACGACGAAGCCGTCGAGGTGATCCCCCAGCTGGACGAGCGCCCGTGGGTCGACCGGCAGGTCGGCCGGCACCTCGCCGCTCAGCGTCACGCGCACCGAGCCGTTGAGCGGGGCGATGGCCATCGCGATCCGCTGGCGGACGTCGTCGAGGTGGTGGCACCCGTCGAGGTTGACCGCGAGGTCGTGCACCTGGCTCACCGCGACCGAGCGACGGTCACGCGTCACGGTGCCGTCGTCCGCGACGGTGGCAAGCACAGCACCACGGCCCTCCGACTCTCCGAATTCGAGCGGATCGGGGTTGCCGGGATACGTGTACCGCTCGCGGTCTCGCGCCACGTGATAGTGGCCGAGGAAGGCGTGGGCGATGCCCGCGGCCTCCAGCTCGGCGGCGTCAAACGGGGAGTGCGGCTCCTTCCCGGACTCCTGGAACGGCAGGGCGCTGCGCTCCGAGGCATGGGCCAGGGCCAGGTGCACGCCACCGCGATCGGTTCGGAAGCCGGCGAAGAAGGACCCGGTGCCGGCCGGTGCGCGATGCGCCGCTCCCCACAGGATGAGGCCATCGGTGAGCTCGACCGGGGTCAGCTGCTCGTCGGTAAAGAGGTGGACGTTGGGGCTCCACTCGACCAGCGCGTACGGACTGCGTGGCGAGTACCAGTCGTGGTTGCCCGGGGCGAGGTAGACCGGCAGATCGGTCCGGGCGAAGCTCTCGCGCAGGAAGGTGACGGTGTCAGGCGTGAAGCGATCGTGCTCGAAGAGGTCGCCGGCGCACAGCAGCGCATCGACTCGCTCCTCCTCTGCCAGCATCAGGATGCGGGTCAGCGTCTCGCGGCGGTTCCTGCGACGCAGGCGCGCGGTCTCGGGGCGCGCCCAGGCGAACGGCGCGTCGAGGTGGAGGTCGGCGAAATGCAGGAGCCGCATGATCGGCAAGCCTAGCCACCTTCGCGACACCTAGGCCGTCGCGTTCGACGTGGCGAGCCCCGGATTGGCGACCCCCGGACGTCAGGCCGAGCGATCGGCGCGCTGCTGGTATCCGAAGACGACGATTCCCGCCAGGAGGATGAGGTGGATCAGGCCGCCGACGCTGAAGCCGCCGATCAGGAGCAGGAACCAGGCGAGCACCAGCACGACCGGCAGCGACCGCCAGGCGAGGTAGCTCCACTCGGGGCTCACGGCTCCCCCTGGCGCTCGTTGATCACCTGGACCACCAGGAGCACGGCGGCAACCACCAGCAGCAGGTTGACAAGCGGCCCGAGCTGCAGGAGAAGGCCGACGAACCAGGCCACCAGCGTGATCGCGATGCCGGTCCAGATCATGCGGCCAGCCGCTCCATCAGCAGGTCGACATGCTCGACTGGCTTGACGCGCGGAAGGACGTGCTCGACCCGTCCGTCGGGGCCGATGATGAACGATGTCCGTTCGACGCCCTTGTACGTCCTGCCGGCGAACGTCTTCTCGACCCAGGTGCCGAAGGCCTCGGCTGTCTGGTGGCCGGCGTCGGCCAGCAGCCGGTAGGGGAGGTCGTACTTCTGGCGGAACTTGACGTGGCTCGCGACCGAGTCCGGGGAGACGCCGAAGACCTCGACTCCGGTGTCGATCACGCGCCCGAAGTTGTCGCGCAGGGAGCACGCCTGGGTCGTACAGCCGGGAGTGTCGTCCTTCGGATAGAAGTACATGACATAGCGGCGCCCGAGGAGGCTCTCGTTCGAGACGGTCGCCCCGTCGTCGGCCAGCATCTCGAACGACGGAACGGGGTCCCCGGGCTGCGGGTAGCTCATGCCGGCATCGTACCTCAGCCCATCTCCTCGATCGCCAGCAGCACGGGGGGAAGGTCGCGGGGCAGAAGGCGATCGGCGAGGTCCGTAGCGACCTCTCCGATGAGCTCGTCGCTCGCCTCGGCCAGGTCGTGACCGGCACCCGGGATCGGCCAGCTCCGGGGTTCGCTCTCAGCCTCCCGCAGCGCGGCCAGCAGCAGCACCGATTCGTCCGGGTCGGCCCAGCTGTCCGACCCGCCGTGGACCAGCGTGACTGACCGATGCAGCATCGTGGCGAGGGCGAGCGGTGGCGTGTGGATCGCCTGCTCGAACGGAGCCAGCGCCAGCGTCACCGGCCGTCCCCCGCGCAACGGGAGCGTGACGCTCGGCTCGCGTCGCTCGGCACGCTCGATCAGCTCCTCGGCCCAGCGGTCGATGGCGGCAACGATCGGATGCTCGTGCTCCGTCCCCTCGCGCCCTCGGGTGGCGGCCGCGCGGCGGAGCGTCTGTGCCCACGACCTGGCGGACGCCCCGATCAGGGTCAGCGCCGACACCGCCGGATCACCGATCGCGACGGCGAGCGCGATCCCGGCGCCCTCGCCGTGCCCCACGATCCCGGATCGGCGCAGGTCGAGCTCGCGGCGGCCGCGCATCGCGGCGAGGAGGTCCCGCGCGTCGTCGATCCTGGCGAAGAGGGTGACCTCCTCCCACGCACCCTCCGAGCCGGCGCAGCCGCGGGGATCGGCGCGCAGCGAAGCGACGCCGCGATGGGCCAGCGCCTCGGCCAGGCGTGCCAGCAGGCCGGCCTGCGCCTCGCCCTCAGGAGATGGCGCGAACCAGTCAGGGTGGCCGATGCGGTCGTAGCCACCGTCGCGTTCGCGCGGCAGCCAGGATGGAAGCAGCAGGACATTCGGGTAGCGGCCGTTCGCATCATCGGCGGCTGGCTCGTCCGGCAACAGCAGCGTGGCCGCCAGGGTGGCGTCGCCGGCCCGAACTGGGAGCTCCTCGGAGCGTGGCATGCCACGAGGGTACACGCGGCCACGGGGCTAGAGCGCGGAGCCGATCCCGAGCGCAGCGGCGCCGACGACGGCTGCGGCGAGCAGGATGGCCCAGTCGGCCGCGCGCATCCGTTGCGGGCGAGCGATGGTGTGGCAGGGCGCGGTGCCGAAGCCGCGTGCATCCATCGCAAGGGCCAGGCGGGTCGCGCGACGGACCGACCCGACCAGCAAGGCCAGCAGCTTCCCGAAGGCGAGCCGTGCCGCGGCCAGCGGCGACCAGCCAGCGTCGACGCCCCGTGCCCGACGGGCCATGCCGAGCAGCTGCCATTCGATCGCCAGGATGGGGAGCATGCGGATGCCCGCCATCGCCGCCACGGCAAGCCGCGGGGAGAGATGCGCCTGCTGCTGGAGCGAGTCGGCCAGGTCGGTCGGGTCGGTGGTCACCACGGCCAGGACGCCGGCGAGGGCGATCGCCAGCAGGCGCAGGCCGAGGGCGATGCCAGCCGCAAGGTCCGGGCTGCCGTTCACGTTGGGAGCGAGCAGCACGTTGAAGATGCCAACCATCAGGGCAGCGATCAGCAGCGGCCACGTCCTCCCCAGCAGCGCGCCCACGCCGAGGCCGGTGAGCGGGAGGCTGGCACCCATGGCGGCCAGCACCACGATCGGCGGGACGGGGCCGGACGCCACGAACAGGAAGGCCATCAGGATGGCCGCGGCGCCCAGCTTCGCGACCGGGTTGGCGCGCGCCAGCGAAGCGCGGGGGTCGGGTCGCAGTGGGGTGAAGCGCCTCATCCGGCCAGCTCCAGCGTTCGATCGGCGAGCGCGGCGGCGAAGGGCAGGTCATGGGTGACGAAGCAGATGGCGGTCCCTTCGTCGCGCTGCCGCGCCAGCAGGTCGAGCAGCTCGACCGCGGTGCGTCGGTCCTGTCCAAAGGTCGGCTCGTCGAGGATCAGCACCCCGGGCTCACCCACCAGGGCTGTGGCGACCGAGAGCCGGCGCTTCTCACCGCCGGAGAGCGTGAACGGATTGGCCTCGGCAAGCGCAGCTAGATGGAGCCGCTCCATCAGCTCCGCGGCCCGCGCACCGGCCTGGGTGCTCGGCGGTCCCGGCTGTGGCGGTGCCAGGCTGAGCTCCTCACGCACCCTGCCGGTGAGGAACTGGTGCTCGGGATCCTGGAAGACCGACCCGATCCGCCGCGCAAGGCGCCTCGCCGGCCAGCGCCAGATCGGCTCGCGCTCGGCACCCGTTACGCGTCCGATGCTCGGACGAAGGAGGCCGCCCAGGAGGAGCGCGAGGGTCGACTTGCCCGAACCATTCGGCCCCACCACCGCCAGCGCCTCGCCGGAGCGCAGCTCCACGTCCATCGGCCCCACCGCCAGCAGCCGTTCACCGGGGAAGCGATAGCCAGCCTGGTCGGCGACCAGCATCGGCTCGCGAGGGGGCCCGGGGCGGGCAGGCGCCCTCGGCAGTGGGTGGTTCGGCACCCAGATACCGGCCGACGCCAGCTCGTCGCCGAGGCCGGCGAACACCGCGGCGGGCGGCCCGTCAGCGATCACGCCCGCCCCCCCCTGGAGAACGATCACCCGGTCGACCAGGTCGACCGCCTCGGCCACCCGATGCTCGACAAGCACCATCGTCTTCGTCCCGCCCGCGAGCACCCGGCCGATGGCACCCCGCACCAGGGCTGCGCCGCCCGGGTCGAGGTTTGCCGTCGGCTCGTCGAAGAGGAGCAGCCCGGGGTCCAGGGCCAGCGCCGCGGCGAGCGCCAGCCGCTGCTGCTCTCCACCGGAGAGTGCGTCGGTGGGCCGATCCCGCCCGTACGGGAAGCCAACCATCTCGAGGGCCTGGTTGACGCGCGGCCAGATCTCGCTCGGGGGGACGCACCGGTTCTCGAGGCCGAACGCGATCTCATCCCCGGCCCGCGCCATCACCAGGCTCGACTCGGGGTCCTGGAAGACGATCCCCATCCGATCGCGCGCCGTCCTCGGGTCGAGCCCATCCACCAGCAGCTCCCCCTCCAAGTCGCCGCCCTCGAGCAGGCCGGCCAGCCCGGATAGCAGCGTCGACTTGCCCGAGCCCGAGGCCCCGAGCAGCATCACACGCTCGCCGGGCTCGATGCGGATATCGACGCCGCGCAGGGCCCACCCGCGGCGCCCGGGGTGCCGCCAGCCCCAGCCGCGCGCCTCGATGGCCGCCGGCGCGCTCAGTGGCTCAGACCTCCGGCTGCTCGCGCCCCGCCGGGAAGGCACCCAGCACTCCGGTCCGGGCGAGCGCGCGGACCAGGAGCCAGCCCCCCAGGCCGGCGATCAGGGCCGAGCTGACGGCCACGAGCGCCGTGTAGAGCACCATCCAGTCCGTTCCCCACTCGGGGTAGTAAGCCAGGAGGTCCAGCAGCGCGCCGGCCACGCCCGCGGCGCCGCCCGCCGCCATCGCCGCGACGAGCCCCCACCGCCGGTACAGGCCGAAGGCGAAGACGAGCTCGGCAGCCGCCCCCTGCGCGAGGCCGTAGACCAGCAGCCACAGCCCCCATGGCGCCCCGAAGAGGATCTCGGCCGAGGCGGCGACCGTCTCGGCAAGCAGCGCCGCGCCCGGCCTGCGGAGGACGAGCGGGACCAGCACCGCGGGCAGCATCCACGTCCCGTAGATGATCCCGCGGAAGGGCGGAAGCACCCAGGTCGTCGCCTCCCACAGCACGTTCCAGGCCTGGAAGACCGCGCCGAAGGCGACGGCCAGCACGGCAGCCGTGACGATGTCGACGGTCCGCCATCGCCCGGAGAGGGTGTCACTCGTGGTCGTCATGTGCCCGGCTCCTTTCGCGTCTCGATGACCAGCAGCGTCCCGCGCGCGAGCGATACCGATGCGGGTGGGTGCTCGACCTGGTTGGAGAGGCCGCGCGAACGACCCAGCTGCAGCGGCTCCCCGTCGAGCGGGAAGCGCAGTCCGCGGGTCTCCACCCCCATCGCATCGCCATCGATGGGGAGCAGGGTCACGAGGTCGCCCTCGTCCCCGGACAGTTCAATCGTTTCGCCGCCGTTCACGGATCGCACGGTCGTGCCGCCTCGCACGATTCGCAGACGGTGGCCGAGCCAATCCCGCCCAACCAGGAGCAGCAGGTTCGCGAGCTCGTGGTCGAGCCGCCGCCCGCCGAGGGCGCCCAGCAGGACGACATCGTCCGCGCCGGCGGCGACGGCACGCGCCAGCGCCAGCTCGAGGTCCGACGCGTCCTTCTCGACGGGATGGCGCTCGATCCCCACGCCCGCACCGGCGAGGCGGTCGAGCAGGATCGGATCGACCGAGTCCAGGTCGCCGATCACCAGGTCGGGGACGGCCCCGCTGGCATCCAGCCACCGCGCGCCCGAGTCGGCGGCGATGAGCAGGTCGGCGCCAAACAGCTGGGCAGTGTCTTCGGGAACGGCGTCGCCGCCGGCGACCACGATTGCCTTCATGTTCGACTTCCTTCGCTGGCATGACCCAGATCAGGTTCGAGGGTCTGCGGCCTTCCGCACTCTCAGCGCTTGCGCGCTCCCCTGTCGCTCTTGGGGATGTCCCGACGAGGGTAGCACGCACGCGATCCTGCGTTGACCCGAGAGGCAGTCGCGGGTACGGTCACCGCATCAGCCAGCAGCGAGGGACGCCGGGGAATGAGCGCGCCAACCATCAACCAGGCGGTCGCGGCGGCGTCGGTCCAGGAGCTGCGTGACGACCTGCGCGGGACGGTCATCGCGCCAGGCGAACCGGAGTACGACGCCGCACGGCAACCGTGGAATGCGATGGTCGACAAGCACCCGATGCTCATCGCGCACTGCGCCGATGCGGGCGATGTCGCCACCGCGATCGCCTTCGCCCGGCGCCACGGGCTGGAGATCGGGGTCAAGGGCGGTGGCCACAGCATCGTGGGGCAGGCCGTTCCGGACGGCGGGCTCATGATCGACCTTTCGCCGATGGGCTCGGTCCGCGTCGATCCCGAGCAGCGGCTCGCGTACGTCGGCGGAGGTGCGCTGCTGGGTGACCTCGACCGCGCGACCGAGCCGTACGGTCTCGCCACGACCGCTGGAAACGTCTCGCACACCGGCGTCGGCGGGCTCACCCTCGGCGGCGGGATGGGATGGCTGGCGCGTCAGTTGGGACTTGCGTGCGACAACGTCACGGCCTTCGAGGTGGTCATCGCCGACGGCTCACGGCTGATCGCCTCCGCGGACGAGAACGCGGAACTGTACTGGGGGCTGCGTGGCGGCGGCGGGAACTTTGGCGTCGTCACCCAGTTCACCTTCCGGCTGCATCCGATCGGCGGGCAGGTCCTCTCGGTCGACTTCTTCTACCGGCCTGAGGCCGGGCCGGCGGTGCTGAAGGCCCTGCGCGACTTCGCCCGCTCCGCGCCGCCGCAGGCGAACCCGACCGGCTGGATCGGGACCGCGGCCGAGTGGCCCTTCCTCGCACCCGAGCTCCACGGAGCGTCGCTCGTCAATGCGGGCTACGTGTGGATCGGCGATCCGGAGGAGGGCCGTTCGCTGCTTCGGCGCTTCCGCGACGTGGCGCCGCCGCTGGCGGAGGTCGCCAAGGCGTCCACCTACGTTCAGTTGCAGGCCTCGGCCGATGAACCGATGCGCCCGGGGATGCGGCGCTACTGGAAGGACTGCTACGTTCGCGAGATGACGGATGAGGCCATCGAGGCGATCCTGGCTCGGGGCGGGCCGGCCGGAGACGGTGAGATCCAGGCGAACGGCTCGCTGCTGGGGATGGGTGGCGCGATCACCCAGGTCGGAGCCGGCGAATCGGCCTTCAGCCTTCGGGATGCGGCCTTCGAGTTCATCACCAGCGCCGGCTGGGAGGATCCCGCCGAGGACGAGATGCGGATGGCGGCGTGCCGGCGCTACGCTGCGGCCCTCGAGCCGTTCTCGAGCGGGACGTACGTGAATGCACTGTCGGACGAGGGTGAAGCCGGCGTTCGCCGCGCGTATCCGCCCGAGACGCTGGCGAGGCTGACCGCCCTGAAGGACCGCTACGACCCGGACAACGTCTTCCACCTGAACCACAACATCCGGCCGTCGCGGCGATAGAAGCCTCAGGGCCGATCGAGCCTGATCTCGATCGCCAGGCGGCCGTCGGGTGTGGCACGCGCCACCATCTGCCAGATCTCCCCGTCGGGCGCGCCAAAGCGGATGAGGGCGACCTCACCGCCGGGGTAGAGACCGACGATCCGATACCCGGCCGCGGGCAGCGCCGCGGCGTAGAAGTCGTAGGCCGCTGACCCGACCTGGTCGCTCTGCCAGAGCGCGATGAGGCCGGGATCGTCGTCCGGCATCGGCAAGGGCACCGCGCCGGGGAGGATCGGGAAGCCCGCGGGCAGCGGTCTGCGCTGGACGAGCCACGCGGACACCCCGGTGGAGGCCGACGGCCCGTGGACGGCCTCGGATGCGCCGGGGGACGGCGAGCCCGTCCCCACCGAGCATCCCTCGAATGCGAGCACGAGCAGGAGGAGCCGGATTCTCACTGCGCCACCACGACAATCGGGACGTAGTAGCCGCCCAGCCTGCCCCAATCGAACCAGTGGAGGCCGTATGCCTGCAGGTCGAAGGCCTCCGTGTAGCTTCCCGGTGCCGGTGATGCACGCAGCTCGAAGGTGAAGCGGCCGACTCCATCGGGCGGAATGGAGCTGGTCCCATCCAAGAACTTCGCTAGCCAGCTCAGCGGCCACGAGGAGCTCTTGAAGAGCGAGGCGTGCGCCGGCGGGTTCCACGTGCCGAGCGCTGTCCGCCCCACGTTTCCGCTGCTGCGCCAGGTGCGGCCGCCGGTGTTGCGAAACTCGACCCAGTGCCCGATCGTCCACCCTTGCGGAATCCGCTCAGTGCCGGCGTTGCTCTCGCGCACGTACGCGGCATCAAAGGGGACGCGCCCCGGCCACGTCGTCCAGCGACGTTCCGCCAGGGGGTCCACCGGCTTGTAGGTCTTTGCGGTGGAGCTCCAGGCCAGCATCTCGAAGTGCAGGTGGGCGCCGTAGCAGAGGCCGCTGCATCCCGACCGCCCGATCCGCTGACCGGCGAGCACGGTCGCCCCCACGCCAACCAGGATGCCGCCATCCGCCGAGCTGGCAAGGTGGTAGTAGAGCGTCTGCCGGCCGTCGGCATGCTGGAGCTTCACGAAGTTCCCGAACGAGCCGAACTGTGTCGTGCCGTACCCGCCTTCGACATCCACCACCGTCCCGTCCTTGGCGGCGGCGACCTCGCTGCGCAGGCTCATCGGGTAGTCGGTCCCGGTGTGCTGGTCGTAGACCCGGCCGTAGTGCGCCACGCCGTCGTTCCACACCTGGCCGGTCCAGTCAAGCTGGCGATTCAGCGTGCGATCGCGATCAACCCCATAGCTCATCGTCACGGTCGGGTTGTAGAAGGGCAGGGTGTAGTCGTCGACTCCCAGCACGGTGCCGCAGCTGATTGCGATGGCGGCCAGCTGAAGACAGGCGGCCGTGGCCACTCTGCATCGCCTGTGGCTCATGACCCGCACCCCGCCGAGCCCGCGAACCCGGCCAGCTCATCGATGACGGCCAGCACCGATCCGTCAGGGGTCAGCGCAATGTGCTGGTCCCCGCGTCGAAGGAGCAGCGACGATCCGTCTGGAGCGAAGCATGGCCCGGAACCGATCCCGACGCTGTGCGGGGTTGAGGCCGCGGCATCGAGCACGAAGATGCCGTGGTCGCCGTACTCGTAGGCGATGCGGCCGTCGCCCGCCACGGCAACGTTCACGGCACCCGGGTCGAGGTGGGCCAGCACCCGCGCGGCACCCGAGGTGAGCCGCTCGACCCGGGCCCCGCTCGGATCGTGGACGACGATGGCGAGGTCGCCGTCGTCGAGTGGGAAGGCGGCGTAGACGAGGTCCTCCTCCGAGAGCGCGGCCGCGACCCCGTTCGTCGGATCGAACTCAACGAGGCGCGACTGATACGGCGCCTGGACGGATGGGACCGCCAGCAGGATCAGGGAACCGTCGGCGGCCACGATCGGCGAGCCGACAAACGGACCGTCGTCCAGGAGCTCTGCACGGCCCGACCCGGCATCGACTCGCCAGAGGGCGCCGCGGCCGTCGGTGACGGCCAGCCATGACGCGTCCGTGGCAAACGCCGCGGCCAACAGGCCGGGAAGCTGCACCCGCAGCTGGGCGCCATCGGCGCCGGCCAGCGTGAGCGAACCGGCGAGCTCGCCGACTCGATCTGCGAGGGCCACCTCGGCGCCGTCCGGTGAAACCGCCAGCAGGCTCTGGCCGGCGGCTGGTTGCTCCACCTCGACCAGGGTTGAGCCACCCACGGCGTGTTGGAGCAGCAAGATGGTCGCCCCCGACCGCTCGGCATCTGCAGCGCTCAGGCGGGTGACCCCCGGCACCTGCCCGGCGGACACCACCCCCGCAGCCAGGGCGGCGAGGACGATGGGAATGGCGGCGAAGGCGGCGATGCGAGGATCGCCGCGCGGCTGGCGGCGCGCGATGACGCCCTGGGACCAGGACATGGAGACCTCCGTAGCGTTGAGAACGACCGCTGAAACAAACGCTTCGGTGGCGACAGACCTCCATTCGTGGGAGAACGACGATGACGAGCCTAGGAAGCGGTCCTTACCGCAGACTTATGGGGCAATGAACCGCGCCAGATGCCCCCGTCGCTGATGCTTCCCGCCTGGCTGGCGCTGGGTGGGTTCCTGCTCCTGGCAGGTGGGCTGCTCCTCATGCGTCGCTCCGGGGCGCGCCCGACGATGGGCAGGCGGCTGGCCGGAGCCCGCCAGCTGCGCGTTGGAGAGCTGCTCGATCTCGCTCCAGGCGATCTGCTGCCCCATCGACCCGTGCGCGTGGTCGGTCGCATTCGCTGTGGCGAACCGATCGTCACCCCGCAGGACGACGGGCTCGTCGCTCTCCATCGGGACGTGGAGGTGGAAACCTCGCATGGCGAATGGAGAAGCATCGAGCGCCTGCGAGAGACCCGCTCCTTCGAGCTGTGGGACCACGACGGGTCCCTGGAGGTCGATCCCGCGCAGGCGGCCGAGCCGCTCGTCGTGCTGCCGCACGTCTGGTCGGGCTCGGTGACGGAGCTTGACGAGTCCTACGCGCCTGCGCTGGCGCGACTCACCGCTGAGCAGGGGCCCGCGATGCAGGCCCGGGCGATCACCCGCATGGTCAGCGTGGTCGATCGGCTGCTGCTGCTGGCGACGATCAGGCGCAAGGCAGACGGTCGGATTGCCCTGCTTCCGCCTCCTGGCGGATTCATCGTCAGCACGCTCGACCTCGACGACGCGATGCGGCTCCTGGGCGGCTCGCGCCCGCGATTGATGCTGGCCGCCACGGCAGCCCTTGTCCTGTCGGTTGCCGTGCTGGTCGCGGCGGCCGTGCTGCTGGTTTTCGGGCTCAGCGCCGCCTGATCGAGGGTCGGCGCCCAGCGAGTACTGGTGCCCCGGGGTACGAACGGGGTATCGAGGCGGCGCCTACCCAGTTCTACCATCCGCTCCACGGGACTTACCAGAAGTTCCAATGCCCAAGAGGGGCAGGAGCGGACAGCAGTGGCGCAGACAGCTCGCGACCATGCGGAGGGCCGGGAGGCCCTGGTCAGCGTTGCCCAGGCGGCTGCCCTCCTGGGTGTCCACCCCAACACCCTTCGCGCCTGGACGGACGCCGGCAGGCTGCCGGCGTATCGGATCAACGCTCGCGGCGACCGACGCTATCGCAGCGGCGACGTGCAGCGGCTCCTCGCCGAAGGCACTGGCTCTCCTGCGCCCCCGGCACCCGAACGCCGGATCGACGCCGAGCTCGCCGTCCTGGGCCGGCTCACCGCGGGGCCTGGAGGCTCGGCGAACGCCACCGCCGTGTGTCGAACCGCCGTAGAGGCTCTCCGTGCCCACCTGCGCATCGCACGGGTCGCGGCCTACCTCGCGCGCGAGGGCGGCGACGGCTCCCTCCAGCTCGAGACGCATGCGGGATACGAGACCGCGCCGCCGGAGACGATCGATCCCGCCCGCAGCTTCGACCACGGTGAGGATGGGAGCCTGGTCGCGGACATCGTCGTCGGCCCGCTGCGTCGCCAGGTCGCCCTGCGCGCGGGTGGTGGTGGCGAGATCGTGGGAGCACTCGTGCTCGAGGACGATCCGGGCGGGCCGCTGGTGGGCGTCGCGCTCGGCTTTCTGCGAACGGTGGCCACGGCGGTCGCGGCCAACGTCTTCACCGCGCGGGCGCTGGCTCGCGCCAAGCGCGAGGTGACGCGGTCTCGAGTCCTGCGCCACGTCGCGCAGGAGCTCGCCGGTCAGCTCGACCTGAGCACGGTGCTCGACGACATCGTCGAGCGAACTCGAACCCTGTTCGACGCCGACAAGGCCGGCCTGTGGCTGATCGAGGAGGGTGAGCGCCCGTTCCACGTCGCGGCCGTGCGCGGCATCGGCGAGCGCTTCCTGGCCAAGACGCGGGAGCTGACCTGGGACAGCACCGCGGTCGGCGTCCAGGCCGCCAAGGAGCGCCGCAGCATCGTGGTTCGCAACGCCGACACGCGAGCCGGCGTCGGGGAGATGCAGCAGCACTACCGCGATGAGGGGATCAAGACCTCGTGCCTCGTGCCGCTGGTGAACCACGACCAGGCGCTGGGCCTCATCGGCCTGTTTCACACACGCGATCGGGAGTGGCCGGACGACGAGCTCGCCCTGGCCCAGGGGTTTGCCAACCAGGCCGCCGTCGCGATCAGCAACGCTCGCCTCTACCGCTCGGTGGCGGACCAGGCCGCTCGCATCCGGTCGATCCAGGATCTGTCGTCCAGGCTCAACCGACTGACCGACGTCCAGGCGATCGCCGACGCCATCGTGGCCGAGGCGAGCACGCTGGCGGCCTATCACGACATCCGGGTCTACGTGGTGAACTGGGACGAGGGCCTGTGCGAGCCGGTCGCGTACACCGACCGGCTGCTGGGCAAGGGCGACTTCCACGAGCGCCTGCGCGTCGCCATCGGCGAGGGGTCATTCACCGGCTGGGTCGCGGAGCACGGCGAGCCGCTGCTCATCAACGACGCGCTGAACGACACGCGCGGGCACACCATCGAGGGGACCGACGACATCGACGAGTCGATGCTGGTGGTGCCGATGCTGTTCGAGGGGCGTGCCGTCGGCGTGGTCGCCCTATCGAAGCTGGGCCGCGACCAGTTCAGCAACGACGACCTGCAGACGATGACGATCTTCGCCGGCTACGCCGCCCAGGCGATCGCGAATGCATCGGCCTATGAGCGGATGGAGCTGCAATCGACGGAGCTTGCTCGCCAGCTCCAGTCCCAGCGTCGCCTGCTAGAGATCAACGAACGACTGCAGTCGACCCTCGACCAGCAACACGTGCTGGAGACGATCGCCGACGGCCTGCGCTCGGTGGTCCATTACGACAACCTGTCGATCTATCGCGCCGACCACCAGAATCAGGTCATGGTGCCGGTCCTCACCAGGGAGCGGCACGCCGAGCAGGTGATGGCCTATCTCGCGCCGTTCAGCCGGGGCCTGATGGGGTGGGCCGTCGAACATGCGGAGTCGGTCCTGGCCAACGACGCGCTGAACGACCCGCGGGCGGTGCAGATCCCCGGCACGCCGGCGGATCCCGAGTCGCTGGCGGTGGTGCCCCTCGTCGGCGGAGGCGAGGTGATCGGCTGCATGAACATCTCCCGCGTCGGCGGGGCCGAGAACTACTTCAGCGAGAACGACTTCGAGCTGATCAAGCTCTTCGCTGGCCAGGCATCGATCGCCCTGCGCAACGCCGACACCCACCATGCCGTCAGTCAGCGAGCCGACACCGATGCCCTCACCGGGCTCGGCAACCATGGATCGTTCCAGCGAACGCTGGGCGAGCTGGCGAACGATTTCGCCGCCGAGGGCGGTAGCGGGCGGCGCAAGGGGGCGCGAGCCAAGCAGCGCCCCATCTCGCTGCTGATGATGGACCTCGACTCGTTCAAGGGCTACAACGACCGGCTCGGCCATCCAGCCGGCGACGCGCTGCTGCACGCGGTCGGGACCGGGATCTACGGCGCCGCGCGAACCGACGACCGGGTCTATCGATACGGTGGCGACGAGTTCGCCCTGGTCCTGCCTGCGGTTGACGGGGATGCTGCTGCCGCGATCGGTGAGCGGGTGCGCGAGGCCGTCTCGCGGCTCACGTCGAACGATGCAACGCCGGTCACGATCTCCATCGGCGTCGCAACGCTGCCAGGGGACGCCAACGACAAGAACGGGTTGATCGCCGCCGCGGACATTGCCCTCTACTACGGGAAGCAGTCGGGAGGTGATCGGGTGATGCGTGCCTCTCACGTCCCCGGCGAGATGCGCGACCTGCGCGACACGCTCGATCAGTCGGCCCGCACGGCGCTGCTCGTCCCGCAGGGCGCCGACGGGGAGGGGGCCCGGGGTGCCGTGCGTCGCGGGGCGGTCACACCCATCGTCTCGAATGCGGACGAGGGGGTGATCGAGGCGCTGCTGGCGCTGGCTCGCTCCATGGATGTGCGCGATCCCGCCGGGCGTGGGCACGCCGACCGGGTCGCGATCCTGGCCGCCAGGATCGCCAAGCAGCTCGACTGCCATGCCCAGCAGACCGCCGACATCGAGCTCGCCGCGCGATTGCACGGGCTCGACCTGGTGGCTGCCACCGAGCTCGAGGCAATCAACTCTCTCCGCCCCGCGGCCGTCCTCGTCCGCCAGCACCGCGCCGCCATGGACCCGCAGGAAGCCCAGATCGGCTCGCAGATCGTCTCGGTCGCCGATGCCTACGACTCGCTCCTCAGCGGCTCGGACGGAAAGCGCCGCGGGCGCGCGGCGGTCCTCACCGCGCTGCGAGCGGCGGTGGGGACCCGCTACCGCGCCGAGGTGGTGGAGGCGCTGGCCACCGTCGTCTCCGCGCGGACCGTCCGGGGCCAACATCGACGGCGGAGCGACCGGCAGGCTGACGAACGGGGAGCTGCCTGATCGACCCCTCCTCGGCCCGGGCGCTATCATGGCGCCTCCCATGCCGACGACCCGACCGGACGCTGCCCGCCGGCGGCGCGCCATCCAGACGCGGCACGTCACCACGCTGTCTGCCCTCCTCCTGATCGTCGCCGGTTGCACGTTCGCGTCGCCAACCCCGACGCCGAGCCCGAGCCCCGTCCCAACCCCCGTCGCCACGCCGACGCCGGAGCCGACACCAGAGCCGACCCCGATCTTCACGAACGTCCCTGATCCGGCGCTGGTGGCCCTGATCCCGACCGAGGCCGCCGGGCAGGTGGTCCAGATCCCGGCGATCACGGAGTTCTCGATCACGCCCGGCGACATCGGCGAGGTCTATGGCGAGATCGGCGCGCGCTTTCGCTCGCTCCAGATCGCGTACATCTCGCGCCCTCGCCTCTCGCTCTACGCCATGCGCATGAATCCGCCGACCGTGACCACGGCGGACCTGAAGCCGTACCTGGCCGCGGCGGCGGAGTACGTCGGGATCGCGGGCCTCCACCCCGAAGCGTGGAAACTGCAGACGGTCGCCGCCCACGTCGTCTGGGTGCGTCCCGAGGACAACGCGACGCTGCCCGGGACGCGGGTCTACAGCTGGGTGGCCGACGACCTCGTCTTCCTGATGATCGGCGTCGACGAGGCGCAGAACCTGGCCATGCTGGCCGGCCTCCCCGGCGAGGCACCCCCGACCCCATCCCCGGTGCCCTCGACCATTGAAATCCCGAGCGTCGGGCCCTCAGCCTCATGACCGATTGGGGCGATTGGGGCGACGACGCGCGCGAGGATCGCCTCTCCCGCAAGCGAGACCGCCTGGCCCGCCTCCTCTCGGTCGCCTCGATCCTGTACGCCCGCGGCAGCGGCGAGTCCGGCGTGCCGGTCGCCGAGATCGCCGGGCTGACGGGGATGACGACCCGCACCGTCTACCGCGACATCCGCGCGCTGGAGGAGGAGCTGGCGATGCCGATCTTCCAGGCGGGAAAGGGCCGGTACGGGATCGAGAAGAAGTACTTCCTCCCGCCGCTGCATCTCTCCCTGCCCGAGGCGGTCGTCCTCTTCCTGGCGTCGCGCCTGATCGCCCGCTGGTCGGATGCCTACGACCAGGCGGTGGTCAGCGCCTTCACCAAGCTCGCCGACCTGCTTCCCCAACCCATCGCGCGGCACGTGGCCGCCACCATGCTGACCGTCGGCCAGGCTGAGCCGAACGACCAGTTCGTGCGGAACTTCGCCCACGTCGCCCAGGCATGGGCCGATGGGCGGGTCGTGGAGTTCGAGTACGAGCCGGGCGAGGGTGAGCGCCGGAAGGCGCGGGTGCAGCCGTACTTCCTCGAGCCCGATGCAGCTGGGCGCAGCGTCTACCTGATCGGCTTCGACGAGACCGTCAAGGCGATGCGGACGTACAAGGTGGAGCGGATCCGGAGTTCGACGCTGACGGCGGACCGCTACCAGATCCCCGACGACTTCGACCCGGACCGCTGGCTCGCCCACTCGTGGGGCATCTGGTCCTCGGACACCACGGCCACCGCCGATGTGCGGCTGCGGTTCGAGGCGTCCGTCGCGCATCGCGTGCGCGAGGCGGTCTGGCACCGCTCGCAGCGTGTCACCGAGCTGCCAGACGGCCGGGTCGAGCTGACGGTGACCGTCGCCGGCATCGTCGAGATCCGGCCCTGGATCCTCTCCTGGGGCGATGGGGTCGAGGTGCTCGAGCCGCCGGAGCTGCGGGAGGCGGTGGCCCGCGCCGTGCGTGCGGCCGCGGCACGCTACGAAGCGTGACCTCGCCTCACGTCGAAGCCGAGCTGAAGTACACCACCCTCGACGAGCGCCCGCTGCAGGAGCTGGAGCGCGCGGAGCGCCTCGGCCCGGCGCATCTCGGCGTCCCCCGGACCGTGGCCGAGCTGGACCGATACCTGGACACGACGGGCCTGCGCCTGGCCGCGCTCCGCTGGGCGTGCCGCCTGCGGTCGCGCGAGGGACGGACGGTCGTCTCGCTGAAGGGGCCTGCCGAGCACGCGGCTGGTGATCGCGTCCATCGGCGGCCCGAGCTTGAGGGACCGGTGGGCAGGGGCCTCGACCCGATCGGCTGGCCACCGTCAGCCGCCCGAGATCGGCTGCTCGCCATGGCGGGGGGCGCGCCGCTCACCGAGAGATTCCGGCTGGAGCAGGAGCGGATCGAGCGATCCGTGTCGATGGGCGGCCTCCGGGTGGGGACCCTGTCGCTCGACCGAGTGCGGGTACTGCGCGGCGAGACCGACCTCGGCGGGCTGCTGGTGGTGGAGCTCGAGTTCGACCCGGCCAACCCCGTCGATCATCGGCCCCTGGCGGCTGCCCTGGGTCGGCTGCCCGGCCTCGCCCCCGATCCGTTGAGCAAGTTCGAGCGCGCGGAGGGGATGCTGGCCGGCGCCTGATTCGCGCTCAGTCGCCGAGCGGGAGACGAAGGATCAGCGCCAGCGTCGGGCGTGGGCGTGGCTCGGGCGCCAGCAGCGAGGCGCGCAGCCACGCATCGCCGGCCGGTCCGGCCCGATGGCGCGCGCTCAGCTGACGCGCCGACAGGCCATCGATCCCCAGCGCCGCCAGGGCTTCCGCCACCAGCGTGCCGTCACCGACGTAGGCGCGTCCAACGGTGACGCGGTCCCCGGGGGTCAGAATCGCATCGAGCCAGCGGCGCCGAACCCCGAACGACCTCGCGACGACGGGCTGGCCGCCGCTCCACAGCAGGTCGCCGGCGACGTAGGCCGGGCGGCCGGGGCGCGCCCGTCCCTCGAGCCGGGCGCGTAGCAGCTCCGGATCGGGGCGTCCGGCGTCATCGAGGACGAGCAGGGTCCCATCGAGCACCACGCCGTCCTCGGCAAGCTGCTCGGGCATCGGCATCAGCTCGGGGAAGGCCGCGAGCGCATCGGCCAGGCCAGCGACCTGGAGCCGGACGGTGCCGTGCTCGCAGAACGCGATCGCACGGGCGCCGGGCCACCACGGCTCGAAGAGGTAGCCCGGATCGTCAAACGGCGCATCGACGATGGTCGCCTGCATCGGGGAGATGCGGGATGGCAGGCGTCGCGGCGAGTCGCTGCTGGGCGGAACCGGGAGCGGAAGCTGCTCTGCCGCCACGCGAACGGCTAGGCGCTCTTGCGTTGGCGCGGCCGCGCCGCCTCATCGGCGCGCGTGGCCTTCGCTGGCTTCGCGCTCTTCGCGGCCTTCGCGCCGACCTTCGTACCAGCCTTGACGGTCGCCGGCTTCGCGGCGGCCTTCGCCGCAGGAGCTGCCTTGCCCTTCGCCGATGCACCCAGGCGCCGCGCTTCCCGGGCGCCGGCCACGCTCGCCTCGAGGGCCGCCATGAGGTCACCGATGCGGGTCGGCTCGACCTTCTGCGCCGGCACCGGAGCCTCGCCGGCGACCTTGGCCTCGATGACGGCCATCAGGGCCTGGCGGTAGTCGTCGTGGTACTCCTCGGGCTTGAACACCCCGGACATCGAGGCGACCAGCTGCTCGGCCATCTTGCGCTCGGCTGGCTTGACCTCGATCTCCTCGTCGGGGATGTCCAGCTCCTCGAGCGGACGGACCTCATCGGGCCAGTGCAGGGTGGTCAGCAGCATCGTCTTCGTGTACGGGTTCAGAGCGGCGAGCTGCTCACGGTCCTTGAGCACGATCTTGCAGATGGCGGTCTTGCCCTGCTCGGCCAGGACCTGGCGCAGGAGCTCGAAGGCCTTGCGCCCGATCGGGTCGGGCTCGAGGTAGTAGGCCTGCTTGACGAACTCGACGCCCTGCCCCTCGCGATGCGCGTCGACGAACATCTCGATCTCGATCGCCCGCACCGTCTTCAGCGGGACCGCCTCGAAGTCCTTGTCGTCGAGGACGACGTAGCGCCCCTTTGCCCACTCGTAGCCGCGCACCGTCTCGGATCGCGGGATGACCTCATCATCCTCCGGGCAGTAGATCTTCATCTGGATCCGGCTCAGATCCTTCTCGTGGAGGAGGTTGAAGCCGATAGAGCTGCTCTCAGTTGCCAGGTACAGCTTGACCGGGATCGTCACCAGGCCGAACTGGATCGCGCCGCGCCACATTGAACGTGCCATGCGCAAGATCGTACAGCGGACGGGCAACGAGGCTCAATCCTCGACCGGATGGTGCAGCCGCGGCAGGACCATCACGCCATTGGCCGCGCATCGGGCGACCACGACACTCGGCGGGTGATGCCCTCAGAGGACCTGCGTCCCCTCCGGCCCCGAGATCGCCACCAGCGCGCTGACCTCCTCGCCGTCCCGCTGTGCGAGCCGGTAGCGGTGCTCGATCCGAGCGGAGCGCGACAGCATGGCGTTGACCGGACAATAGATCGTCGCCGACAGCTCAACCGCGCGGCGCACCGTCTCGGGCTCGACATCACCCGCCACCTGGTGCTCGACGACGATGCCGGTGTAGACCTGCGGGTGCTCGTCGCGCTTCTCGCCGGTCACCGCAATGCGATAGCTGCTCGCCGGCTGCCGCTTCTTGCGCAGGATGCTGGCGACGTCCATCGAGGTGCAGGCGGCCAGGGCGGCCAGGAGCGATTCGGTCGGGCTCGGGCCGCCGCGATGGCCGTCGGCATCGGCGAGGTCGAACGTCATTCCGAAGCCGGTCCCGGTCAGCACGTCGACGCGTGCTCCCTGCTGCGGATCGTCCACGGTGGCGACCGCGGTGAGCGTGGTGGGCATGTCATGAGCCTAGCAGTCGGAAGTCACCGATGCGCCTGATCCATCCCGTCATGATTCGCGGCATGCGGACCCACGCGCTCACCGTCGCGCTTGGCATGCTGATCGTCGGCTTCACCGCCCTGGTGCTCCTGGCGCTCCTGCCCTCGAACCGCGTAGTGGCCCTTGCCCTGATGGGCGTCTCCGCCGCGCTCGGCATTGGCGTGGGCACCGCAATGGTCTGGCGGGAGGCCCGCGCGGCCCGGCGACGGCGCAACGAGACCGGCGACGACATCGCGCGCCTCCTGGCCCCCACCCTCGACGACTCCTACACCCTGGTGCTGGCCCCGCGCCTGCCCGGCGTCCCCGGCGACCTGGCGGCGCTGCTCGTCGGCCCGGCCGGGGTGCGGGCGCTGATCGCGCGCCGCTGGCCCGGGCGGTATCGGGTGCGAGGGAAGGGGTGGGAGCTCGACACCCGTTCGCGGGCGGGCTGGATCCCCACCCTCACCAATCCCTCGTTCGACGCCGATGCCGTGGCTGATGCCGTCGGACGATGGTCGCGCGCCGCGGTCGACGACCCGAGCGTCGCCATCACGCCGGCCATCGCCTTTCCGCGGCCGTACTCCACCGTCGTGCTGGAGGAGCCGGCCGGCGAGATCGTGACAATCGACAACGCCCCGTGGTGGGCGCAGAGCATTGGGCGGGTGCAGCGCATCGACGCGCAGCGCGCCACCCGGTTTGTGGAGGCGGTCCTCAGCGCCTCCGAGGCTGAGGCGACGGGAGCCGCCCGCAGCGCCGCCCCCCGGGTCGTCTAGCCCTCGACGGCCTCGTCGCCGACTTCGCCGGTGGCGGCGATCCGTTCCGTCTCGCCCCTGGCGCCGCGCGCCAGCAGGATCCGACCACTGGCCTGGGCGGCGAACAGCTTCTCGACGGTCGCCAGCTCGTCGATGTCGGCGGGGGTCTTGTCGTCGCGAATTCGCACGATGCGCGGGAACCGCATCGCGAACCCGCTCTTGTGGCGCGCGCTGCGCATGATCCGGTCGAAGGCGATCTCAACGACCACCTCCGGCACCACGGTCCGATAACGCCCGAAGTCCCGCAGCGTGATCTCCTTGAAGTGCTCGGTCATGGTCGCGATCTCGGCATCGGTCAGGCCGGTGTAGGCCTTGCCGATGGTGAGCAGCGAATCGCCGTCCGCCGCACGCACCGCGAAGGTGTAGTCGGAGAGGACGCCGCGACGCTTCCCGTGCCCCCACTCGACGCCGACCACGACGCAGTCGAGGGTGGCGAGCGCCTTCTTGAGCTTCAGCCAGCCGAGCCCGCGCCGGCCGGGCTGATACACCGATTCGGGGTCCTTGACCATCAGCCCCTCGTTGCGTCGCTCGCGGGCATCGTCGAAATGCGTCTCCACCTCGTCAGCTGAGCGCGCCGTGGCGAGGTGCGAGTAGAGGAAGCGCTCGCCGCTCCGCTCCGGCAGTGCAAGCCCCTCGAGCGCGGCGCGGCGCTCGCGGAGCGGCGTTTCGAGCATGTCCCGCCCGTCGAGGTGCAGCAGGTCGAAGGCGACGAGCACGACCGGCACCTGCTCGAGCAGCTCGGGGCTCGGATCCACGCGGCCGAGCCTCGTCTGCAGGCTGGCGAAGTCGAGCACCGCCCCGGCCCGATACGGGACCAGCTCCCCGTCAATGACCAGGCGATGCGTGAACGCCGCGGCCGCCGACACGACCTCCGGGAACGCCCCGCCGATCTCGTTGAGGTCTCGCGAGAAGAGCCTCGGGCCCGCGTTGCCATCCAGGTGCAGCTGCGCGCGGATGCCGTCGTACTTATCCTCGATCCAGGCCTCGTCCCCTACTCGACGCATCACCTCGTCGGCATCGACGACCGGCGTGGCGAGCATGAAACGGACCGGGCGTCCCAGGTGGAGTGCCGCATCGGCGAGCCGGTCGTCCCGGGCCAGGATCGCCGCCTCGCCGGGCTCGCCGACCAGCATCAGCGCCCGTCGCACCGCCTCGATCGGACGCGCGAACGCCGCGGCGATGGCGTCCTCCAGCAACCCCTCGCGGAGCCCGATCCGCAGCTCGCGCGCGGCGATCCTGCCGACGAAGCGCGCCTCGGGAGCCGTGGCGCGCCGGAAGAGATCGGTCATCAGCCCGACCCGCGCGGCCGTGCTGCCCGCCGCGCTCATGGCGCGAAAGGCCGCGTCGACGTCCGTCAGCCTGAGGTGCGCGCCGCTCGGCTCCCGGCCGTCGAGCAGGTCGGCCGCGGCGTCCCCGAAGTCGGAGTGGCGCAGGTATGCCTCGTGCAGCGCCTGGTCGTCTGCGCCCGTGGCCGCGGCCAGCGCCTGCGTCTGCTGCACCCAGCCGAGCCCCAGCTTGTCGGCGCTGCCGGGCAGCGGCCTCCCCGCAAAGAACGTCGCGGCGATCGGCACGTCGCCCGGCGGCAGGTTGCGGAGGTAGGACGCCAGCAGGTCGCGCTTGCGCAGCTTGGAGGTGGTGGCCGCCACCGCCTCCGCGGTCTTCGCGAACGCCGCGAACAGGCTCGAGCGCATCGGCCAAGTCTACGGTGGCGCCGCCTTGACGAGCCGCATCGGTCCATTCACCCTTCGCGGATGGTCTTCGCCTGGCAGCGGGTCTCCGACGACCCGGCGATCGCTGCCCGCACGCCGCCGGGTCAGGTCCTGACCCACAAGTTCCCGGTGCTGCACTTCGGACGCGTCCCCGACTACCCCGACCTGTCGCGCTGGGATTTCCGCGTCTTCGGCAACGTTGATACGCCGTTCAGCCTCAGCTGGACCGAGTTCCGCCAGCTGCCGACGATCGAGGTGACCCTCGACATCCACTGCGTCACACGCTGGTCGAAGCTGGACACCACCTGGGCCGGGGCGCCGTTCAGCCACATCGCCGAGGTGGCGGGACCGCGGGGTGCGCGATTCGTGACCTTCCACAGCGAGCACGGCTACACCACCAACATCCCGCTCGAGGTGGCCCTCGACCCCCAATGCCTCCTGGCCTGGAGCTACGACGGCAAGCCGATCGAGCCCGATCACGGCTACCCGTTGCGCGCCATCGTGCCGGGCCGCTACTTCTGGAAGAGCGCCAAGTGGCTGCGCGGGGTCGAGTTCACGGTCGAGGATCGGCTCGGCTTCTGGGAGCGCAACGGCTACTCGAACTCCGCCGACCCATGGCGCGAAGAGCGCTACTCGGACCCGTAGGATGCATCCCTTTCTGCGCAACGTGGTGATCGGCGTGGTCGGGCTGCTGATCGCCGCCGCCCTGACCACCATGTCGATCCTCAGCGCGGACACCGGCTTCTCGGTTGCCGCCATGCTGGTGTCGGCGCTGATCGCGGTGGTGATCGGGATCTTCCTCTTCGTCCAGGGCTGGATCTGGTCGCAGCGCGCCTACCGCACCCGCTCGACCGGGATGTCGCTGGCGATCGCGCTGGGCGGCGGGTTCATGATCCTGCTGGCGGCCCTGGCGCTGGCCGGGGCCGTGATCCTCGTGATCCTCTTCTACCTGTAGGAGCGGCGCCGATGGCGCGGGCCAGCGCCTTGCTACGATGGGCGCCGCAGGCGCCCCCATCGTCTAGAGGCCTAGGACGCCACCCTTTCAAGGTGGAGATCACCGGTTCGAATCCGGTTGGGGGCACCACACCTTCGAGGCCGATGCCCACCTGGCACACCCTCCACAGCCTGGCTCCCGACCTGGTGACGGTCGGCGAGGCGCGCCTGCGACACTTCCGGCTGGCGATGTTGGGCACCATCCGCGCGGATGGCTCGCCGCGGATCAGCCCGGTGGAGCCGTACCTCGGCAGCGGGGAGCTGCTCATCGGGGTGATTCGCGGCTCCGCCAAGGCCCACGACCTGCTTCGCGATCCGCGCTGCACGCTGCACTCGATCATCGACGACCCGGATGCCGGCCAGCCCGAGCTGACCCTCCGTGGCCGATTCACCGAGGTCGACGCCGCGACCCGCCGGGCCGACCCGGACGGTTGGTGGCTGTCCTTCGAGGAGAGCGCGCCGCTGGTCGGCACGATCGACCTCGCGGCTGCCTCACTCCTGCGCTTCGACCTGGAGCGCAGCGAGCTGTCGGTCATGCACTGGACGCCGGCGGGCGGCGTCACGGAGCTGCGGAAGCCCTACCCCTGAATCGCGCTAGACGTGGTTGATCTCGACGCGGTCGCCACAGTCGGGGCAGTACAGCAGCAGCAGCTTGGGATCGTCCGGCACCGGGCGCCAGGAGTAGACCATCTCCTCGGTGACGCGTTCGCCGCAGCGAGGGCATTCGGCGCCGATCTCGAGCCACTGGTCGCGCGGGACGTTCTGCCTGCCCACCTACCCGCCCTCGTCGGTCGGCTCGTCGGTCGGCTCGTGGCCCGCCTCGGCGTCCCGGCGCACCGCAGGTGGCGGCGCCCACTCGGGCTTGCCGACCGGGTTGGTGGGGCCCGGCGCGTCGGCCGGCGATCCATCCGCAGCGAGGATCGCGGCGCGCGTGCGCTCGGCATGCTTCGACGGCGCCAGCATCGGGTAGGCGCGTGCCGCGTAGCCGGGCCACAGGCCGACCGCGCCGTCACGGATCATGACCTGTGAGCGACGGAAGCTGCCGGTCACGTCGCTCGCGGCCCGGTCGAGGACCTGGTAGGTGTGCCCCGTCACCTGGCGCAGGGCGCCAGGCAGGGACTCGACCAGGTCGTCGGGGTTGGGGTTGTCCGTCAGCGCGATCTCCAGGGCGGCGAGCACCTGCTCGTCCCGCAGGTTGCGCGGCAACGGAAGGCTGATGAAGGCCATGCGTGGGTCGCGGCTCGGCCCCCTCAGCGTGCGAACCAGGGACTTGATCATCGGTTCGCGATTGTAGCGTTGTGGACCTGGACGCTTCGGCGGCGCAGCCGGCGGGCGTTGCTATACTCCTTCCCGCGTGAGGCACCCCTTCATCGGCGCCGCCTGAAATCCGCCGGCGCTGTGCCGAGACAGCAACCCGCCCGAGGAGAGACCTGATCACCGTGCGCGTCAGAAAGGCCGTCCTGCCGGCGGCCGGCTTCGGTACTCGCTTCCTGCCCGCGACCAAGGCCATCCCCAAGGAGATGATCCCGCTGGTCGACCGACCGATCATCCAGTACGCGGTCGAGGAGGCGGTCGCCTCGGGGATCGAGCAGATCGTCATCGTCATCGCCAGCGGCCGCAGCGCCGTCGAGGAGCATTTCGACTCGCATCCTGCCCTGGAGAGCTGGCTCGAGGAGCGCGGCGACATCGAGACGCTGCGGGCGATCCGTCGCATCTCGGAGATCGGCCCGATCGCCTTCGTCCACCAGAAGGAGCAGCTCGGGCTCGGCCACGCGGTGCTGATGGCCAAGGAGCTGGTCGGCGATGAGCCGTTCGCGGTGCTCCTCTCCGATGACGTGATGCTCAACCCCGGCGGGAAGCCGGTGACGGCGCAGCTGATCGAGCAATACCACGCGCACCGAGGCTCGATGATCGCCGTCCAGCGCGTGCCGCGCGACGAGGTCGACCGCTACGGGATCGTCGCGCCGCTCCACCACGAGGGGCGCCTGGTCGAGATCGACGACCTGGTGGAGAAGCCCGCGGTCGGCGAGGCGCCGTCCGACCTGGGCGTCCTGGGCCGCTACATCCTGAGCCCGAGGATCTTCGACAAGCTCGAGACGACCCAGCGCGGCGCCGGTGGCGAGATCCAGCTCACCGACGCCATCCGCGCCCTCACCGCCGAGCAGCCGGTCTTCGGCTACCAGTTCGAGGGGGTGCGTCACGACGCCGGCACCCGGCTGGGCTGGTTGAAGGCCAACATCGCGATGTCGCTGGAGTCCGACCTGGCCGACGAGGTGCGGGCCCATGTGCGCAGCCTCGACCTGCGAGACTAGCGCGCGGTGGAGATGATCGGGCGGCTGATCGGCGGTCGGTATCGGCTCATCGCGCCCCTCGGCGAGGGCGGGATGGCGACGCTGTGGCGCGCCATGGACGAGCAGCTCGACCGCGAGGTGGCCGTCAAGCTGCTGCGGCCGCAGTTCGGCAACGACCCCGGCTTCGCCGCGCGGTTCAAGCAGGAGGCCCGATCCGCCGGCTCCCTCTCCCACCCGAACATCGTCTCGGTCTACGACTACGGAACCGATGCCGAGACGGGCGGCCAGTTCATCGTCATGCAGCTGGTCGACGGCGATGACCTTGCCGCCATCCTGCACAAGCACGGGCGCCTCGAGACCGACGACGCGGTGCGCATCGCCATCGGCGTGGCGTCGGCCCTGGAGGCAGCGCATCGCCGCGGGATCGTCCATCGCGACGTCAAGCCGGGGAACATCCTGATCGACCAGGACGTGAAGGTGACCGACTTCGGCATCGCCCGGGCGGTGAGCGAAGCCTCAATGACGGTGACCGGCACCACCTTGGGATCGGTGCATTACTTCAGCCCCGAGCAGGCGCGCGGCGACGAGGTGACCGGCCAGTCGGACGTCTACGCGCTGGGGATCGTGCTGTACGAGATGCTGACCGGGCGCCGCCCATTCGAGGGGGACTCGGCCGCCGGCGTGGCCCTCAAGCGGTTGAGCGAGGACCCCGCCCCGCCCACCGAGCACGGTCCCGTGCCGCCCGGCCTTTCAGCGATCGTGATGCGCGCGCTCGAGCGCGAGCCCGCCAACCGCTACCCCGATGCCGGAGCGTTCGCCGAGGCGCTGCGCGTCTGGCAGAGCGACCCGGACGCCGCCAACGCCGTCGCCGCGGCGGCGGCTCCCATGGTCACGCCGGCGGCTGGCGAGCCGACGGTCTACGTGCCGCCGCGGGTGACCCTGCCGTCGGACCGGGCGGCGATCTCGGGGATGCCAGCGGAACCCGGCGGCTCCCGTGGCGCGCCGCCGGGACGGCCACTGCAACGCTACCCCGAGCCACGCGACGAGGGACAGCCGTGGTGGATCTGGCTCCTCGCCGTGCTGGCGGTGATCCTGCTCGGCACCATCGGCTTCCTGGGGGCGCAGGTCATCGGTGGGCTTGGGCCCGATGGATCTCCCACCCCGACCCCGACGGGGCTGACGGTGCCGAACTGGGTCGGCGACCCAATCGCCGGCGTGCGTGCCGATGCAGAACGGCTGGGCCTGGTCCTCGACGAGCAGCCTCCCGAGCCGAGCGACACCGTTCCGGTCGACCGCGTCATCCGCACCGACCCCGAGAGCGGCACACCGGTCGAACGGGGTGACACGGTCCAGGTCTGGGTCAGCTCGGGGACCGAGCAGGTGACCGTGCCCATCCTGATCGGGCAAAATCGAACGGAGGCGGTTGCCACCCTGCAGGCAAACGAGCTGCAGCTGGGGCGCGTCACCTTCGAAGCGTCCGACCGTCCGGCCGACGAGGTGATCGCCACCAACCCGAGCGCCGGGATAAAGGTCGGCGTCGGAAGCCAGGTGGACCTGGTGCTGTCTCTCGGGCCCACGCCCTCGCCCAGCCCGTCGCCAACGCCAGTGCCGACCCCCAGCCCCACGCCGGTCCCGCCGCCTCCCACGCCATCACCGTCCTGAGGCCTGGCGCGCCAGACTGCGGCGGCGGTGCTACCATCCCGGCCGCACAACGAATCCCGACCTGGAGGTCAGCCCCCGAACATGACAGCCCCGATGACGGTCGACGATGCGACCTTCGCCGCGGAGGTCCTCAATGCCGAGAAGCCGGTCCTGGTCGACTTCTGGGCGCCTTGGTGCGGCCCCTGCCGCCTCGTCTCGCCCGTGGTCGAGGCGGTGGGTGAGGCACACGCCGACAAGATCGCCACGGCCAAGGTCAACACCGACGAGAACCAGCAGCTGGCGATGCGCTACAGCATCTTCAGCATCCCGACCATGATCGTCTTCAAGGACGGCCGCGAGGCCGCACGCCTGGTCGGCTACATGCCGCAGGCGGCACTGGAAGATCGGCTCCGCGAATTTCTCGCCTAGGCGGAATGCGCGCCGGCGCGATGCCACTCGCTAGACTCAGCCGGTGATCATCAAGACCGAGCGCCGGACCAGCACGGACCGGCGCCAGGTGGCCGACCCCTTCGCTCCGGAGCGCCCGACCAGCGAGCGGCGCACCATGTGCTGGGAGGTCGAGAACTGCACCCTCACCATCCGCTACCGCTGCCCGGCCTTCATCCTGCGGCGCCCGTGCTGGGAGCTGTGGGCGGTGGATGGCGTTGGTCCCGCGCGCGCCTGCTGCCACAACGAGATCGACTGCGAGCCCGGTCGCTGCGCCATCGCCGAGAAGCGCTTCGCGGGGACGGCGGAGCCACTCACCGTGCACGTCGGCCGCCGCGGCGTGCCCCTTGGCTACGCGAAGCCGCGCCGCCACTCCTGTCCGCACTTCTACCTGACCCATGGGGCGAAGGGTCGCGTCGGCACCGACTCGCCGGGCGTGCTGCGGATGCTCATGAAGCAGGAGGGGGTGGTGAACCGATGCGAGCTGCGCGGCGGTGTCCACCTGGACGCGAGCTACGTGAGCGACCTGTGCATGACCGGCCAGTACCACGACTGCGTCTTCTACGAGGACGAGGGAGCCTGACGCCCGGCGCGCTCGACTACGACGCGGCGGTGGCGGCCCTGCGCAGCCGGGGTCGCTTCGGGATCAGTCTGGGCCTGGCGCGGATCGAGGCACTCCTCGACGAGCTCGACCACCCCGAGCGCCGCCTGCACGGGGCTCTGGTGGCCGGCACGAACGGGAAGGGCAGCGTGGTGGCCCTGGCGCGATCCGCGCTCCAGGCTGCGGGTCTCCGGATCGGCACCATGCCGAAGCCGCACCTGGTCAGCTATCGGGAGCGCATCGCCATCGATGGGCGGTCGATCAGCCGCGAGCGCTTCGCTGCGAGGCTGGCCGCGGTCACCCCCGCGATCGAGCGTGTCACCCAGCGCCTCGGGCCGCCGACCGAATTCGAGGCGCTGACCGCCGCCGCCTTCGCGGAGCTGGCCGGCGCCCGGATCGACCTGGCGCTGGTGGAGGTGGGGCTGGGCGGCCGGCTGGATGCCACCAATGTCCTGGACGCCGGCGTGGCGGTGGTCACCAACGTCCAGCACGATCACGAGCGGCTGCTGGGTTCGACGCTGGCCGCCATCGGTGCCGAGAAGGCCGCGATCATCAAGCCGGGCAACCTCGCCGTCACCGGGGCAGGCGGGAGGGGCCTGGCCCCGATCCTGGCGCGCTGCTCGGAGGTGGGCGCTCCGCTGCGGCGGGCGGGACGCGGGCAGCCGTATGACGCCACCCTCCGGGACGCGGGCTGGGACGGGATCGTGGTCGATGCGGCACGGCCCGGCGGCCAGCTGGCCGATCTGCGGATCGGCCTGCTCGGGAGCCACCAGGCCGCCAACGCCGCCGTCGCCCTGGCGCTCCTCGATGCGGTGGTCGAGGACGCCGGCCGGCGCGGCACGCCCCTCGACCTCGACGAAGGGGCGATTCGAGGAGGCTTCGCGACGGCCCGCTGGCCGGGCCGTCTCGAGCTGCTGCGCGAAACGGTGGTCGGGCCGGTGCTCCTCGACGGTGCGCATAACCCCGCCGGCGCACGCGCCCTGGCTCGCGCCCTGGGCGAGCTCGGGATGCGCCGCTTTCCCCTCGTCTTCGGTGCGATGCGTGGCAAGCGAGTGGCGGCGGTGCTGCGCGCCTTGGCACCGCTCGAGCCGCGGCCGATCTTCACGCGCGTGGACGACCCCGGTGCCATCTCCCCGGATGAGCTGCTCAAGCGCTGGCGGCGGGCCGGTGCGAGTCGGGGACGGACCGTGCACACGCCCGAGGCTGCGCTCCGCCAGGCGGCTGCTCTGCGCTCCGAGCCGGGGCAGCCGGTCGTGGTCGCCGGGTCGCTCTACCTGGTCGGCGCGGTGCGTGGGATCCTCCGCGGCGAGGAGGCGGACCGGTGATCGACCTGGAATGGGGTGAACGGACCTGGGTGATGGGCATCATCAACCTCACGCCCGACTCGTTCAGCGGCGACGGTCTCGCGACCCCGGGGCGCAGCGAGGAGGAGATCGTGCGTGCTGCGCTCGACCAGGCGCGTGGCTTCGTCGCCGCCGGGGCGCAGCTCCTCGACGTAGGCGCCGAGTCCTCCCGGCCGGCGCAGTTCTACGGCGATCATCCGACGGTGTCGGCGGCCGACGAGGCCGCCCTGGCGGTGCCGGTCGTGGCCGCCCTGGCGGCGGAGCTCGGCGACCGCGCCCGGGTGAGCATCGACACGACCAAGGGATCGGTCGCTCGCGCGGCCCTGGCGGCCGGCGCCACGGTGGTCAATGACGTCTGGGCCGGCCGCGGCGACCCGGAGACGGTGGCCGCCGCGGCAGAGGCCGGGGCGCACCTGGTCCTTATGCACAACCGGGAGCTTGCCGAGTACCCGGCCGGCGTCTTCGACGAGGTCGTCTCCTGGCTGCGTGCCGCCATCGAGGATGCCGTCGCCGGCGGTGTCCCGCGCGAGCGCCTGATCGTCGACCCGGGGATCGGCTTTGGCAAGACGCCCGCCCATTCGATCGAGATCCTGCATCGCCTCGCGGAGCTCAAAGCCGCGCTGGGAGGCCTCCCGCTGCTGGTCGGCACGAGCCGCAAGCGGGTCATCGGTGAGCTCCTCGGCGGCGCCGCGCCGGACGAGCGGCTGGATGGAACCGCCGCCAGCGTTGCCCTGGCCATCGCCGCCGGGGCCGACATCGTGCGCGTCCATGACGTGGCGGCGATCATGAAGACGGTCAGGGTGTCGGACGGAATCGCGAGGTGGCGACCATGAGCGACCGCATCACGCTGCGGGGGATGCAGTTCACGGGCCGCCACGGCGTGTCAGCCGAGGAGCGGGCGGACTCCCAGCCGTTCGAGGTCGACCTGGTGCTGCGCCTCGACCTGTCCCGACCGGCGAAGACCGATGAGCTCTCCGATACGATCAACTACGCATCCCTCTTCGAGCTGACGCGTGAAGTCGTGGAGCGGCGATCGTTCAAGCTGCTCGAGGCGTTGGCAGCCGCAGTCGCCGATGCCGTCCTCGCCGCCCACCCGGTCGACGACGTGGAGGTGCGCGTCCGAAAGCCAAGGGCCCCGTTGCCCGGGGCCCTTGAGGCGGTCGAGGTGCGGATCCGCCGCACGCGCAGCGGCTAGGGTGTTGTTGCGGGGAGGGTCCCCAGCGTCAGCGTGATCTCCAGGGTCTCGCCGTCACGGACGACGCTGAGGCTGACGCTGTCTCCGGGTACATGCGGCAGGATGCGGGTCGAGAGGTCATGGTCTTCGTCGACGGCGTCGCCATCGACCGCAACCACGATGTCACCCTCGAGCAGGCCGGCCTCGGCCGCCGGGCTGCCCGGGAAGATGGCCGGCGCGCCGCTGGCGGGCTTGTCGATGAGCACGCCGTGGTCGACGGACAGGCCGAGGTCCTTGGCGACCTGCTTGTCGACGAGCTTGTAGTAGACGCCGATCCAGGGCCGGGCGATCGGCTTTCCGGCCAGCGCCAGCTCGGCGATCGGCCGCGCGACGCTGATCGGAATCGCAAAGCCGATCCCCTGCGCGTCCTGGTTGACGGCGGTGTTGATGCCGATCACCTGCCCCGCGCTGTTGATCAGTGGCCCGCCCGAGTTGCCGGGATTGATCGCGGCATCGGTCTGGATCAGGTTGTTCAGCTGCTCCGATGTGGTGCCGGTGGAGTCACCGGCCTGGATCTGGCGACCCAGCCCAGAGACGACGCCGGTGGTGACCGTGTTCTCGAAGTTCCCCAGGGGGTTGCCGATGGCGATCGCCAGCTGACCCAGCTGCAGCTCCTCGCTCGACCCCAAGGAGGCGACGGGGAGGCCGGTCGCGTCGATCTTGACGATGGCCAGGTCGGTCAGCGTATCGATGCCGTAGACACGCCCGGTGAAGACGCGACTGTCGTTCAGCTGCACGCTGATCTCGTCGGCGCCGGCGACCACGTGCTTGTTGGTCAGGATCCAGCCATTCGAATCGAAGATGAACCCGGAGCCGGTCCCATTCGCGCCACCCAGGACGCCGCCGTTGCTGCGGGACTCGATGACGACCACCGCTGGCATGACCCGGGCCACGGCGGTGATCACGGCGCTCGACTCGTCGATGTGCACCTGGCTCACGGCGCTGCCGGTCGGCTCGTTCGACAGGCCGCTGGAGCCGGGCCGCAGCAGGTTCGCCACCGCCGCCGCCGAGAGTGAGCCGGAGACGATCGCCGTCACCAGCGCGATCGTCATCACCGGGGCGACGCCGAGGCTGCGCCCCTCCCGGGTTGGTCTCTGGTTTGGGGCCGCAGCGGACCAGGCGGGGGTGTCCCAGGTCGCGCGGGTCGGCTGGCTGGGGGGAGGTCCGTAGCGCTGGACCTCGGGTTCAGGGGGCTGGGCGGCGGTATCGTCGCGTTCGGTCATCGGTCGATCGTGCTCACTGCTGTCGCGTCTGGGGCGTCGCAGCGATCGTGCTCCGGCTGCGTTGCGAGCGTGCGCAGTGACCGGTGAAGTTTCATTGACCTGGCAGGGCCGGTGCGCCGCGCGGCAGGCGCACCGTGAATGCCGATCCTTCGCCGATCTTACTGGCGACCTCGATCTGGCCGCCGTGCATCTCGACGATCGACCGCGCGATGGCGAGCCCCAGCCCGCTGCCGGAGGCGCGTGCCTCGCCGACGTTGGTGCCACGGAAGAAGCGCTCGAAGATGTGCGGCAGCTCAGCTGCCAGGATTCCCGGCCCGGAGTCGCGCACCTCGAGCGCAGCTCCTTCCGGCGCGTCGGTCAGCTGGACGCTCACCTGGCCACCGCGCGGCGTGAACTTCAGCCCATTGCCGACCAGGTTGCTCAGCAGCTGCACGATCCGCTCGCGATCGAAGCGCAGCATGACCGGCGCCGGCGGGACCTCGCTGATCAGCGACACGCCACGCTGCTCGGCTAGCTCCGCATGGGCCTCGACCACGGATCGGATCGGGTCGCGCAGGTCGCCCGACCGCACGTCGAGCGGGAAGATGCCCGCATCGATCCGGGAGAGATCGAGCAGGTTCGTGCTCATCCAGTCGAGCCGGCTGATCTGCTCGCTGGACCGATCCAGGAACTCGCGGCGCGTCGCGTCATCGACCTGCCCGTCGCGCTGCAGCTCGGTGAAGGCGCGCAGCGCAGCGATCGGTGTGCGGAGTTCGTGCGAGACATCGGCAACGAACTCGCGCAGCTGATCCCGATCCGCCTCGAGCATCCGCAGCGACTCGGACAGCCGATCCGCCATCACGTTGAACTGTCGCGCCAGGTCGTCGATCTCGAGGATGTCGGACCGTGGCGCTCGCTCGTCCAGCTGCCCCTGCGCCAGGCGGCTGGCAGCGCGACGCAATCGAGCGAGCGGCGTCGTCAGCCGTCGTGCGACGAGCGCCCCAACGACCATCGATACGACCAGGGCGATCAGACCGGTGAACAGGAGCGTCCCGCGAACGCTGTCGAGCGTGACGAGTCGGGTCGTGTACGGCTGGGAGA
Organism: Candidatus Limnocylindria bacterium; assembly: GCA_036004845.1. GTDB lineage: Bacteria > Chloroflexota > Limnocylindria > QHBO01 > QHBO01 > CF-167. The sequence goes on from DASYRA010000026.1 coordinate 41,437, forward strand.
CGACGATCGTGAAGGTGATCGATCCGGAGATCCCGGGCAGGTCGCGCAGGGTCGTTTGCCAGCCCTGGTTGGCCACCTCCGGATCCGGTCGGAGCCCCTGTGAGCGAAACTCGGCATCGGCCTCGTCATCGGGCGAAGCGCTGGCCGCAAGCGAGCCGTCCGGGTTGAAGATCGACACGGTCCCCTGGGCGAGGGTATTGGCGGCCGTCTGCGCCACAGGGAGCAGGAACTGCGTATTGCGCAGCTCGGGGGTGAGGAGCACGTTCGGCGGCGTCGTCGTGGCCCTGTCGATCATGAGGAGTCCTGTCGCCTGTGCCGCGACGAAGGCCCGGGTCTCCGCTTGGCTCACGAACAGCCCGGGCAGGATCTGGTTCAGGGTCGCGCCGGAGACAAGCAGCGCGACCAGCGCCACGCTGGCCAGGGCGATCACGAGTCGCACGTTCAGACGCTGCATCAGCCCAAGGGAGCTCCCCCACCGCGGAGTTGGCGGTGGGTCAGTCTTCGCTGAATGCATACCCGACGCCCCTCACCGTCTTGATGAAGCGCGGTTGGGCGGGGTCCGGCTCGATCTTGTCGCGAATATGGCTGATGTGGACGTTGATCGTGCGCTCGTCGGCCTCCAGCGCTTCGTAGTCGCGCACCAGCTCGAGCAGCTGCGTTCGGGTGTAGACCCGTCCAGGCTTGGTGGCCATGTGGCGCAGGAGGTCGAACTCGGTGGTCGTCAGGCTGATGCGCTGGTCGCCGCGGGTCACCCGCCGCCGCTCGAGGTCGATCACCAGGTCTCCCCGACGAAGCGTGCGGCCCGTCTGGGTGTCGGCCAGCTCGCCATAGGCGCGCCGCAGCAGCGCCTTGATACGGCTCACCAGCTCACGGACGCTGAACGGCTTGACGAGGTAGTCATCGGCGCCGATCTCGAGGCCGACCACCTTGTCCACCTCATCGGCCCGGGCCGTCAGGAAGAGGACCGGGGCGCGCGTCTCGCGGCGCAGCTGGCGGCAGACCTCGAAGCCGTCCATGCCGGGCAGCCGCACGTCGAGCAGGACCAGGTCCGGGGCGATGTCGGAGAACCGCTTCAGCGCCTCCTCGCCGGTCCCGACGATGGCGGTGCTGTAGCCCTCGCGCTCGAGGGCAACCTGCACGCCCCGCGCGACGGCGGGCTCATCCTCGACGATCATGATCGTGCCGGCCATTCGGCCGCTGATTCTAGACCGATGCCCGACAACGTCCCACGGCAGTCCTCGCTGTGCCGGGCGCACCTGGGAAGCGCAGTACCATCTGCCGGCGATGAGCACACCCACCCAGACCGATGCATCGGCGAGCGAGGGGTATCTCCTGCTGGCCGATATCTCGGGCTACACCGGCTTCCTCACCAGCGTCGAGCAGGCGCATGACGTTGACTTCAGCGGAGGCATCCCGGCGGGGTACACCGTGCTCGGCGAGCTGCTGGACAGCGTGGTGGAGGGCGTCGAACCCGAGTTCGGGGTCGCCAAGCTGGAAGGCGATGCGGTCTTTGCCACCGCGCCCGCCGAAGCGCTCGATGGGCACGGCGACGCCGTCGTCAGCCACCTGCGGGACGTCCACCGCGCATTCCGGGCGCGGAGGACAGAGGCAAAGACCGCCCAGGATCATATGTGCACGGCCTGTCCGGTCGTCGGCAGCCTCGACCTGAAAATGGTCCTGCACCGAGGCAGGGTGGTGCGGCAGACGGTCGGATCCCGAACGGAGATCCTCGGTCCAGCGGTCAACGTCGCGCATCGGCTCCTGAAGAACTCGATCCAGGCGCGCATCGGCGCCCGCCCGTATCTGTTCGTGACCGATGCAGCCGCAACCGGGCTGGGGCTCATGCGGGCCGGACTGGAGCACCGCGAGGAGTACGCCGACGTGGGATCAATTCGAGGTCGCATCGTCGACCTGACCGAGGGCTAGCCTCTTCCGCTTGCCGCTCTCCCGCGCCGCTGCTACGATCCCGCGGCACCCAAGCAGTCGTCCCAACCGTCCGGCCGTGCCCGGGCCGAGCCATTCGAGGATCAGCCGCACCGATGGACCTGGAGATCGCCGTCAACGCCCGCGAGGTGTACGGCAAGCAGAACAAGCGCCTGCGCACCACCGGCGTGGTGCCCGGCGTCCTGTTCGGCAAGACGACCGGCTCGATCCCGGTTCAGCTCGATGCCAAGGCGCTCGACGCCCTCTATCGCCAGGCCGGTCGCACCAGCGTGGTCAAGGTCGCCGTCGATGGCGGCCAGCCGACGAGCGCGATCATCAAGAGCATCCAGCGCAACCCGCTGACCGGCAGGGCGCTGCATGTGGACTTCTTCGCGGTCGACCTGACGCACGAGATGCTCGCCGATATCCCGCTCTCGTTCACCGGCACCTCGCACGCGGTCGAGATGGAGGGGGCCATCCTCTTCACCTCGCTCGACCACCTCAAGGTCCGCGGCCTCCCTGGCGACCTGCCCCACGAGATCGAGGTTGACCTCGCCCCGCTGGTCGACCTCGAGGCAACCATCCACGTTCGCGACCTGGTAGTCGACGCCAAGGTGACCGTCGTCAACGATCCCGACGAGCTGGTCGCCAAGGTCACCCCGCCGCGCGAGGAGGAAGTGATCGAGCCGGTCGTCGTCGAGGGCGAGGAAGGCGAGGAGGCTGCCGAGGGCGAGGAGGGTGCCGAGGGCGCGGGCGCGGGCGAGGGCGCCACCGCTGCCGAAGAGGGCGACGAGAGCTAGTCGCTCGGGCCCCCTTCGGGCCTTCGCAAATCAGCCCTTCCCGCGCGACTTGCGCATGGCTATAGTCGCTGCGTCCGGCTCGCGACGAGCGCTCCCACGGTTCGGCGCGTCACGTCGCGCTCGCATCAGGAAGGAGGCGACCCGCAGCCCGGCATCCCATGCGCCCATCGCGTGACCTGACCTTCGCCCGCGCAGAGCCTGGCCGCCACGCACGCGGCACCGTCCCCAGGAGGAGAGGTTCCACATGACGCAATCCCGCGAGCAGACCATCCAGCAGGACGTCCGCGACCTGCATGGACTTGGCTACGCCCAGGAGCTGCTGCGCAGCATGGGCGGCTTCTCAAACTTCGCGATCAGCTTCAGCATCATCTCGATCCTCACCGGCGCCGTCATCCTGTACGACTACGGGCTGGCCTGGGCGGGGACGGCGGCGAGCCTCATCGGCTGGCCGCTCATCACGATCTTCGTCCTGTGCATTGCAGCAGCGATGGCGGAGGTCGCATCGGCCTATCCCACGGCCGGCGGCCTGTACTACTGGGCCAGCAAGATGAAGAACAAGAACTGGGGCTGGTGGACCGCCTGGCTCAACCTGATCGGGCAGTTCGCGATCGTGGCTGGCATCAACTACGCTGCGGCGCTCTTCATCAACGCCACCATCATCACCCCGCTGACCAACGGCGCGTATTCGAACACCACGGTCTTCTTCGGAGATCCTGCGTTCGGCGCCGAGGGCCCGGCACTGAGCGGAGCGCTGGTGACGATGGCGGTTCTCCTGGCCGTCGAGCTGGCGTTGAACATCGCCGGCGTGCGGGTGGTGGCGCTCCTCAACCAGGTCAGCGTCTGGTGGCACATCTTCTTCGTGATCGTCATCGCCGGGGCGCTCTTCTTCCTCGGCACGAAGTCGACCGAGGTCAACGCGGGCCTGCAGCTGTTTGCGATCCAACCGGTCGATACGCTCGGCTCCTGGGACAACACCTTCCCGGTGGGCAGCGAGAACCCATGGTTCAGCTTCAAGTACGGGCCGGCCGTCGCCTACCCGTTGCTGCTCGCCTTTTTCTTCTCACTGCTCCAGGCGAACTGGACCTACACCGGCTACGACGCCTCTGCGCACGTGGCCGAGGAGACGATCGGTGCGCGTCGGGCGAGCGCCTGGGGGATCTTCCTGTCGGTCGCCGTCTCGGCCGTCGCCGGCTACATCTTCCTGCTGGCCATCACCCTGCACCTGCCCGACCTCACGCCACTGTTTGGGCAGCTGGACGATCCGGCGGTCTACTCGCAATACTACTTCGGCGACGGCGCCGCGGTCCTCTACACGCTGACGGAGAACCTCGGCGCAGGCCTGGGCGGCGTGCTGGGCGGTGCGATCGCCATCGCCATGGCCTTTTGCGGCCTCTCGTCGGTGGCATCCGCCGGACGGATGCTGTTTGCGTTCAGCCGTGATGGCGGCGTCCCCGGCTCGGGGTGGCTGAAGAAGGTGTCGCATCGGTACCGGACCCCCGCCAACTCGTTGACCGCCATGGTCATCGGCGCCTTCATCCTGACCTTCCTGGCCTTCTGGGTGGGCCGCGGGATCGCGGTCGTGATCGTCACCGCGGTGAGCACGATCTTCCTGTACGCGGCATATGGCGTGCCGATCTACCTGGGGCTGACGACCAACGAATGGAGGCAGAAGCAGGTCTGGAGCCTGGGGCGGTGGTCGCGACCCATCGCGATCGTCTCGCTTTTCTGGATCGTGGTGCTGATGGTCCTGTTCTCCTTCCCGACCTCGGGAAACATCTCGTGGCCCTTTATGGTGGCCATCGTCCTCTTCCTGCTGGTGTACTACTTCGGTTGGGCACGCAGCAGGTTCATGGGACCACAGGCCCAGGGCGGCGAGGAGCAACTGAGCGAAATCGAGCGCGAGTTCGAGGATGCTGCTAAGGGACTCGCCCCAGCATGAGCTGAGGCAGTCAACGGTTCGCGGCGGGCCGGCTGGACGCCCTGGCCGGCTCGCCGTTTCGCGACTGAGAGGTAAGGACCGATGGCCAACGAGCACAAGGGCGACCACCCAAAGCTCGCCGAGCTGCAGGCGATGGTGCGGGATGGGCGGATCGACACCCTCATCGTGGCCCTCACCGACATGCAGGGACGGCTGATGGGGAAGCGTGTCCAGGGGCAGGCGTTCCTGAACGGCGCCATCGACCACGGGGCGCACTTCTGCACCTACCTGCTCGGGACCGACATGGAGATGAACACGCCGGACGGTTTCCAGCTGATGAACTGGGAGACCGGCTACGGCGACTGGATCGCCGACCCGCTCTGGGAGACGATGCGCGTGGTCCCCTGGCTCGAGAAGACGGCCCTCGTCCTCTCCGACACGATCGACCACCACGGCCACGAGATCGCGGTCTCGCCGCGGACGATGCTGAAGCGGGTCGTGGAGCGTGCCGAGAAGCACGGCTTCCGGGTGATGGCCGGGTCAGAGTTCGAGTACTACCTGCTGACCGATACCTACGAGCAGGCCTGGAAGAAGGGTTACGTCGGCCTTGAGCGCTTCGGCTACTACAACGAGGACTATCACCTCCTGCAGGCCACGAAGGGCGAGCCGATCCACGGTCGACTGCGCAACCTGATGACCGAGGCGGGGATCCCGGTCGAGTTCAGCAAAGGGGAGGCTGCGCCGGGCCAGCACGAGGTCAACATCCACTACACCGACGTCCTGGAGATGGCCGACCAGTCGGTCATCTTCAAGCACGGCGCCAAGGAGATCGCGTACCTCAATGGCTTCGGCCTCAGCTTCATGGCCAAGCCGGATCACACCTGGACCGGGTCCAGCGGCCACCTGCACATGTCGCTGTGGGACAAGGCCGGCAAGAAGCCCCTCTTCTACGACGCCAAGGCCCAGCCGTACGGGATGTCGAAGACGATGCGCCACTTTCTGGGCGGGATGATGAAGTACTCGCGCGAGCTGGCCGTCTTCTGGGCCTGGAACGTCAACTCCTACAAGCGCTACGCGGTCGCCTCCTGGGCCCCGGTCAATGTCGTCTGGGGCCGCGACAATCGGACCACCGGCTTCCGGATCGTCGGCGACGGGCCGGCGCTCCACGTCGAGGACCGATTCCCGGGCGGCGACATGAACTCGTACACGACCTACGCCGCGGTGGTCGGGGCCGGGCTGCTTGGGATCGAACGCGAGATCGAGCCACCCGACGAGTACATCGGCAATGGGTACGTGGCCACGGGCTGCGACCGCATGCCGCGGGCCCTGCACGAGGCGATCCGCGAGCTCGAGACGAGCGAGGCGGCCGCCGAGATCTTCGGTGCCAACGTGGTGGCCCACTACCTGAACGCGGCACGCGTGGAGCAGGAAACCTACGACGCCGTCGTCCACCCGTGGGACCGCGAGCGCTACCTGGAGCGCGGCTGATGCGACTCGAAGGCAAGGTGGCGATCATCACCGGAGCCGGCAGCGGCATGGGTCGAGTGGCCGCGCAGCTCTTCGCGGCCGAGGGGGCCAAGGTCGTGGTCGCCGAGTTCAACGAGGCCGCAGGGAGCCAGACCGTGGCATCGGTGCAGGAGGCGGGCGGTGACGCGACGTTCGTCCGCGCCGACGTCAGCAACGAAGCCGATGCGAAGGCCATGGTCGACCACGCGGTCGCGACCTTCGGGCGTGTCGACGTCCTCTACAACAACGCCGGGGTGATGCCTGAGCCGGATCACTCGGTGATCGACACCGAGGTCGACGTCTGGGACAAGGTGATGGCGGTCAACGTGCGCGGCGTCTTCCTGGGCTGCAAGTACGCCATCCCGAAGATGCTCGACCAAGGGTCGGGATCGGTCATCAACATCAGCTCGTTCGTCGCCCTTCTTGGCTGCTCGGTGCCGCAGGACGCCTACACCGCCTCGAAGGGCGCCGTCCTGTCACTGACCCGCTCGCTGGCGGTGCAGTTCGGACCGCGCGGTGTGCGCTCGAACGCCATCTGCCCCGGCCCGATCGAGACCCCGCTGCTGATGGACTGGCTCCTCAAGGACGAGGCGGCCAAGCAGCTGCGCCTGGCCCGCAACCCGACGGGGCGCTTCGGCAAGCCCGAGGAGGTCGTCAACGCGGCGATCTACCTCGCCTCGGACGAGTCACGCTGGACGAACGGCGCCTCCTTCGTGATCGACGGCGGGATCAGCGTCAACTACTTCTAGGCTCTAGGATCGGGCGGTGAACGACCGCATCCGGCGGGCCACCCTGGCGGTCCTCCTGGCCTACCTGGCCTTCGCCGGCTACATCCTGGGGCGCTTCGCGAACTCCGCCTTTCCGACGTTCTACCTGTTCCGGCCGCTGCTCCTGGTCATTCCGCTGGCGATCCTGATCGGCCTGGTGGCCGCCTGGCTGGCGCGGTCGCACGCGCCGCTGGCGGTGGGGGTGACGGTTGGGGTCATCAGCTTCTGGGCGACCTTCACCCGACACTGGTGGCAGGCCGCGCTGCTTGGCCTTGGCTGGCTGGCGCTGGTCGTGGTGGTGCGCCGCCTCGGCCGCCCGATGCCCCTCCTCCCCCGGGCCGCATCGACCGCGGCCACGGCATTCATCGTCGTCTTCTTCGTCGCGGGGGTGGTTCGCGCCTTCAACAGCGCCGAGGGCTCAGTGACGCCGGTCGAGGTCACGGCCACGCCGACCGGACCGAACATCTACATCGTCCTGCTGGACGGATACCCGCGGCGCGACACCCTCATGAACGACATGGGGATCGACAACGGACCGTTCGAGGAGGCGCTGGTTGAGCGCGGCTTCGACGTCTACGACGACGCCCACACCGATCGCCACTACACCGACCTCACCCTCATGAACCTGCTAACCGGGACGACAGAGGGCGTCCCCCTGGACACTGCCCCGGCCAGCGAGGTGCAGTGGCTGATCCGGAAGGCTCTCTCCGACGCTGTGCTCCCGCGCGAGGCCCAGGCGGCGGGCTACGAGTGGGACGTGATCGACTCACCGGCGGGGCACGTGACCTTCTCGGCCGGACACCACATCCAGCACGGCGGGGTGAACACCTTCGAGGACAACATGCTGGCCGAATCGGTCTTCGCACCCGTCGTCAAGGTCACCCTCCCCTACCTGCTGACCGACTCGCTTCGGGCGCATTTCGAGGAGAGTGTCGACAGCCTCGTCTCGCTCGCCGAGCCCGATGCACATCGGCTCGTGCTGGCCCATCTCTTCCAGCCGCACCTGCCGTTCCTGTGGGACGCCGATGGACGACCGACGAAGGTTCCCTTCTTCTGGCCAGGGGTGAACATCTTCGCGGCGCAAATCGAGACGATGGGGATGACGCTCGAGGACTACTCGGCCGCGATGAAGGGCGACCTGGCAACCCTCAACCCGAAGCTGCTCGAGATGGTCGACGAGATCGTGGCCAAGGACCCGGGGGCGGTAGTGGTCCTCTTCAGCGACCACGGCTCACGCTACAGCCTCGCCCTGAAGCAGACCGAGTGGTACCACTCGTTCCTGGCGGCACGCACACCCGGCTACCCGATGCTCTTCGCTGACGATCCGAAGCCGACCAACATCCTGCGCACGCTTCTCCCCATCTACGTCCACAGCTGCGCTGAACCCGGGTGCACGCCGACCTTCGCCTCGCCCGCGCCGTGATCCGAGCCACACCGGCCTAGAATCAGCCGATGACCACTGAGACGAGCGCACAACCGACCGTCAGCGACGTGAAGATGATCATCGGCGGGGAGCAGGTCGACGCCGCCGACGGGCAGACCTTCGACGTCACCAACCCCGCCACCGGCGAGGTGATCGCCCGGGTGCCGCTCGGCGGGGCCGAGGACGTTGACCGGGCCGTCAAGGCAGCGCAGGCCGCATTCGACGGGCCCTGGTCGACCTGGTCCGCCTCGAAGCGCGGGCGGACGCTCCAGAAGCTCTCCGGCCTGGTGAAGCAGCACCTCGAGGAGCTGGCGCAGCTCGAGAGCCGGAACGTGGGGAAGCCGATCAGCGGCGCGCGCGGCGAGGCCCTCGCCGTCAGCCTGGTGTTCGAGTACTACGCGGGCGCCGCCAACAAGCTGTTCGGCGAGACGATCCCGGTCAGCAAGCCGGGGCTCGACTTCACCCTGCGTGAGCCGATCGGCGTGGTGGGGCTCATCGTCCCCTGGAACTTCCCGATGAACATGGCCAGCTGGAAGCTCGGCCCAGCGCTGGCCGCAGGCAACACCGCGATCCTGAAGCCCGCCAGCTATACGCCCCTCACCGCCATTCGCCTGGGCGAGCTGGCGCTGGAGGCCGGCTTCCCGCCCGGTGTCGTCAACGTCGTCACCGGCCCCGGCGGCACCGCGGGCGCCGCGCTGGCCGGCCATGCCGGGGTTGGCAAGATCGCCTTCACCGGGGAGACGGTGACCGGGCAGGAGATCATGCGGCTTGCCGCCAACAACGTGAAGAAGGTGTCCCTGGAGCTGGGCGGCAAGAGCCCGAACATCGTCTTTGCCGATGCCGACCTCGAGCGCTTCGCCGCCGAGTCCCCCTATGCCGTCTTCGACAATGCTGGTCAGGACTGCACCGCGCGCAGCCGGATCTTCGTGGAGGCATCCGCCCACGACCGGGTGGTCGAGCTGTTCACCGAGGCGACTCGCAACGTGGTGGTCGGCGACCCGGCCGACGAGAAGACCGAGATGGGCAGCCTCGTCAGCGAGCGCCAGCGCGAGCGGGTGGCAGAGTACGTGACAATCGGCCGAGACGAGGGCGCGGAGCTGGTCTACGGGGGCGAGGCTCCATCGGGCGATCCCTTCGACGCAGGGGCGTTCTGGATGCCGACCATTTTCGATGGTGCCCGGACCGACATGCGCATCGTGCGCGAGGAGATCTTCGGCCCGGTGGTGGCGGTCATCCCCTTCACCGACGAAGCCGACGCGATCCGCCTGGCGAACGACACGCCGTACGGCCTGTCCGGATCGATCTGGAGCCGCGACATCGGCAAGGCGCTGCGGGTGGCCAAGGCGGTCAAGGCCGGGGTGCTATCGGTCAATTCGAACAGCAGCGTTCACACCGAGGCGCCGTTCGGCGGCTACAAGATGAGCGGCATGGGCCGCGAGCTCGGGATGCACGCGCTGGAGCTGTACACCGAGGTCAAGAACGTCTTCGTCGACCTGACCTGACCCGGGCGGCGTCGACGAAGGCGCGCCACAGGCGATCGAACTCCGGGCCGATGAACTCCGGTCGTTCTGGATGGAACTGGACCCCGATGAGCCAGTCGTCGCCACCCGCTGGCTCGAGCGCCTCCACCAGCTCTCCTCCCTCGTGCGGTGCAACGGCCGACGCCACGAGTCCCGGAGCGAGATCTGCGGAGCGCACCGCCTGGTGGTGGTAGCTGTTCACCTCGGTGCTGAGCAGCGGTTCGGTCTTGCCCAGGATCCGAGCCAAACGCGAGGCGGGATCGAGGTGAAGTGGATGCGCCTCGGGCGCGTCGATGGGGCTGTCGTGGCCCTCGAGGTGCTGGACGAGCCTTCCACCCGAGAAGACGTTGATGGCCTGGAATCCGCGGCAGACGCCGAAGACCGGCACGCCTCGTTCGCGCGCAGCCGACCACGCGGCGAGCTCCAGGTCGTCGCGCGCCGGCTCGACCGCTACCGCCGGGTGCGGCTCCTCGTCGTACAGCGCGGGGTTCAGGTCCGCGCCACCGGGCAGCAGGAGACCGTCCATCGACGCCAGGACGGCCGCGCGCTGCGAGGCGCTCGCCGTCGGATCCAGGGCGACGGGCTCACCGCCGGCCCGGCGCACGGCGTCGAGGTAGGGGTCGAACGAGGCCCAGGTCGGCTCCTCCCGTGCGGCTTGCTCGGGGCCGTGCAGGGTGACCACGATCCGCGGGCGATCCGGCATGGACCGATGATAGGGGTGCGCCTCCTACAATCTGCCTCGTGACCGAGTCCAAGACGCGCGCCGAGGGCTGGCCCGCGCACCGAGTGACGGGGGTGGACGTCTGGCCGTATCGCCTCCTCGACGGCGCGGCCGAGTTCCTGCTGCTCCATCGGTCCGGGCGCGATGGCTCACCCTTCTGGCAGGGCGTCTCCGGCTGGATCGAGGCGGGCGAGCCGCCCCACCTCACCGCACTGCGCGAGCTGCGCGAGGAGACCGGGCTCGAGGCCGTCGAGCTGTACTCCGTCGACGCGGTCTTCGACCTCTACGCTTGGAAGCGAGGGACGGTCGAGGCGATCGTCCCGTTTGCGGCGCAGGTGGCGGCTGACGCCGAGCCGCTCCTGTCCGAGGAGCACGACGAGTGGCAATGGGGGCCGCTGGCCGAGGCGGTGCGGCTGGTTCCCTACGAGCCGCAGCGCGCGGCCCTCACCCGGATCTCCGCCGACATCCTCGAGCGACCCGATCTGGCGCACCTCTACCGCGTTGTCGCCTCGAGCGAGGGACCCGAAAAAAGTCGTTGACGGGTCACCGGGCCGCTCTTATGCTGCCGCCCAGCCCGGCCGATCGGTCGCCCAATTGCTGCATCGCCGATCCGCGCGGACCTGTCCCTCGATTCCCGGAGGCTCGCACCCAACCCGGCGTGCGATGGAGAAGGAGGACCTGTCTTGACCATGGAATCCAGTCATGGTGAGCAGATCGCGCGCGACGATGCGCACCTGCGATCGCTCGGCATCAAGCCTGAGCTGAGGCGAACACTCGGCTTTCTCTCGAACTTCGCCGTCGCGTTCAGCTACATCAGTGTCTCTACCGGCACCTTCACCAACCAGGCGGTGGCTTTTGGGGTTGGCGGCCCGGCGATCTTCTGGGCCTGGCCGCTGGTGATCCTCGGCCAGACGTTCGTTGCGCTCAACTTCGCCGAGCTGGCAAGCCACTTCCCGGTGGCCGGCTCGATCTACCAATGGTCGAAGCGCCTCTCCAACAGGACCCTTGGCTGGTTCACCGGCTGGATCTACTTCTGGGCCGGCGTGGTCACGGTGACGGCAGTCGCGGCGACAGTGCCGCTCGTTCTCTCGACCATCATGGGCTTCGATCTTGCCAGCGACTCACCGATCCCAGGCCTCGACATGTGGCAGTTCGTCGGGCTCGCCGCGCTGCTCACCACGACGCTCATCAACATCGAGGGGGTCCGCCTGCTGGCACTCATCAACAACATTGGGGTCGGGGCGGAGATCCTGGGGATGGTCGTCTTCGCGCTAATCCTGCTGTTCTTCGCCAACAACCAGTCGCCGAGCATCCTGTTCGACACCTCGTTCACCGCCAACCTGAGCGACGGCGGCTACCTGCCGATCTTCCTTGTTGGCATGTTCATGGCGCTCTTCGTGGTCTATGGATTCGACACGGCAGGCACGTTCGGCGAGGAGACCGTGGACGCCGGTCGACAGGCGCCGCGCGGCGTCCTGTCGGCCATCTGGCTCTCCGGCCTCGTGGGAGGCATCTTCCTGCTCGCCGTGACCCTCTCATTCCAGGACGTCGGCGCCGCGGTGGCCACCGGCCAGGCGTTCGGCTTCCCCATCGCCGACACGATCAAGGAGAACCTCACCTTCTCGTTCGGGTTCATCACGCTCGGCGAGCTGTACCTGGTGATGATCCTGATCGCGGTCTACGTCTGCACCCTTGCCATCCAGGGCGCGACGGTGCGGCTCATGTTCTCGATGGGGCGCGATCGCCGGCTGCCGTTCGGCGGGGCCTGGGGTCACGTGAATCACACGTTCCGGACCCCTGCCAATGCCGCGGTGGCGGTGGGCATCCTCGGGGCCGTACCGCTGCTTTTCATGGGAGCGCTGGCTTCGATCTACCTCGCCATCGCGGCGACCGGGATGATCTACATCAGCTACTTCCTGTGCAACCTCGGCGTCTTCGTCGCTCGCACCAAGGGCTGGCCACACAAGGAAGCCTGGTTCAGCCTCAAGGGCTGGGGCACCGTCATCAACTTCATCGCGCTGGTGTGGGGCGCCGTGATGGTCATCAACATCGGCATCTGGACCAGCCCGATCTTTGGCGTATTTGGAAACGACCTCCGAAACACGTGGGTGAACCCCTTCATCAACACCTTCCTGGCCTTCGGCAAGAACGCCGACGGGACCGCAAACGTCCTCACTGGGCTTCCCGCCTGGCCGGTGTTTGAGACCCTCGTCGGCGCCGTCTTCGTCGTCGGGCTCGTCTACTACCTCATCGTCCAACGAGGTCGCGAGGATCGCCTCGAGGCCGATCTCGCAACCGGCGAGTCGGTCATCGCCTAGCCGTCCTCGCACCCGCTCGCAGCCTGAGAGCGGCTCGGCGCCCCGGCGCCGGGCCGCTCGCTATCGTTCCCGGCACCAGCAGGAGCCCAGCGTCCATGACCGATGCCGATGACGAGCCTCACGGCGAGCTGCGCGACGAGCTGGTCGCCGCGCTCCAGCGCGTGCCGGAGACGGCCGGACGGGAGCTGACGCTCACCGCGCTCTCGGGCGGGATCACGAACCGCAACTACCTGATCACCGCCGCAGGCGAGGACGAGCGGTACGTGATCCGCCTCGCGGGCAATGACACGCACCTGCTCGGGATCAGCCGCGAGGTCGAGCACGCTGCCACCGTGGCGGCGGCGGGCGTTGGCATCGGCCCCGAGGTCACCGCCTTCATCCGGCCGGAGGGCTACCTCGTTACGCGCTTCATCGTCGGCGAGCCGGTCAGCCTGGAGCAGGTCCATCAGCCCGCGACATTGCGTCGGGTCGCCGATTCGATCCGCCGCATCCACGCCGGTCCGGCCATCCCTGGCCTCTTCGTGCCGCTGCGCATCGTGGAGGCCTACCTGGCCATGGCGCTCGAGCGCGGCGTCCCGCGGCCGGCCGCCTGGGACGAGGCGCACGCGGTAGGCAGGCGCATTGAGCGCTCCCTGCTCGAGGCGCCAGTGGAGCTGCGTCCCTGCCACAACGACCTGCTCAACGCCAACTTCATCGATGACGGCGAGCGCATCCGGATCGTCGACTGGGAGTACGCCGGGATGGGCGACCCGTTCTTCGACCTCGGCAACTTCAGCGTCAACCACGACCTCACGCCGGACGAGGACGGCATCCTGCTGGAGGCCTACGAGGGCGACGTGCGGCCCGCCCGCCTGGCGCGCCTGGCCCTGATGCGCATCGTCTCCGACTTCCGCGAGGCGATGTGGGGCGTCCTGCAGCAGGGCATCAGCTCGCTCGACGTCGACTTCGTGGCCTATGCGGACGAGCATTTCGAGCGGCTGCTGGCGAACGCGTCAGGATCCAGCTTCGAGGACCACCTGCGCGAGGTGGCGGGTGGCTGACCGCGGGGCGCGGGTGCCGGACCAGGCACGCTGCGTGATCATCGGGGGTGGCGTCGGCGGGGCGGCGATCGCCTATCACCTGACCGCCATGGGCTGGACCGATGTCGTCCTGCTCGATCGCTCCGAGCTGACCTCCGGCTCGACTTTCCACTCCGCCGGGCTGGTGGGGCAGCTGCGCTCGAGCCCGACCCTGACCCGGATGATGGTCGACAGCGTGGCCACCTACCGCGCGCTGGCAGTAGAGACCGGGGTCGACCCAGGCTGGCGCGAGGTCGGCTCCCTCCGCCTGGCCGCTTCCCCGGAGCGGATGGAGGAGCTGCGCCGGCAGGCGGGCTGGGCCAAGACCTACGGACTGCCGATGGAGCTGGTCAGCGCGGACGAGGCACGACGGCTCTTTCCGCTGATGGTCACCGATGGCGTCCGGGGCGCGGCCTGGCTGCCGACCGATGGCTACCTCGACCCGAGCGGCCTGACCCAGGCGCTGGCGGCTGGTGCTCGCAGCCGTGGCGCGACGATCCTGCCCAGGACGCGAGTGACGGGCATCGGCGTCAAGCGCGGGCGGGTGACCGGCGTGACCACGGAGGGCGGCGAGATCCGGGCCGAGGTGGTCGTCAACGCGGGCGGCATGTTCGCGCCGGAGATCGGCCGCATGGCGGGCATCACCGTCCCCATCATCCCGTTCGCGCACCAGTACCTCGTCACCGAGCCGATCGAGGGGGTGACCCCCGACCTGCCGCAGCTGCGCGATCCGGACAACCTCGTCTACTTTCGGCCCGAGGTGCGCGGGCTGGTGATGGGCGGCTACGAGCGCGACCCCGCACCCTGGTCGCTCGACGGCATCGCGCCCGACTTCAACGGAAAGCTGCTTCCCCCCGACTGGCCGCGCTTCGAGGAGATCAGCGCCGGCGCGGTGCGTCGCGTGCCGGCGATGCAGGACGCGGGCATCACCCGCCTGATCAACGGACCCGAGGGCTTCACCCCCGACAACGAGTTCATCCTGGGCGAGTCGGAGGTGCGCGGCCTCTTCGTCGCCGCCGGCTTCAGCGCCCACGGCATCGCCGGCGCGGGCGGGCTCGGGCGCCAGCTGGCGCACTGGATTGTGGACGGCGAGCCGGAGCTGGACCTCTGGAAGATGGACATCCGTCGCTTCGGCTCGCAGTATCGCTCGCGGTCCTACACCCTGGCGCGGTCGACCGAGAACTACGCCACCTACTACGACATCCACTACCCCAACGAGGAGCGCCAGTCGGCGCGGCCCCTGCGCCTCTCGCCGACCTACGCCCGGCTGACTGAGCTGGGCTGCGCCTTCGGCGAGAAGTCGGGCTGGGAGCGTCCCAATTGGTTCGAGTCGAACGCGGCGGCCGGCGACGAGACGCTCCGTCCGCGCGGCTGGGCAGGCCAGCACTGGTCGCCGGCGATCGGGGCCGAGGCGCTCGCCACCCGCAACGCCGCGGCCCTCTTCGACGAGACGAGCTTCGCCAAGATCGATATCAGCGGCCCGGGGTCGCTCCCCTTCCTGCAGCGGCTGTGCGACAACGAGATGGATCGGCCGATCGGCAGGATCACCTACACCCAGATGCTCAACCGCCGCGGCGGGATCGAGTGCGACTTCACCGTCACCCGGCTCGGCGAGGATCGGTTCTTCATCGTCACCGGCACCGCCTTCGGGAATCATGACCTCGGCTGGATCCGGCGCCACGCGGCCGACGACGGCGGCGTGACGGTCGGCGACGTCACCTCGTCGCGAGCGTGTATCGGGATCTGGGGACCGCTGTCACGGCAGATCGTGCAGTCCACCACGACCGATGACCTCGGCAACGAGGCCTTCCCCTACCTGACGGCTGCGGAGATCACGGTGGGACACGTGCCGGTGACCGCGCTGCGCGTCACCTACGTCGGCGAGCTGGGCTGGGAGCTGTACTGCCCGATGGAGTACGGCGGGCTGCTGTGGGACACCCTGTGGGAGGCGGGACGGCCGCTCGGGATGCTGGCCGGGGGCTATCGGGCCATCGACAGCCTGCGCCTGGAGAAGGGCTATCGCGTCTGGTCCAGCGACATCACGCCCGAGGAGACGCCGTACGAGGCGGGTCTTGGCTTCGCGGTGCGGCTGAAGAAGGGGGCCGATTTCATCGGCCGCGAGGCGCTCGTGGCCGCCCGGGATGCCGGACCGCGCAAGGCCCTGGCCTGCCTGGTCACCGACGACCCCCGTGCGGTGGCGCTCGGCAACGAGCCGGTCCGAGTCGAGGGGCAGGTCGTGGGGCGGGTCACCTCCGGCGGCTTTGGCTTCGCCGTCGAGCGCTCCATCGCCTACGCGTATCTGCCGCCGGCGCGGGCGTCGGTCGGGCAGCGCGGCGAGGTGGAGATCTTCGGGGACTGGGTTGGCTGCGTGGTCAGCGCCGAACCGCTCTACGATCCCGAGGGGACGCGCATCAAGGGCTAGCGGCGCGGCGCTACTCCTCGGCCTTCTTGCGCCTGGCGCCCGCGCGCACCTCGTGTGGAAAGGCGCGCATGAGGCGCCGCAGCAGGGCGTGCAGCTGCTCCTTCTCGCCGTCCGTCAGCGCCGATGCGATGAGGGCCTCGCGCCCAGCCTGGGTGTCGGTCGCCCGGTCCCACGCCGCGTGGCCGGCCTTGGTGGGCTCGACCAGGACGCCACGTCGGTCACCGGGGTCTGGCAGCCGGCGCACCAGGCCGGCCTCCTCGAGACGATCGAGCCGGTTCGTCATGGCGCCGCTGGAAAGCCCCAGGCCCTCCGCCAGCTCCCCGGCCGAGAGCTGGTACGGCGGGCCCTGGTATCGAAGCCTGGCGAGGACCCGATGGGTGCGGCGGTCCAGCCCGAATTCGGCCAGCGTCGTCTCCATGGAGTGGTCGAAGTACCGGGAGAGGGTGCCGATGCGCTCGACGATCCCCTCCGTCAACCGGTCGAGTCCGGGGATCTCGCGAACCCAGACGTCGAGCATCTTGTCGAGGGAGTCCGCGCGGTCCGATGCGGCGTCCTTCGTCCTGGTCACGCCACAGTATCGGCATCGCATACTCTTGATGTCAAGCCTCTTGACATCGAACGATCACTGTTCTAGACTACCGGAACAGTCTTGACATAAAGAGTCTTGGACTGGAAGGACCAGGCGGCGGCCCGCCAGGTGGAGGACCAGATGACGTTCGGATACATCTCCCAAAAGGCAAGCTCAGTCACGGCACCGCGGCGCCCGCGACTGGCCGTCGAAACAGCTCGGGCTGCACGCCGATCGAACGGCCCCGCGCGACAGGCGCTCGGCGTGGCCCTGGTGACGATCGGTCAGCGGATCGCGGGCGAGCTTCCCGCAGCGCACCCGAATAGCGACTGCGCCTAGCCCCCCGGGCGAACCTCTTCGGCGTGATAGCGGCGCTCGCCGCTGGCCGGGTCGATGTACACCCGCAGCCGATGACCGGTGGTGGGGTCGATGAAGACCTCGTCCGTGGGGCGGAACGGCGCTGCGGGAACGGTCGGCTCGCCGCCGCCGGGGCCGCTGGCCTCCGCCGCTGAGCTTTCAGCCGCCTCGGATCGATAGCGGGCTCGCTCCAGGACGACCGCCACCAGCACGACGCCGCCGGCGACCGCTGCCCACAGGCCTTCGGCCCAGGCTCCGGCCATCACGCCGACTAGGCCGCCCAGCATCAGCAGCGCGCCCAGCACTCCGACGACGACACGGATGGTGTCCACCATCGCTTGCCTATTCGCTGCGCGGCTGCGGCGCGCTGCTGTCCGCCTCGACCAGGACCGCCGTCCCGTAGGCGACGATCTCGCTCATCGTGCTGCCGATCTCGGAGCTGTCGAACCGCATCGAGATCACGGCGTTGGCGCCCATCAGGGTGGCGTTCTGCACCATCCGGTCAATGGCCTGGCGACGGGTGTCCTCCAGCAGCTGGGTGTACTCCTTGATCTCGCCGCCGGCGAGCGAGCGCACGGCGGCGGCCAGGTTCCCGCCCAGGCCGCGGCTGCGGACCACGAGCCCGTAGACGTGGCCCTTGCTCTCGACGATCCGATGGCCGGCGGCGAACGGGGTGGTGGCGACAATCATGGCGCTACTGTACGCGGTCGGAGGCTAGAGTTACCGAAGCCGTTTGGGGTACCCGCCATGGGCTGGCCGTTCCGAAAGCAGCAGGAGCCTTCGCCGCCACCGGCGCCGCTCGAGCCGATCCGCATCTACACCGACAGCGCCGAGCTGGACGGTTGGGTGATCACCGGCGGGGAGCGCATGACAGACATCCTGGCGCAGGGAGATGAGCTCTCGTTCCTGCCGCGCGGGGCCGACAGAGACCGGCCGGAGGCGTGGGTGGCGCTGTTCCCCAACGACACGCGGATCGTGGTGCCGCCGCCGCACGTCAGCGATCCCGAGCTGCGACAGCCGCGCGAGCGGCAGGAGGTGACGCTCAACATCGGAGAGTTCCGCGTGACCGGCATTGCCCACCTGCGCCCGGGAGTGGAGCGTGACGTCTACCTGCGCACGACCCAGCCCTTCCTGCCGCTGACCGAGGCGACGCTGATGCGCGCCGATGGGGCCGGCGCACAGCAGTACGAGGTGGTGATCGTCAACCTGCGCTGGGCGGAGTTCGTCGAGACCTAGGCCGCCCCGCGGTCGCCGCTGGTGGCCAGGGAGTCCGCCCCCCGGACGCGGTAGCCGACCCCGGGCTCCGCCACCAGGAGCTCTGCGAGCTCCTCGCCAAGGAATCCTTGTGGATCAGCGAGGCGTGTGCTCGCGTCGGTGCAGGCGTTTGATAAGCGCGTGCATGATCGGCACCGCCATCTCCGGGTGCTCCTGGAGGAGCGCGGTGAACTGCCAAGCCACGAACAGGATGCACTCCGTTTCCTCGACGGCGATGACACTCGCCGTCCGTGGGAGGTGCTCGATCAGCGCGAGTTCGCCGAAGAAGTCGCCGGCGTACAGCTCACCCGGTGTCGGGTCCAAGTCGCCGTCCCTCTCGGCTCGCGCATGGCCGCGGAGAATCACGAACAGGGCCAACGCCCCCGCATCCTGCTGGATGATCCAGTCTCCGGGCGCGTAGACGCGACGAGTGCCCGATTCGGCCAGGCGCTTGATGATCTTCCTATCAAGGTCGGCGAGGAGAGGGGCCGCTGCGAGGGTCTGCTCGAGGTCCATGGCGTTTCCTCATGGTGCGGTCGACCGGGCGGGTCGGAACGTCATCCTAGTCGAGCCCGGCCGTTTCGCCTATCCTCAAGCCCCACTCAGACGCCACGATCGACAGCGAGCACACCGCAGATCCCAGTGTCAGCGAGTTGCCTAGAAGCAGCGGGGCGACGCTTGACTGTGGTTGGAGCCGAAGGTGGGATTCGAACCCACGACCGACGGTTTACGAAACCGTTGCTCTACCACTGAGCTACTTCGGCCCGATGCTGGCGGGGCCGAAGTCTAGCAGCCCTCCGGAATGGTCGGCCGCGCGAGGGAGAGGGAGCTCCCCTCGCGCAGCCGATGGGTCAGACGGGTGAACGGCCTGGGAGGGCGCGAACGATCGCAATCAGGATCACCGCGCCGACGAAGGCGACGGCGATGCTGCCCCAGAAGCCGGCGGTCCCGCCGCCGGTGATCAGCGTGAAGACGAATCCGCCGACCAGCGCACCGACGAGCCCCACCACGATGTCGCCGACGATGCCGTAGCCACCGCCCTTCATAACCATGCCGGCCAGCCAGCCGGCGACCAGCCCGACGACGAGCCACGCAATGATGCCGCCCGGATCGAGTGTCATCCCTGCTCTCCTTCTGTCAGCGCGAGGTCTCGTGACGGGCGCCACGAGACGCTGCTTGGCGGATTGAAGCGGAGCGTCAATTTCAGGCGCGTAACAGACGTGGGTGCCACCATGCCAAGCGTCGCGTCAGCCGCGGCGCTCGGGCGGAGCCCATCCGTGGATCAGCTCGTCGTAATATCGGGGTGCGCCGCCGTCCTGGCTGGCGCGAGGGATGGGCGCCATCGGCGCCTTGCCGCGGCGCGCCAGCTCGAAGTACGGGCAGACGTCCGTGAGCGGACAGAGGCCGCAGATCGGGCGCGGTGCTCGGCAGGTGTCCCGCCCATGGCGGATCAGCTCCACGTGAAACGGGTACATCTCGTCGGGTTGGAGCGCCGCCTCGAGCAGGTCGTGGGCGCGCTCGACATCGGTCCTGGGTGGAATCAGCCCCAGCCGGAGCGCCACGCGGTACACGTGGGTGTCGACTGGCAGCGCGGGTCGCCCGAACCCGAAGAGGAGGACGATGGCGGCCGTCTTGCGGCCAATCCCCGGGAGCGCGACCAGCCACGCGCGCGCTTCCTCCAGCGGCAACGCCCCGAGAAAGGAGAGATCCCAGCTGCCGCCGGTCGCATCGTGCACCTCCGCCAGCACCGCCTGGATGCGCCGCGACTTGGTCGGCGCCAGGCCGCCGGGCCGGAGCACCTCCTCCAGCTCGTCGATGGGAGCGGCGAGCACCTCGGCCCAGCTCCCGTACCGGGCGCGCAGCGCGGTGAAGGCCCGGAACGAGTTGATGTCGGCGGTGTTCTGCGACAGGATCGTGAGGACCAGCTCGCTCACCGCGTCGACCCGCGGTCCGGCCCAGGTCGGGCGGTCGTAGCGGTCGCCGAGTCGCTCCAGGACCACCTCGACCAAGCGTCTGCGCGCGCGCCGATCGGCGGCGAGCTTCTGCGGGCTCGGGCCTCGGCGGGATCGAGCGCTCACCGCTCGGCCAGTGCCAGCCCGATCCCTATGCTGGCGGCGAGCCGCTCGGCCGCGTTCGTCAGCAGGCGCTCGGTGTCGGCCATCGCCTCCGCCAGGGTCATCGGCCGGTCCGCAACCGGCTGGATCAGCTGGAAGAGACCGGACACCTCCAGGGCCTCCGAGCCCGGTCCGAGCGTGCCGCACAGGAGGACCACCGGCGTGCCCCGTCCGCCGGCCATCTGGGCGACCCCCATCGCCGCCTTGCCGGCGAGCGTCTGCTCATCGGCACGACCCTCGCCGGTGATCACCAGATCGGCATCCTCCAGGGCGGCGGTGAGGCCGATCATCTCGGCGACCACCTCGACGCCCGGCCGCAGCGTGGCATTCGTGAAGCCGAGCAGCGCGGCCCCCGTCCCGCCTGCGGCACCGGCACCCGGATGATCGGCGACGTCTCGATTCGTCGCCGCCTGGATGGCAGTGCCGTAGATCCCGAGCGCCGCGTCCAGGTCCGCCACCGCGTCCGCATCGGCGCCCTTCTGGGGACCGTAGGTGGCAGCCGCTCCCGCCGGCCCGGTGAGCGGGTTGGTGACGTCCGAGGCGACCACGACCTCGACCTGCGCGAGGCGCGGATCGAGGCCTGTCGGGTCGATCACGATCAGCTCGGCCAGCGCCGCGCCGCCGGGCCCCAGGTCGCCGCCGGCCATGTCGAGGAAGCGAACGCCGAGCGCCGCGAGCATGCCGCTCCCGCCGTCGTTGGTGGCCGATCCGCCGAGCCCCAGGATCACCCGCTTCACCCCGGCGTCGAGGGCGCTCCGCACCAGCTCGCCGGTGCCTCCGGTGCTGGCGATGCGTGCCGAGGCCGGGGTGCGCTCCTCGACCTTCAGCTGCGCCAGGCCGGAGGCGGCCGCCATCTCGACGAAGGCCACGCTGCCCTCCTCGAGCAGGAGGTAGTCGGCCGAGATCGGGCGACCCAGCGCGTCGTGGACGGCGACGGAGCGCCGGAAGGCGCGATCGCCGAGGGCGGCCGCAACGGCAGCCAGGGTCCCCTCGCCGCCATCGGCCATCGGCGCTTGACTGACCGTGTCCTCCGGCCTCGCTCGCTGCCAGCCTGTTGCGATGGCCCCCGCGACGGCTACCGAGTCCAGGGCGCCACCAAACGAATCGGGAGCCACCAGGACGCGCAGCGACGCGCTCATCAGCGCTTCAGGGAGCGCCGCCGCTCCTGGTAGGCGGGGACGCTGCGCATCGGCGGTCGGATCGAGTCCGCCACCTCGCGGACCTCGAGGTTGAAACGGTCCTTCTCCTGGCCGATCACCTTCATGCCGCGGCCCACCTCGGTCAGCAGCTCGATTCGATGCCGCTCCTCGAGCTTGCTGATGGCAGCCTGCAGGATGGTGAAGCTCATCTGTGACAGGTTGGCGAGCGGCTGGTTGCGATGAATCCGTCGCTCGAGGTCGACCTGGCCGATGGCCGACAGCCCGGCCGACTCGGCGATGTCGATGAGGAGGCCGATCTCGACTCCGTAGCCCGTGAAGAAGGGAAGCGACTCGAGCAGTGTCCGACGGCCCGCGTACTCGCCCGACAGCGGCTGGATGAACCCCGACAGCTCGGGGAAGAAGAGGTTGATGAGCGGCCGGGCCATCAGCTCGGTCACCCGACCCCCGCCCTCCGCGAAGAGGGTCACCCCCTGGCGAATGGGGCGCCGGTAGAAGCCCTTCACGTACTGGATCCGCGGCTCGCGCAGGAGGGGACCCAGCAGGCCATGCACGAAGCGGGGCTGGATGTTGCGGATGTCGGTGTCGATCCAAGTCACGATGTCGCCGTCGAGCACGTGGAGGCTCTTCCACAGCGCCTCGCCCTTGCCGACGAACGTGCCTGTCTCCGGCAGGATCCGCGAGTGGCGCACGACCGGGACTCCCAGGTCGGCCGCGATCTCGCGCGTCCGGTCGGTGCTGTCGCTGTCGATCACGACCAGCTGATCGAGGAGCGGGACGCGATCCATCAGCGCGCTCTTCACGCGCTTGATGACGAGGCCGATCGTCTTCTCCTCGTTGAGGGCCGGCAGGCCGAGGCTGATGGTGAGCCCCTGCTTCTCCTTGAGCTCCACCAGCTTGGCCACGTCACGGAACTCGGAGGCGTGGAAGGTGTTCTCGGCGAACCAGCGGTCCACGACCGTGGGCAGCGCGCGGCTGTCCTCGACAAACGCGTCGGCGGCGGCCAGCGAGTCCTCAGCTGCGCGCAGCTCGTCGAAGGTCGCCACGGCCAGCTCTTGCTTGGTCTTGACCACGACCACCGTCGGCTTGGCGCGCGAGGCGACCGCCTCGGCGACCACGCCGAACAGGTAACGACCGTCGGGGGTCACCGTCGAAGGGTTGGCCGATGCGCCCATCACCACCAGCTGGTGGTTGTTCGACTCGCGCAGGATCGCGGCACGGACTGACGCGGCCTCCCTGAGGATCCCGGTGACCTTGCGGCCGCCGCGGTGCTCGGCCACGAAGCGATCGAGCGCCGCCTGCTCTCGCTGCAGCGCACGCTCGCCGATCCCCTTGGGGACGACGTGCAGCACCACCACCTGCGCCCCGAAGCGCCTCCCCAGGTCGCGCGCCAGCCGCAAGGCCAGCTCGGCGTGCGGACCGCCGCGCACCGGCACCAGGATCGAGCTGACGTGGTCCAGGCCGCGCTGTTTGACGACGGCGATGTCCGAGGGGGATTCGCGCACCACCGCATCGATCGTCGGAGAGAAGACAGCCGACTCGGACGCCCTGCCGCGCGACGCGGTCGATCGCGCGGCGGCCGCCTTCTGCGGGCCTCCCCAGCCGAAGATCACGAGGTCGGCGCTCTCCTCGCCAACCGCCTCGATCACGCCATCGGCGGCGCGACGGCCGATCCGGACCATCGTCCGGATCTCGACCTCCTCCTCGTCTCCGAAGTCGAGGACGCGCTGCAGCAGGCGACGCGCGGTGCGCGCATGGGTCGCCCCCTCGCTCAGCGACACCCCCTCCGGCACCTCCACGATGCCCAGCGCGGTGATCTCGGTCCGGCGCCCCCCTCCGACCCCGGCGCCGATGCGGACCAGGTCGCGCGCCGTGCGCGGGTTGGCGAGCGGCAGCAGGATGCGGTACGGCCCGCGTCGAGCGCGCGCCATCAGCCGGCCGCCTCGGCGCGCATCTCGCGCCAGCGGCCGACCAGGTATGGCTTGAGCTCCTCGAACTCGCGCGCCACCGCGTCGATCACCCGTTCCGCCTGATCGGTGGTCATCTCGATCGTCTCGGCGATGAAGCCCGCGGTCCGCCCGAAATAGAGCGGTGTGAGCCCGGCCAGCAGGCGCTCCCGGTCGGTCCCCGGGCGGTTGTACGCCACCAGGGCGTCGTACAGGCAGCGGATCCACAGCTCGGCGGGGAAATGGAACGCGCCCGGCTCGGCTGGGATCTCGATCGACATCACACGATCCAGCTGCTCCGGGGAGAGGATCTGGCCCCAGGCGTCGGCCTGCGACAGGCGCGCCGTCTCGAAGGTGTCGACCAGCTTGGCATGGTTGACCTGGACCACCTCCGGGGCGATCACCCGCTCAAAGCCGTACTCGGGGATCGGATGCGAGCCGCGGACCTTGAGCCATCGGTCCTCGTAGCGGGCGGCGAGCCCGAACAGCGTCCCGACCACCTGCCGGAACATCGGCCCCAGGTCGGAAGCCGGGTCCTTGGCGTCGTGGATCTTGGCGCCCAGCCGTGTCTGGCACACCGCGAACCCCTCGTTGATGGCCGAGTGCGTCATCCAGACGTCGATCCCGAAGCGCGCCGTCAGCTCGTCGAAGCTGTCGAGCTCCAGGTAGCGCTGCACCAGGTCGCCGCTCACCGCGAACTCGCCGCCGATCGGCTGCCGGATGCGAGCGCCGTACAGGGCCCGGGTGAGGGGATACGCGATCGAGTTGGTGATGGTGCCGTCGTACTTGTAGCGCGCGTAGAGCGGCGCCACGAAATCGTAGCCGCCCTTCAGGATCGGTCCTGCCAGAAGCTCGATCCACTCCGGCGCGATGCTGCGAAGGTCCGAGTCGACCATCACCATCGCCTTCACGCCCAGTTCGCGCGCAACTTCGAAGAGGGCGCGCACCGCGGTCCCCTTGCCGGAGAGGCCGTGGTAGGTGAAGGTGATCCGCTGCAGCTTGTGAATCGGGCTGACCAGGATGATCTTCTCGATGTACTCGGGGCTCTCGGCCGTGATCGCGACGCGCGGGGTGTGATCGGGAGAGCCGCCGTCGGAGTTGACCAGGATCGGCTTGAGGTCCGGGAAGTACTGGACCATCCCGGCCGTTGCGGCGCGCACCACGAAGCCGATGGTCTCGGCGTTGCCGAAGCTCGGGATGCCGACCATGAGGTCCGCCTGGCCCACGCGGCGGACCTCGGCGAGCCCGCTCGCGTCGAGCGCCGAAGCGGTCGGCGTGGAACGCGTCATGCGCGTCAAGGGTAGCGCCCTCGGCGCCGCGGGTCAGGTCAGGAGCGGTTGTAGAGCTTCAGCTCGCCCTCTTCGACCTCGACCCCGACCTCCTTGCGGATCCCCTCCCAGGCGTCGAGGTCCCACTCGCCGACCAGGGTGATGGCGGTCCCTTCGCGCCCGGCCCGCGCGGTGCGGCCGACGCGATGCACGTACGTGTCGGCGTCCTCGGGGATGTCGTAGTTGAGGACGAAGGGCAGGTCGGTGATGTCCAGCCCGCGCGACGCCACGTTGGTGGCGATCAGGAACTGGATCTTGCCCGACCGGAAGTCGGCCAGCGTCTTGTCTCGCTCCCGCTGCGAGAGGCCGCCATGCAGCGCCGCGACGTTCCTGCCGCGCCGGGCGAGGATCGCGGTCAGGCGATCGACGCCGATCTGGGTGTGGCGGAAGACGAGGAGCCGATCGAACCCGAACTGGTCCGTGAGCTCGGTCAGCGCCGCCACCTTGTCCTGCTCGGCCACGAAATAGACCAGCTGGCGCACCGTCTCGACGGTGCGCATCTCAGGCCGCACGATGATGTGCTCGGCCTGCTTGTCCATGAAACGATCGCAGATGCGCAGGATCGCGTACGGCATCGTGGCGGAGAAGAGGGCCGTCTGCCGGCTGCGAGGACAGCGGGACAGGATCGTCTCGACGTCGACGATGAAGCCCATGTCGAGCATCCGGTCGGCCTCGTCCAGGATGACGGTGTGCACCCGGTCAAGGCGCAGCTCGCCGCGCCGGATGAGGTCGAGGACGCGGCCGGGGGTGCCGACCACGACCGGGACGCCGCGCTTCAGGGCGGTCACCTGGCGGTCCATGCTCGAGCCGCCGTAGATCGCCACCGCGGCGACGTTGCGGAAGACGCCGATGCGGCGGATCTCCTCGGTCACCTGCACGCACAGCTCGCGGGTGGGGGTGAGCACCAGGGCCTGGACGTAGTGCCCGGCCGGATCGACCTTCTCGACGATCGGGATCCCGAAGGCGGCGGTCTTGCCGGTGCCCGTCTGCGCCTGGCCGATGAGGTCCTTCCCGGCGCGGAGGGGCCCGATGGCGCGGGCCTGGACCTCGGTCGGGGCGGTGAAGCCCATCTTCTCGATGGCGCGGGCGATGGTGACCGGCAGCTCCATGTCGCCGAAGCGATGGGAACGCTGCGCCGCCAGGACTGCGGCCATCAGGGGCGAGGATTCAGGGTCGTCAGACGCGAGATTGCCGTTGGGTGCTGGCGAGGGCGCCGGGGCCGCTCGACGAGGCGCGCGGGCGCGTCGAGGAGGGGCGGGTGATGTGGTCTCAGGCAAACGGGGGCTCCGAGGGAGGGTGACTTGGTCGCGATCGTACCACGCGGCGCCTCAGGCCGATGCCGGGGCACCCGGCCGGGAGGCCTGTCGGTCGATCCGGCCGTCGGGCGGCTGGCGGTCGGTCGTCGGGCGTTCCACCGCGCCATCGGTCCGCGGACCCTTCCCGTAGCCGTTGGGGTGGGTCAGTCGCCAGGCCCACGCATCCGACAGCATCTGCTCGAGCTTGGAGTGCTCCGGATGCCAGCCCAGGGCGAGCCGGGCGCGGCGGGACGAGGCGACCAGCACCGGCGGGTCGCCGGTGCGGCGCTTCACGACCCGCGCCGGGATGGCGCGGCCGGTCACCTTGCGGGCGGCCTCGACGACCTCGCGGACGCTGAAGCCGGCGGCCGAGCCGAGGTTGTAGACCTCGAACGACGAGTCGCCCTCGCCGGTCGCCTCGAGGGCGAGCAGGTGCGCGGCAGCGAGGTCGCGGACGTGGATGAAGTCGCGGATGCACGTCCCATCCGGGGTTGGGTAGTCCTGCCCGAAGATCTGGACGTGGGTCGCCTCACCGGCGGCGACCCTCAGCATCAGGGGCATCAGGTGGGTCTCGGGGTTGTGGTCCTCGCCGTTGCGCTCGGTGGCCCCGGCGACGTTGAAGTAGCGCAGGCTGATGGCCTGGAAGTCGTGGCTCGCCGCGAACCAGCGCATCGCCCCCTCGAAGGCCAGCTTCGAGGCGCCGTACGGGTTGATCGGCTCGGTGCGGTCCGACTCGGCGATCGGCACGCGGCGCGGCTCGCCGTAGACGGCCGCGGTCGAGGAGAAGACGAGCCGGTTGACCCCCACCACGCGCATCGCCTCCAGCAGCGCAACACCACCGCCCACGTTCTTGCGGTAATAGAGACCCGGGTCCACCAGGCTCTCTCCGACGATGGACTTGGCGGCGCATTGCAGCACGGCTTCGATCCGATCGTCGCGCAGGACGTGCTCCAGGTGCGCCTGGTCCTCGATCTGGCCCCGCACCAGGCGCGCCGGCCGCACGACCGCCGAGGCGTGGCCGCTCGACAGGTCGTCATAGACGACCACGTCGTGTCCCGCATCGACGAAGGCCTCGACGCTCGTCGAGCCGACGAACCCGGCGCCACCGACCACCAGGATCCGCAACCTGCCGCCTCCTCGTCGATCCGCGGTCAGCGCGCCGCCGCGCCGACGTCGGCGGGCGATGCTGCGCTCGTGCTCGCCGGTTGCGCCAGCCAGGCCGTCAGATCGGCGGCGAGCTGGGGGCTGAACGCCGTCGAGATGCGATCGGCCCCGGCGGCCACGACCTCGGTGAGCTGCGCGAGCTCCGTGTACTCGCCGGCCGCCTTCACCTGCAGGTGTCCGCCCACGACCCCGTGCAGGAAGCGTGTCAGCTCGATGGTGGCCGCCGCCGGCTCCTCCCCATCGGAGGTGACCACGTAGGCGGCTCCCGACCGGGCGGCCAGCCGGCACGCCCGCCGCAGCAGCTCCTCGCTGAGGGGGCCGGCGCGGACGATCACGCCGCAGGTCGCGAGTGCGGAATGGGCCATCTCGACCACCGCCAGCATGTCGTTGAGCACGGCCTCGTCATCCCCCGATTCAAGCGCGCCCGCATTGAGGACGACGTCGAGCTGGGTCGCCCCGTGCTCGAGTGCCGTCGACGCCTCGAACGCCTTGACGGCCGCAACCTGCCCGCCGTGCGGAAAGCCGATGACGGTTGCCACCCGCACGGGCGTCCGCGACATGATCCGCGCCGCCGGCTTGACCAGCCACGGGCTGACGAGCAGCGAGGCCAGCTCATGTTCGAGGGCGAGGCCGGCCGCGACGCGCAGGTCCGCCAATGAGGCCGTCGGCCGGGTCAGCCGATTCTCGAGCCGCACCGTGCGCGCCAGGGCGGTCATCGGGGGGATGGGAACCTCCGCGGTCATCGGCGCGTGGGCACGCGCTCCGGATCGCCGATTGTAGCAGCGCCCTAGCCGCTGGCCATCGCGCGGGCCAGCTCGAGCAGCCGATCGCGCGAGTTGAGGCCGGGATCCTCCAGGACCGCCTCCAGCAACGCCGCCAGGAGGCGTCCGATCGGCGGTCCGGGCGGGATCCCGAGCTCGGCGACGAGGTCGTCGCCGGAGATGGCCAGGTGTCCGGCCTCCAACGGATCGCCGGCGACCGCCGCGACGCGCTGGCGGAGCTCCCTCCAGCCGCCCGGCGGCTCCTCGACGCCGGAGGCGACGTCATCGGCGGCGCGCAGCGCGAAGAGATCCGGCAGCAGGTCAACCCCCACCCGGCGCACGAATCGCCGCACGGCCGCATCGGTCCATTCGGGGGTGTAGGCGAACATGTGGTGCCGCACCAGGCGCCCGACCCGCGTCACCTCGGCGCGAGGTGACCGGAGCCGAAGCATGACCTCCTCGGCCACGAGCGCACCGTCCCGGTCGTGGCGCAGGAAATGGCCGTCTGCGAGCGTCGTCGCCTTTCCCACGTCGTGGAGGAGGCCAGCCAGCCGCAGCACCGGATCACTGGCGGGCAGGGCGTCGGCGGTGCGCAGCGAGTGGTCCAGCGCATCGCCGGCGAGCGGCTTCGCCTGCGGGACGCCACGCAGCGCCGCAAGCTCGGGAAGCAGCGCCGCCAGCAGCCGCAGCCGCTCCATCAGGTCGAAGGCGCGCGACGGTGGCGTCGCGCCGGCCAGGATGCGCAGCAGCTCGTCGCGAACCCGCTCCCCGGAGAGGCCGGCCGCCTCCGGCGCATGCGCCCGGATCGCGGCCTCCGTCGGCGGATCCAGCCGGAGGCCGAAGCGGGTCGCCAGGCGCACGGCGCGGAGCAGCCGGAGGGCATCCTCGCCGAAGCGCGCATCGGGGTCGCCGACGGCGCGCAGCAGGCCGGCCTCGAGGTCCGCCGCCCCGCCGAACGGATCGACCAGCCGGCCCCCGCCATCAACCGCCTCGTCCGGCAGCCACGCCATGGCGTTGATGGTGAAGTCGCGTCGCGCCAGGTCGTCCGCCAGGGATCGACCCCAGCGGACCTCGTCCGGCCGCCGCTGGTCCCGATATCCGCCCTCGACCCGGTAGGTCGTCACCTCGATCCCGCGGCCACCACCCGGATCGCTGACCGTCACCGTCCCGAACGGGTTCTCCCAGGTGGCGCCGGGAAATCGGCCCGCGACGGTCTCGGGCGCCGCCGAGGTCGCCACGTCCCAGTCGGCGGGCTGCTCGCCATGCACCACGTCGCGAACGCAGCCCCCGACCAGGACCGCCTCGTCGCCTCCCTCGCGCAGGCCACGCAGCACCGCGGCCACGGCGGCTGGGAGGTCGATCCGCAGGGGATCGCCGTCGCGCATCGGTTCCTCCTGGGCCGGATCTGGGCCCGATGTCCTAGGCGCGCGAACCCGGTGAGTCGCTCAGGAAGAGGTACGTTCGCCAGGCGTCGTTCTGCTCGTCGGCAAGATAGGTGCCGTACAGGTAGCGCACGTCGGCCCGCGGTGCGCGAGGCTCGCGGCGCAGCAGCATCCGCGCCTCGGCCAGCGTCTTGCTCCCCTTGCGATGGTTGCAGCCGCGGCAGGCCGTCACCAGGTTCTCCCACTCATGGCGGCCGCCGCGGTGCTTGGGGACGACGTGGTCGATGGTGAGGTCGCGCGTGGCGGTGCCGCAGTACTGGCAGGTGTGCGCATCGCGCGCGAACACCTCGCGGCGGCTGAGCTTGACCCGCGGGCGTGGACGACGGACGAGGTAGACCAGGCGAATCACGGATGGCGCCGGGATCGCCAGGGTGGGCGTGTGGATCACCTGGTGGTTGCGCTCGAGGAGCTCGGCCTTCTCGGACCCGAGCAGGTTGAAGGCACGCCTGATGTCGCAGACGTTGAGGGGCTCGTAATTCTGGTTGAGGACCAGGACCGGTGCGTTGAGCAAGCCGTGCCTCCGTGGCGCGGATGATAGCAAGCACGCGCCGATCGGCTCTCAGGCGCATCGGGCAGGGCGTAGTGCACCAGTTTGAACAGCACCCGCGGGAGGATGCTGAGCCGGACGACCGCGAGGGCGAAGGCCAGCCACAAGAGCAGAATGGGAGCCATGCGCGCGACCGTCGTCCTCATCGCGGCCGCGGTCACGGCCTGCGCTGGCCCGGTCGAGCCGTCCTCCTCCGAGCGCTCGTCGTCGGAACCTTCAGCCCCGTCTGCCACTAATGGGGTCCTCGTGGCGGCCGGCAACTTTTCAGGCGAAGGCGGGCAACCCGCCGGCGTTTGGATCCTCAGATCATCGTGAGAGGCGGAGCCTTCTCTGGGAGCCTGGCGGGCTCCCGAGTACAATCTATGGCCGACCCCGGCGCGGCAGCGCCGGCATCGGTCTCAAGCACGAAGTCGACACGAAGAGGCTGCATGGACAGCATCGAAACCAGCACCTGGACAACCAAGGTCGGGCTCGCCCGCATGCTCTCCGGCGGCGTCATCATGGACGTCGTC
>DASYRA010000027.1:0-10108 GCA_036004845.1 Candidatus Limnocylindria bacterium
GCCTGCGCCATCTCGACCGCCTGGCGGGTCTCGGTCAGGGTGCCGATCTGGTTGAGCTTGATCAGGATCGAGTTGGCGGCCTTTTCCTGGATTGCGCGGGAGAGGCGCTCCGTGTTCGTGACGAGCAGGTCGTCGCCCATCACCTGGATGCGATCGCCGAGCCATGCGGTGACGGCGGTCCAGCCCGTCCAGTCGTCCTCGGCCAGGCCATCCTCCAGGCTGATGATCGGGTAGCGGTCAACCCAGTCGGCCCAGAAGGCGACCAGCTCGTCGCTCGACAGGGTGCGCTTCTCGCGAGTGAGGACATATCGCCCCTCGCTGTACACCTCGGTCGCGGCAGGGTCGAGAGCGATCGCGATCTGCTCGCCCGGCACGTAGCCCGCACGCTGGATCGCCTCGAGCACGACGCCGATGGCGTCCTCGTTCGTCGCCAGGCTGGGCGCGTAGCCACCCTCATCGCCGACGGTGGTGGCGAAGCCCCGCTCGT
Source organism: Candidatus Limnocylindria bacterium (assembly GCA_036004845.1). Lineage (GTDB taxonomy): Bacteria > Chloroflexota > Limnocylindria > QHBO01 > QHBO01 > CF-167. The sequence continues at coordinate 488 of DASYRA010000027.1, forward strand.
GGAGGAGCCCGCCGAGGGCATGGAACGTCTCGGCCGCCCAGCGCAGCGCTTCCGCGAAGGTCGGGGCGCCGAGTGGCGCGATCATGAACTCCTGGAAGTCGGTCGAGTCCATGGCGTGCTTGCCGCCGTTGAGGATGTTCACCAAGGGCACCGGCAGGACGTGCGCCGAGGCACCTCCCAGGGACCGATACAGCGGTATCCCCTCGGCCGCGGCCGCGGCGTGCGCAGTGGCCAGCGAGACGCCGAGCAGCGCGTTGGCGCCAAGCCGCCCCTTGTTGGGCGAGCCGTCGAGCTCGACCAGGGCAGCGTCGAGGCCCGCCTGGTCGAGGGCATCGCGGCCGCCGATCGCCGCGGCGATCTCACCGTTGACGTTGGCCACCGCGCCCAGGACACCCTTGCCGCCGTAGCGGGCGCGGTCGCCGTCGCGCAGCTCGACCGCCTCGTGGGCGCCCGTCGACGCTCCCGAGGGGACGATCGCCCGACCCCAGGCCCCGCCTGCCAGCCGTACCTCGACCTCGACCGTCGGGTTGCCGCGGGAGTCGAGCACCTCGCGGGCGTGGACCGCGGAGATCGCGGTGCTCATCGGTCCGGCAGGGCCTCGACGCCGGGCAGCTTCTTGCCCTCCACGAACTCGAGCGAGGCGCCGCCGCCGGTGGAGACGTGGCTCATCTGGTCGGTCAGACCGAGCTTGTCCACCGCCGAGACCGAGTCGCCGCCGCCGACGACGGTGACCACCCCATCGGCCGTGCGCGACGCCACGTAGTTGGCGATCGCGTTGGTGCCATCGGCGAAGGGGGCGATCTCGAAGATGCCCATCGGCCCGTTCCAGAAGATGGTCCGTGCCTTGGCCAGGTGGGTCGTGTAGGTCGCCACCGTCTGCGGGCCGATGTCGACCACGATCCAGTCCTTCGGCACCCCGTTGAGCGGCACGACATGGCGCTGGGAGCGCTGGTGGATCTGGGCCGCGATGACCAGGTCGCTCGGGAGCATCAGGCGCACCCGCTTGCGACGCGCCTCGGCCATGATCCGCTCGGCGTTGGCCAGCTGCTCGGTCTCGACCAGGCTCTTGCCCATGGCATAGCCCTTGGCCGCCAGGAAGGTGTTGGCCATGCCGCCACCGACCAGGACCGCCTGGCAGCGCGCCAGCAGGACCTCGAGCACCTCCAGCTTGCCGCTGATCTTGGCCCCGCCGATGATCGTGTGGAACGGCTTGGGCGGCTTCTGGAGCAGGTTGGAGAGGGCAGTCACTTCCTGCTCGAGGAGGAGCCCGGCCACGCTCGGCAGGAAGTGGGTGATGCCCTCGGTCGAGGCGTGCGCCCGATGCGCCGACCCGAACGCGTCGTTCACGTAGATGTCGGCCATGTCGGCCAGCGCCTTGGCGAAGCCGGGCTCGTTCGCCTCCTCCTCCGCGTGGAAGCGCAGGTTCTCGAGGAGCAGCAGGTCGCCGGGACGCAGCTTGCCGATCGCCACCTGGACCCCCGGACCAAGGGCGTCACCGGTCATCCGCACGTTGCGGCCGAGCAGCTGGCCGAGCCGATCCGCGACCGGCTTGAGGCGCAGCGCGTCGTTGACCTTGCCCTTCGGCCGGCCGAGGTGGCTGGCCAGGATCACCGCCGCGCCTCGCTCGAGGAGATACCCGATCGTCGGCAGGCTGGCCCGGATGCGGGTGTCGTCGGTGATCCGCCCATCATCGAGCGGGACGTTCAGGTCGGCCCGCAGGAAGACCCGCTTGCCTCGAACATCGATATCCCGGACCGTCTGCTTGTTCATGCAGCTACAGCCGGGCGGCCATGAAGCTGGCGAGGTCCGCCACCCGGCAGCTGTAGCCCCACTCGTTGTCGTACCAGGCGATGACCTTGAGCAGGTCATCACCGACGACCATGGTCGAGAGGCCATCGACGATGCTCGACCGATCGTCGCCCTTGAAGTCCATGCTCACCAGCGGTTCGGTGGTGAGGCCGAGCAGCCCCTTCATCGGTCCATCCGCGGCTGCCTTCAGGGCGGCATTCGCCGTCTCCGCGGTGACGGGGCGCGAGGTGATCGCCACGAAGTCGATGACGCTGACCGTGGCCGTCGGCACACGGAGCGAGAAGCCATCGAATCGGCCCTTCAGCTCTGGGATCACGAGGGCCAGCGCCTTGGCCGCGCCGGTCGAGGTGGGGATGATGTTCTGCCCCGCCGATCGCGCTCGCCGCAGGTCCTTGTGGAAGACGTCGAGCACGTTCTGGTCGTTCGTGTACGAGTGCACGGTGGTCATCAGGCCGCGCTCGATGCCGAACGAGTCCCATATCACCTTGGCCGGCAGCGCGAGGCCGTTGGTGGTGCACGACGCGTTGCTAACGACATGGTGCCGATCCGGGTCGTAGGCGCCCTCGTTCACCCCGATCACCAGCGTCACGTCCTCGCCCTTGGCGGGGGCGCTGATGATCACCTTGCGAGCGCCCGCGTCGAGGTGGGCGCGTGCCTTGGCGGCATCGGTGAAGATCCCGGTCGACTCGACCACGATCTCGACGCCGAGGTCCTTCCACGGCAGCGCTGCCGGATCGCGCTCGGACAGGGCGCGAATGGGGTAGCCGTCGACGACGATCTCGTTCTCGGTATGGCTCACGTCGCCGCCGTAGCGCCCGTAGGTCGAGTCGTACTTGAAGAGGTGCGCGTTGGTGGCGGTCGGCGCGAGGTCATTAACGGCGACCACCTCCAGGGTCTCGGGGTGGCGCTCGAGGATGGCCTTGAGTGTCTGCCGGCCGATGCGGCCGAAGCCATTGACGCCGATGCGGGTCACGCAAGCTCCTTCGTGTACGACGAGTCGTTCAATCGCTCATTGACGATGGGCAGGAGGCCGATCAGTGAGACGTCGCCGGCGAACTGCGTCATCTCGACCCGTACCCGCCGCGCCGGCGCGGGAAAGGCGCGGCGGTCGATCTCGGCCCGGATCGCGCTCGGCAGCTCGGGCCGGTTGCAGCCGATGCTGCCCCCCAGCACGATCACCTCGGGATTCAACGTGTTGACCAGGCCGGCGCACATGGCGCCGATCGCGACCCAGGCGCGGTCCAGGACCGCCCGACAGGCCTCATCGCCCTCGTCCGCGGCGCGTGCCACCAGTTCCGCATCCACCTCCGCGTCGGCGGCGAGGGCTGCCAGGCCGGGTGCCTCGCCGCTCCTGAGCAGGGCGCGCCCTTCGCGGGCGATGGCTCGCCCCGAGCCGATCGCCTCGGCATGGCCGGGCTGGCCGTCGCCGCACAGCGGACCGTCGAGGTCGACGGTGATATGGCCGATCTCACCGGCGGTGCCATCCTTGCCGATCAGGGGCCGGCCGTCGATGACCACACCGCCGCCGATCCCGGTCGAGACCGTCACGTAGACCACGTCGTCGGCGCCCTTCGCCGCGCCGTAGCGCCATTCGCCCATGACGGCGGCGTTCGTGTCGCGCTCCAGGTAGGTGGGCAGTCCCACGGCCTCCTCCACCTGCGCTGCGAGCGGGATGTCACGCCAGCCCGCCAGGTTGGGCGGTGCGATCACGATCCCCTTCCACGGATCGAGCGGACCTGGCGACGAGATGCCGATCCCGGCGGGATCCGCCAGGCCGGCGCGCTGCGCGTCCTTGCGGACGGCGAGTGCGGCGGAGCAGATCCGATCGATCACGGCCTGTACCCCCTCCTCGTCACGGGTCTCCACGGCACGACGGCACGAGACGACAAGGTCGGGGCTGACATGCGCGGCGCGGATCTGGGTTCCGCCGAGGTCGATCGCCAGGATCGACCGGTCGGCTACCTCTTCCACAGGCCTTCATTGTAGCGGCCGAGCACGGAATCGGCCGCTCGGCGGCGGTCATCGGCTCTCCCGACGACGCGCGGCCGAACGGCCGACGTATGCGGTATGTCAGCGGCGCGGGCGGGTCCCCGCGCGCCGATCAGAACAAGGGTTCGGAGCTCAGCCGCCTATCTTGAACATCTTGGTGCCGCACACCGGACAGGTGCCCTGGGTGGCCGGCTTGCCGTTCTTCATCGTGATCTTGCTCTCGTCGCGCATGTCGCGCTTCGCCTTGCACTTGACGCAGTACGCGTTGGTTGCCATGGGTTCGTTGTCTCCTTACTTCCGGCTCGTCGCCGGTGTTTGACGAGGGCGGCGAGCGGAAGCTCACCGGAGGGCAACGATCAAGCGCCGATCCTGAAGACCTTGTTGCCACACTTCGGGCAGGTACCCTGCCAGGCGGGCTTGCCGTTCTTCATCGTGATGCGGTGCGCGCCCTGCATCTCGACCTTCATCTTGTCCTTGACGCAATAGGCAATGGTCGCCATCGGTCGATTGCCTCCTTATCCGGCTCGGTTGCCGGGCTTTCTTAACGCCGTCCGCCCCGTTCACCGATCAAGCTCGACCAGCGTGCGTGGGGATCGCCTTCGTCTCCGTTGTCGATCGCCCAGAGCAGGTGGATGCCGGCCAGTCCGACATCGATACAGCGTGCCTCCGCGGCCTCCTTTGCCGCACCTTCCAGAAACGTCCCATCGACGCGCTGTGCGTAGGCGGCGCATACCGTCCCGGCGCGCAACCCCGCGAGCCCCGCCAGCACGAAGAGTGCCGACGACTCCATCTCGAGGTTGGCAACGCCTTGGCGGCGCAGCTCCTCCGCGAGATCAGGATAGCGAACCGGGAGCGTGCGCATCGCCCTTCCCTGCGGAGCGTAAAACCCGCTCGCCGTCGCTGTCATCCCAACGTGGTACGGAGCACCCGTCTCGATGCATGCCGCTTCCAGCGCCCAGACCACATCTCGATGGGCGATGGCGGGGTATCCGGGGTGCACGTAGAAGTCGGTCGTGTTCTCCAGCCGGACCGCCCCGATCGAGACGATCAGGTCGCCAAGGCTGATCTCCGGCTGCAGTGCGCCGCTCGAGCCGATGCGGACCAGGGTCGGGCGATCGGTGATCTCCATCACCTCGGCCAGCACGATCTCGACGTTGTCGGGACCCATCCCGGTGGACATCGCCGAAAGCCGCATCCCCTGGTAGGAACCCGTCGCGGTGGTGATCTCGCGGTTGCTGCGGTTGAGCTCAACCGAGTCCCAGCGCGACGTGACCTTGGCCACTCGGCCGGGATCCCCCACCAGCACGATGTACTCGGCCAGCTCGCCCCGCTCCAGGGCGATGTGGTACTGGCGGTCGCCGGTGCGCGGCGCGTCGGCTTGGGAGAGATCGGTCAAGGCCTCGGCGAGCTCCTCGTGCGAGCGTGGGACCCTCAGGTCGGCGGGAGTATACGCCGCACATTCTGAGCGTCATCCGCCTCAATTCGCAGCACGGACAAGCGTGGCGCGGCCTGAACGCCCGCGTATTCGAGCTCGTCGGGCGCCTCGGCGCCGAGCGGAGGGTCGTCATCCGGCCGGCGTCGCCGGCTGAACCAGGCCGCCAGCCCGGCCAGCGCGGCAAGCCCCATGCCCGAGACGACAGCTCCACCGGCCGCTGCTCCGGGACCACCGGCCGTGGCGGGCTCGTCCAGGGTCGTGGTCTGCACCGGCGCAGGTCTCGTGGGCTGAGGCCGGGACAGGATCGGGGCGGGTCCATGCGGCGCGGCCGCGGCCGGGTTCTGGAGGGCGTCAGTTGCACCGCCGCCCGCACCAGAGCGGTCGAGCGTCTGCGAGCTACCGCAGCAGGTCACCGCAGCCGAGCCGATGACGGGCTCGGCGATGACGCGAAGGTCAGCCGGGATTCTCGGCCACAGGCGGTAGCCGCTTGACGGGGCCGAGCCGGTCGTCTCCTGGGCGAGCACCGCCCGCACCTCCAGCCACGTGCCGCGGGTCAACGATCCGCTGGCGATGCCTGCGCGCGAGGAGATCGTGACGCGGATCGGACCCGACCCGTCATCGATCGCGAACGAGACGTTTCCGCCTCGCGGACGACTGATCGAGGTGATGATCGCACCCCGCACGATCTCGACGCGGGCCTCCTCATGCTCCCCCAGGGCACCCGTGGCTCGACGAAGTGCCTCAGGGTCCGCCTGCGAACCCAGGGCCAGTGGCGGGGTCGCCACGCGCAGGCTGAGCATGCCGGCCTTCGTGGAGCGGGTTCCCTCCAGCTCGACCAGCTGCCCCAGGGCCAGGCTCCCGACGTCAGTGCCGATCCGGACCAGGATGCCGCCCGTGGCGTCCTGCACCACCGCGCTGCCAACATCGATCAGGCCTGACGGTGCCGTCACCACCCCGCGAATCCGCAGGTGCGTGCCCGTTGCCGCGGCGCGCGCCTCGCTGATGGAGACTAGCGACCCGCTCGGGGCTGGCGATGCGCTTGCCGATCCGGAAGCGGTCCCGCTCGGCTCCTGGGTCGCGGTTGGCGTGGGCGAGGGGATCGCTTCGACCGAGAGAATGTCTGCCGCATCCCTGGGCTGGATGCGAAAGCCGGATGTTCCGCTGCCGCTCGAATCTCGCTGGCCGACGACGCCGACGAGCGTGAGCCCGATGCCGCGCTCCCAGGACGAGGTGTCGATGCCGGTCGCGCTGCCGACCAGGATGCGAGATGGGCCGCTGCCGTCATCGAGGTCCCAGGCGAGCCCCGCGCTCAGGGTCGTCGCCGAGCTGCTGATCACGCCGCTGACCTGGACGAGACGGCCCTCAAGACTCTCGCCGATCGACCCCGTGGTCGCAGCCGAGGCAGACGGCTCGCCCGCAGAACCCAGGCTCGTGACCCCCGCGGCGGTCGCGCGGATGGTGCGCTGGGCGTAGCGATCGTCGAGCGTTCCCGTCACACGCAACATCTCGCCTCGACTGAAGGCTCCGTCGGAGACGAGCACCGCGATGCCCGCCGTGGCGTCGACCAGGTAGCCGCCACCATCGGTGAAGTCACTTGCGGTCAGCGTCACCCCCTCGACCGTCACGGTCGTGCCGTCTGGCTGCGACCGGGCGTCGGCAATGGGCTGCGACGCCGGGGAGGGAGTCGCGGTGGCCGTGGCAGTTGCGGTGGCAGTCGGGGTCGCCGAAGAGGTCGAGACCGGGCTGGCTGTCGGTGGAGGCGAGGGAGTCGCCGCGAGCGTCACGCTGATGCTCGGTTCCACCGACGGTTGGGCCGTCGGGGGAGGGGGTGGCGACACGGTCGGCGCCGGACTGCCGCTCGGACCGGGGATCGACGGCGAGCCACTGTTCTGCGGGTCGGGAACTGGCTGGACGAAGAAGTCGACGAGGTTGTCATCAATGTCCTGGCTCGAGCCGGCCGACCCGCCGGGAAGCCGTTCGAGGCTGCTGCCGGCGGCCGGTGCCGGCGCCGGCTGCGTCTCGAGCCAGGAGCTCGCGGCATTGCCCCAGCCGACCGCATCGATGGCGGTGGCAGCGTCGACGACCCGCAGCGCCACGCTGCCCCCGGTCGCCGCCAGCCCGTTGGCGTAGGAGATGTCAGCCAGGCCGGCAAAGACGCCGGCTCCATTTGCTATCAGCACGTGCGCGCCCGGCGGGACGCCTGAGGCACCGGCCGACCAGGCCGCCTTGCGGGTGACGGTCGCGCCGCTGGCGGTGACGTAGACGACCTCCAGGCCCTCGAGCGGCAGCTCCGCGGACGACGGGTTGTACAGCTCGATGAACTCGTCAGATGCGCTCGCTCCGCCGGTCATGACCTCGCTCACGACCAGGTGCCCGTTCGTGTCGACGAGAGGGTCTCCGACGACGCCGAGGTCCTCGGCCATCGGCAGCGCCACGGCGTGGTCGATCGCCAGCACGAGCACGGCGAACGAGACGAGGCCGGCCAGCAGCCGGCGGCGGGCAATCGGAATGGCGCGGACGACGGGCACAGCACACCTCGATAACGGAGGCGCGCAGGCCGAGGCAGGATGCCGTGGGGTTCGTTACTCGCGGCTTAGGTCGTGCTTACCGATCCCGCGTACAATCGCCGCCCATGTCGAAGAAGACCGCGGCCCAGCGGGACGCCGAGCGCCGTGCCGAGGCACGCCGCCGCGCTCGCCTTCAGGCCCAGGGGCGCGTTCCCGAGGATGAGCAGGACGAGGTCGAGGCCGCCTCTGAACGACCACCGTCCCTCTCGCTGATGCAGCGACTCTTCCCACCGGCAGCCCCCCTTGCCGGCAAGCCAGATCCGATGGCCGGCTTCACCTACACGGGCAGGTTTCGCCCGGTCGTTGCAGGCCTGTGGCTGATCCCGCGCAACCTGTTCGCGGGCGTCGGCATGGGGATCCTTTGGGCAGCCGCCTACATCCTCGTGGACCAGAGCGGTCGCTCGCTGGTGGGCACGATTGCCTCGTTCGCCTCGTTCGGGGCGCTTGTCGCGGCCGGCTGGATCGGCTGGCAGCGGCCGTGGCTCTTCGGCCTCGTGGCGGCGATCGTCGGCTACGCGCTGTACGCGCCCTACTTCGTCTTCGCAACGGCGCCGCGGCTGCCGGCACCATGGTCGGGGTCGATGACCGCCTCCTACCTCACGACAAACGGGCTGGTCCAGATCGCCATTGGCGCCCTCGCCGGCTTCTATGGCGGGTACCTGCGTCGACGCCTCGCCGATCCGGTCACCCGGCAGGCTGCCGCCGCCCGGCGCCGCCGATAGGGGTGGCTCAGGGCCTGGCGTGCGCCGCCGCTGCGGCTTCGGCGGCGGCCATCGCTCCCGCGTAATCGGGAGCCAGCCCCAGCACCTCCCCGGTTGAGCGCATCTCGGGACCAAACGCCGCCTCCACCCCCGGCAGTCGCCAGAGCGAGCCGATCGGCGTCTTGACCGCGATCAGCGCCGCGTCGGGTGCCAGCCCCGGCGACCAGCCCACCTCGGCCAGCGAGGCGCCCAGGGCGCAGCGCACCGCGGCAGCGACGACGTCGCGCCCGGTCGCCTTGGCCACGATCGGGACGGTCCGGCTGGCTCGCGGATTGGCCTCGATGACCACCACCCGCTCACCGGCGACGATCATCTGCACGTTCAGGATGCCGCGCACGCCCAGCCGCAGCGCGATTCGCCCGGCGACCTCGGCCGCAGCCTCCTGGATCCGCCGCGAGAGCCGCTGCGGCGGCAGCACCGCCACCGAGTCGCCGGAGTGCACGCCTGGAGGGTCGAGCTGCTCCAGCATGCCGGGCACGCACCAGTCGGTGCCGTCGCAGATCACGTCCACATCCAGCTCGATACCCTCGACCATCGGGTCGACGCGCAATGGCCAGCCGATCTCGGTGACGAGCAGCCCCGCGAGGTCGGCAGGCGTCCGCAGGACCGCGATCCCCCGCCCCCCGATCACCCATGATGGCCGGACGATGACGGGCAGCCCGAGCTCGTCGGTCACCGAGCGCAGCTCTCCCTCGTCGGTGGCGAGCAGGCCGCGGGGCCCTTCGATCCCGAGCTCATCGAGCAGCGCGGCGAAGCGCTCGCGGTCCTCGGTCAGCTCGATGGCCGTGGCGGTCAGCCCCGCGATCGGCACGTCCGCGTACGCCAACTCCTTGGCCAGGTCGATCGCCGTCTGCCCGCCGAAGGTGAGCACCACGTGGGGCGGCTCACCGGTGAGCGCCCGCTCGTGGTCGATCACGTCCAGCACGCTCTCGGCGTCGAGCGGCTCGAAGTAGAGGCGTGAGCAGGCGTCGTAATCGGTCGAGACGGTCTCCGGGTTGTTGTTGATGACCACCGCGTCGAGGCCCATCTCGCGGATCGCCCACGCGGCGCGGACCGAGCA
>DASYRA010000028.1:0-6501 GCA_036004845.1 Candidatus Limnocylindria bacterium
CCGCCGGTGGCACCATCTGCAGGAAGCCGACCACGGTGAAGTCCGAATCGCCGCCGATCCGCTGTGCCCAATCGCAGAAGTAGGCGTGCGACCGCCAGGCGAGTCGCGCCTCTGCCTCGACGTCGTAGTGCATCCGCACCACGCCGCTGGAGCGGCCGGTCGCGCCGGCCGCGACTGTTGCGCGCTCCAGCACCAGCGGGCGCATCCCGCGCTCCGCCAGGTGGAATGCCAGCGACGCCCCCTGCACCCCCGCCCCGACGATGATCGCCTCGGCTGTCTCGGTCATGGCGCGACGCTAGCGGCCTCGCCGAGGGGCGCCCAGTGCCGAACGGCTCATGTCTGGCCCATCGGTACACTATCCGTCCCATGCCCCCGACCGACGAGATTCTTGTCCATGCCCGCGGACTGACGAAGCGCTTCGACGCCTTCACCGCGGTGAACGCGGTCGACTTCGACGTGCGCACGGCTGAGGCGTTCGGGTTCCTGGGGCCGAACGGAGCGGGCAAGACCAGCACGATGCGCATGATTGCCTGCTCCTCGCCCGTTACCGAGGGGGACCTGACGGTGATCGGGATGGACCCCCGCACGCAGGCGCCTCAGATCAAGGCGCGCCTCGGCGTCGTCCCGCAGGCCGACAACCTCGACGCCGAGCTCAGCGTCGAGGAGAACCTGCTGATGTACGCGCGCTACTTCGACATGCCGATGTCGGTGGCGCGCCCGCGGGCGGCGGAGTTGCTCGAGTTCATGCAGCTCACCGAGCGTGCCGGCGACCAGGTGGAGCCGCTCTCCGGCGGAATGAAGCGCAGGCTCACCATCGCACGGGCGCTCATCAACGACCCGGAGCTGATCATCCTCGACGAGCCGACGACCGGGCTCGACCCCCAGGCGCGCCACCTCCTGTGGGAGCGCCTCTACCGGCTCAAGCAGCGCGGCGCGACGCTGATCATCACCACCCACTACATGGACGAGGCCGAGCAGCTCTGCGACCGCCTGGTGGTGATGGACAAGGCCGCGATCGTCGCCGCAGGGACGCCGAGAGAGCTGATCGAGAAATACGCGACCCGCGAGGTGCTCGAGCTGCGCATCCCCGACGGCGCGCGGAGCAGCCTCGACGGGCGGCTCGACGGCCTCGCCGAGCGCATCGAGGAGCTGCCGGATCGCTATCTCCTCTACGCCGACGACGGCGAGCATGCGCTGGAGGGGGTCCACGGGCGTGAGATCCCCATCGACTCGGCGCTGGTCCGGCGTGCGACGCTCGAGGACGTCTTCCTGCGGCTGACCGGCCGCTCCCTGGTGGAGTGATGGCGGTCATCGCCGGCAGCCGTCCAGGCCCACCGCCCATCGCCAATGCGCTGACGGGCGCTGTCGCGGGCGCGGCGCGCGTGCTGCAGCGCAACCTGATGGTCTATCGGCGCACCTGGCGCGGCAGCCTCTTCGGCTCGTTCCTGACCCCGCTGCTGTACCTGACAGCGATGGGGATCGGCCTCAGCCAGCTCATGGCACGCGGCGGCACGGACATGCTGGGCGGGGTCAGGTACCTCGACTTCCTGGGCCCGGGCATCCTGGCCAGCAGCTGCATGCAGACCGCCAGCTTCGAATCGACCTACCCGATCATGGGCAAGATCAGCTGGCGCCGGAACTACGAGGCGATTCTGGCGACGCCGATGGAGGTGCACCACCTGCTCATCGGCGAGCTGAGCTGGATCGCGTTCCGCATGACGTCGATGGCCACGGTCTTCCTGATCGTGCTCACCGTCTTCGGCATCCCGCGCAGCCCGCTCGCCCTGCTGGCCATCCCCGCCGCCGTGCTGACCGGAGTCGCCTTCGCGGCGCCGATCATCGCCTTCGCCGCCACCCGTCACAACGACTCGGGCTTCGCGGCGCTCTTCCGGTTCGTCATCAACCCGCTCTTCCTGTTCAGCGGCACCTTCTTCCCCGTCTCGCAGCTGCCCGATGCGGGGGAGTGGGTCGCCGCGGCCACGCCGCTCTACCACGGGGTTGCGCTGGTGCGCGGCGCGGTGCTCGACAGCATGCCCGCGACGTGGCCGCTGCACCTTGCCTACCTGGTCGTCTTTGTGGGGGCAACCGGCTACGTCGCCTATCGCCTGCTGCGCCGGAGGCTGGTCAAATGACCGCCATCGCGCGGCGCGCCCCGGCCCCGGCCCCGGTGAACGGCCTGGTCGCCTCGCTCCTCCGGTCCCGACGCCTCGTCCAGCGCAACCTGCTCGTCTACAAGCGCGGCTGGATGGTCATCTTCAGCGGCTTCTTCGAGCCGCTCTTCTACCTGCTGGGGATCGGGTACGGGCTCGGCACCCTGGTCGGTGACGTGGCGCTGGCCGACGGTCGCAGCATCTCCTACGCCGCCTTCGTGGCGCCGGCGCTCCTCGCCCAGGCGTCCATGAACGGGGCCATCGCCGAGTCGATCTTCAACGTCTTCTTCAAGCTCAACTTCAGCAAGACGTACGACGCCATCCTGGCCACCCCGCTCGGAATCCGGGAAATCGCGGTGGGCGAGATGCTGTGGTCCCTCTTCCGCGGGACGCTGTACGTGATCGCGTTCGTGCTGGTCATGATCGGCATGGGGCTCGTGATCTCGCCGCTCCTCTTCCTGGTGATCCCCGCCTCGATCCTCATCGGCGCATCCTTCAGCGCGGCCTGCCTGGCCGGCACCGCCTACCTGCGCACGGTGCAGGACTTCGACCTGCCGATGGGCCTGGTGGTGATGCCGATGTTCCTATTCAGCGGCACCTTCTTTCCGATTAGCGTCTATCCCCAGCCGATCCAGCTGGCGATGGAGCTGACGCCGCTCTTCCACGCGGTCGGGCTGCTGCGCGGCATGGCCACCGGCCTGCTCGGCTGGCACGAGCTCTGGGACCTGGCTTACCTGGTCGCCTTCGGCGCGATCGCGATGTGGATCGCGCTCAACCGCCTGGAGCAGCGGCTGATCAAGTAGGTTGCGGGGGCGGTGCGGCCCGGGACCCCGTACCCATGCGTTTCGAGACTGTCTAGTCAGCCGACACAGATTCACCATCGATGAGAAGCTCGTAGGACCACCGATCCGCGTTCAACCCAGCGGCGGGATCGCGGAGGGCCGCCTTGAACCTCGGCCACCATACCTCTGACACCGGCCGCTTCGACATGATCAGCGCCGCCGGATGGCCGGCGATCTCGAAGGGAAACTCGAATCGTCGAGCGAAATCCAGCAGGCGCAGCTTGATCGGATACCGCCGTCCGTCCACGTGGAATGCGTCGGGCCAACCCCGATACCAATTGGGCGCCTGCAGCTTGACGACGTGCTCCCCGCCGTCCAGTTCGACCTTCCAGATGCGACTCACGACACTGGCTCGACCTGACGACTCAGCTCTGTCGGCCGAGCAGAATCGGCACTGCCCCGCGCAGGTACACGACGCCTGAGAAAACCGCCAGGGCGGTCGCCAGCAGCGCCAGCCAGAAGCCGATGAGGTGGATCGTGCCGGCCTCGACAAGCTCCCCCACCGGCCCGCCGGTCTCCGCGTCGAAGGCCAGCAGCAGCACCCCGATCGCCACGTTCGTCGCGAACGCCTTCCACTTCCCGACCCCGCGCGCCGCGATGACCACGCTCGCCGATGCCGCCACCTGGCGGACCCCCTGCACCACCAGCTCACGGATGAGGAGGGTCGCCACGATCCAGCTCGGCAACAGATCCACCTCGACCATCGCGATCAGCACGCCGGCGACGAGGACCTTGTCCGCGGTCAGGTCGAGGAAGACGCCGAGCGCCGACACCTGGTCGCGCGCGCGAGCGATCCGGCCATCGAGGTAGTCGGTCGTTGCCGCCGCCGCGTAGACCGCAAACGCAGGCAACCCGGCGCCGGGGAACGGCATGAGCAGCAGCGCGACCACGATCGGGGTGGCGGCGATGCGGGCCAGGCCGAGCATGTTCGGCAGGGTGGTGAGGCGCGACGGTGAGCGGGGGCCGGTCATCGGCCGAGCCGCCGTTCGGTGCCGGCCCGCAGGCGGTCGATGTTGTCCGAATGCGCGACGGTCACCAGCGCCGCTCCGCCCAGGGCGAGCGCAAATCCCGCCCAGGTGGCCTGGCCGAGCGGGACGAGCACGGCGGTGACGATCGGCGCCAGCGCCACGCCGACCAGCGACCCGAGCGAGACGAACCGCCAGCGCCAGATGATCAGCAGCCCCACCGGCACCACGATCGCGACCGCCCACGGCACGGTGGCGAGCATCGTGCCGGCGAAGGTCGCGACACCGCGCCCGCCGTGGAAGCCGATGAAGACCGAGCGGATGTGACCTGCGACCGCCGCGATCCCAACCGCGGCAGCGACCCACGGCGGCGAGGCCGGCGGGCCGGCGACGTACCACCAGCCAACCAGCAGCACGGCGATGACGCCCTTGGCCAGGTCGAGCAGGAAGGTCAGCACCGCGCCGGCCGGCCCGATGGTGCGCAGGGCGTTGGTGGCGCCGATGCGGCCCGATCCGTGCTCCCGCAGGTCGACACCGCCGGCGACGCGGCCGATCAGCAGCCCAAACGGCAGCGCCCCGACGAGGTAGCCAAGCACCACGAGGACCGCGGCTCCGTAGATGCCGGTCATCGTCGATCCCCCAGCCGTCGCGCCTGAGTTACGGCCGGGCCGGGTTGCGAGCGGCCAGGGCACGCAGCCCGAAGGCGACCACGACCCAGGCGATGGCGACTCCCACGCCGACGTACGCGGCCAGCGGCATCCTCGGCCAGGCCAGCGAGAAGGCGAGCAGGCCGACCACGGCAGCACCGCCCAAGGCCCAGACCAGGAAGCGGCGCGAGATGGCCCCCGGAGGCGCGGTCGACCGCGCGGCACGCTGCGCCTTGCGGCGCTCCAGCTGCTGCTGACGCGCCCTCGCGGCGCCCGATGCCGGGAGGGAGTAGGGGTCCTGCTTCTTGGTCATGCGCTGGTAGGCGCGGCGCTCTTCGCGAGACATGGCCCGGAGTGTATCCCGATCAATCCTGGCCGGTATGTGGCGGGCGTCGCCGGCCGGATGAGCCCATTGCGCTCTTGACGTCCTCGACCTTGAGCTGCACCGGATCGGCTCCGAACAGCGCGGTCAGCAGCCAGTCGAACGCGACGTGCAGCTTGCGGTTGAAGCCGGGCAGCCGACTCCAGTAGTAGCCACGCCACATGAACCATGCGATCCAGCCGCGGACGTGGATGCCGAAGACGGTCCCCACCCCCGTGCGCCGACCGATCGAGGCCAGGGTCCCGAGGGGCCGGTAGTGGAACGGCGCCATCGTCCCGCCATCGATCCGGGAGACGATGTTGGCGGCCAGCTGACGCCCCTCCCGGACCGCGTTCTGCGCGGTCGGAGCGAAGGGCCGGCCCTTCGGGTCGGCGGTGTCGGGGATGGCGGCACAGTCACCGATGGCGAAGACCCCGTCCTGGCTCGTCTCCATCGTCGGCCTGGTGACCGCCCGACCGGCGTGGTCGACCTCGATGCCGGATTCCGCGACCACCGGCGCGGGTCGGACGCCCCCAGTCCAGATGAGGGTGCGGGTTGGGATGGTCAGTCGGGCGCCGCCCGCTCCCACGACGACCTCGTGCTCGCTCACCTTGGTCAGCGGCGTGTTCAGGTGGATCTGGATGCCTCGCCTGGCCAGCCGTCGCGCGGCGTACTCCCCCATCTCGGGCGTCATCTCGCGAAGCACCTGGTCGCCGAGCTCGACGAGGTGAATCTGGATCTCGTCGTCCCTGATCTCCGGGTAGTAGCGCTGCCGCAGGTGCCGGATGAAGCCCTCGATCTCGCCGACGGTCTCCACCCCGGACGACCCCGCGCCACCGACGACGAACGTCAGCTGCGCCTGCCGCGCGGCCGGATCCTCTTCGATCTCGGCGCGCTCGAGCATCTCGATGATCCGGTTGCGCAGGCTGAACGCATCGGCCAGCGTCTTCATCCCCATCGCCTGCTCCTCGATGCCGGGGATGTCGAAGGTGTGGGTGATCCCGCCCAGCGCCAGGACGAGGGTATCGAAGCCGAGCCGATGCGAATGTCCGTCGCCCCCCATGACGACGACCGTTCGCTCGCCGAGGTCAATCTTCTCGACCTCGGCGGTCACGCACCAGGTGTGCCGACGATGGACCATGCCGCGCAGCGGAGCCACGACATGCCGCGGCTCCAGGATCCCGGAGCAGACCTCGGGCAGGAGCGGCGTGAAGAGCAGGAAGTTCTCGCTCGACACGAGCCAGATCTCGACGTCGCGTCGCCGTCCGAGTCGCCTCTCGAGAGCCTGCGCCGTGGTCACTCCCCCGAAGCCGCCGCCCAGGATCAGGACCCGATGCGGCCGCCGCTCGGCCACCGCCGTACCTTCGCTCACGACGATCATGGTGCCATCAACCGATCGGTCTGTACCATAGGCGGCCGATGCACGAGATCTTCGACCAGTTCAAGCAGCAGCTGCCCGACATCGACCCGGAGGAGACGCAGGAGTGGCTCGACTCGCTCGACGGGGTCGTGGCGGCGGCGGGTCCCGAGCGCGCT
>DASYRA010000029.1:0-46027 GCA_036004845.1 Candidatus Limnocylindria bacterium
GGCGAACCCGCGGGCGAGTGGCGGAACGGCAGACGCGCCGGCTTTAGGAGCCGGTGTCGCAAGACGTGCGAGTTCGAATCTCGCCTCGCCCACCACGCCAGCAGCAGGAGGAGCCTTGGTCACCGTCTCCACCCGCCCCGAGTCCGGATCCCGGATGGTGCTCGAGATCGAGGTCTCGCCGACCGAGGTCGACCGCCACTTTGCCACCGCCTACCGCCACGTGGCGGAGCGCACCAAGGTCCCGGGCTTCCGCCCGGGCAAGGCTCCGCGGCACGTCATCGATCGGTTCGTCGGGCGTGCCTCGGTCGTCGCCGAGGCCGTCGACCACCTCGTCAACGAGAGCTATGACGCCGCCCTCGACCAGGCCGCCATCATCCCCATCGACCAGCCCGAGGTGGACCTCGACAGCGGCACCGTGGCCGAGGGCGCGCCGGTCAAGTTCACCGCCACCGTGGCGGTTCGGCCGGAGGTGGCCCTCGGCTCGTACGCCGACTATCCGTTCGGCCTCGATCCGGTGGAGGTGACCGACGAGCAGGTCGAGGCGGTCATCACCGACCTGCGTGAACAGCAGGCCACCCTGCGTCCGGTCGACGACCGCGGCGCGGCGAAGGGGGATGTCGCCGCGGTCAAGTTCGTGGGCACGATCGACGGCGAGCCGTTCGAGGGCGGAT
This sequence comes from Candidatus Limnocylindria bacterium, assembly GCA_036004845.1. GTDB lineage: Bacteria > Chloroflexota > Limnocylindria > QHBO01 > QHBO01 > CF-167. Next base: position 672 of record DASYRA010000029.1, read on the forward strand.
CCGCCGACCGGCTGCCGCTTGTCGTTGGCGAGGAGCGGATGATCCCCGGCTGGGAGGAGAACCTGATCGGGGTGTCGATCGACGAGACCAAGGGGTTCGACATCGACTTCCCCGATGACTACCGGGTCGAGGCACTCCAGGGCAAGCACGCGCACTTCGAGGTCACCCTGCTCGACCTGCGGGAGCGGATCCTGCCCGAGCTGGACGACGAGTTCGCGAAGAGCGTCGGCGAGCTGTCGACGGTGGACGAGCTTCGCGCCGAGATCCGCGATGCCCTCGCCGGCCGTGGAGCCGATGAGGCCCGGCACCACTTCGCCGACCGGATCATCGACTTCGCCACGGCCAACGCGACCGTGGAGCTGCCCGAGGTGATGATCGCGAACGAGATCGAGATCATGCGCGACGAGCTGCGCAATCGGCTGGCGGCCCAGCAGATCGGGATGGACAGGTACCTCGAGATCGCTCGCCAGTCGCCGGAGGAGCTGTCCGCCGAGCTGCGCGAGCCGGCCAGCCGCCGGGTGAAGTCACTCCTCGTGCTCTCGGCGATCGCCGAGAAGGAGGGGATCGATGCGACGCCGGAACAGGTCGAGGCGGAGATCGCCGACCAGCTGGCCCGCTACCCCAACGAGCCGCGCCTGGCCGAGTACCTCACCTCGCGCCGTGGCCGCTCGTACCTGCGCATGACGCTGCGCAACCGTACACTGGTGGACACGCTGATCGACCGCGCGCTGGGCTCCGGTGAGACCGCGGACGCAGCCCCGGCTGAGGCATCGGCCTCCGACCAAGACGACACCACGGAGTAGAGACGCATGCTGGTCCCGATGGTCATCGAGTCGAGCGCTCGCGGTGAGCGGGCCTTCGACATCTACTCGCGGCTGCTCAAGGAGCGGATCATCTTCCTGGGCGAGCCGATCGAGGACCACATCGCCAACTTGGTCATCGCCCAGCTCCTCTTTCTCGAGAGCGAGGATCCGACGAAGGACATCAGCCTCTACGTCAACTCGCCGGGCGGCGTGGTGACCAGCGGCCTCGCCATCTACGACACGATGCAGTACCTGAAGGCGCCGGTATCCACCATCTGCATCGGGATGGCGGCGAGCATGGCCTCGGTGCTGCTGGCGGCCGGCGCCAAGGGGAAGCGCTTCGCCCTGCCGAACAGCCGGATCATGATCCACCAGGGCTCGGCCGGCTTCCGAGGCAACACGCCCGACGTCGAGATCCAGATGCGCGAGGTGATGCACCTCACCGAGCGGCTCACCAAGATCCTGGCTGCCCACACCGGGCAGCCCGCCGACAAGGTGAAGACCGATTCCGACCGCGACTTCTACATGGGCGCGGAGGAGGCCAAGGCCTACGGCATCATCGACGAGGTCTTCGTCGGGTCGGGAGAGTCTCTGATCAGCATGACCCAGGCCGCGGGCGGCACGGTGCCGACCGCCAAGGAAGCCGCAGCCGCGGACGCCAAGCCCAAGAAGTAGCCCTCTTCCCCCGGTTTACAACTGTCAGTTGTGCAACGGCGCCTGAGCGGTCGTCTCGGCGCGTTGGCACCACCACCACTTGTGAGGTCGCGCCGCTACAGCCCTTCCGGCGCTGATACACAACCAGTGGTTGTAGGTCGCTCGGGCTACCGGACGGCAGCTCCCCGCTCCAGGTCGAGCAGCCAGCGCTTGACCCAGGTCTCGCCGCCCCAGCCGCCGATGCTGCCGTCCGCGTGGATCACGCGGTGGCAGGGCACGACCGGCGAGAACGGGCAGCGCGCCATCGCGTTGCCGGCCGCCCGGGCCGCGCCAGGGTGTCCGGCCATCGCGGCCAGCTCGCCATAGGAGACGGTCTCGCCGTACGGAATTCCCCGCGCCGCCTGCCACGCGGCGGCGTCGAAAGGACCGGCGCCGCCCAGATCCAGCCGAACCGAGAAGGCGCGCAGCCGGCCCGCGAAATAGGCCTCGAGCTCGGCAAGCACCGGCGCAACCGGCCCCGGATCCATCACCGCAGGCTCGCCGGCATCGGGGTCGGGATCCGCGCCGCGGGTCACCGAGGCGAGTCCACGGGACGAGACGGCGACCCACAGCCGCCCGATCGGCGTTTCGAGCGGTGCCTGGGAGAGGGGAGGACGGGCCACCGGGGGATGCTAGCGGGGACCATCGGTCTATAGCCGGCGCGCTCGGAAGCGCGTGCTATGCTCGGAGCAATGACCGGCAAGACGAAGGTGCCATACCGCTGCTCCTTCTGCGGGAAGAGCCAGGAGCAGGTGCGCAAGCTCATCGCGGGCCAGGGCGTCTACATCTGCGATGAGTGCATCAACCTCTGCCAGGAGATCATCGAGGAGGAGATGCTCGAGGCGCCGCGCGCCAAGAGCACCCCGGCGACGCTCCCCTCGCCGCGGCGGATCAAGGAGAAGCTCGACAGCTACGTGATCAGCCAGGAGCCCGCCAAGAAGGTTCTGTCGGTCGCCGTCTACAACCACTACAAGCGGGTGAACGCCGGCTCCGCGGTCGAGGATGTTGAGCTGGGCAAGAGCAACGTCCTGCTGGTCGGCCCCACCGGCAGCGGCAAGACGCTCCTGGCGCAGACCCTGGCCAAGGTCCTCGACGTCCCCTTCTGCATCGCCGACGCGACCAGCCTCACCGAGGCCGGCTATGTCGGCGAGGACGTGGAGAACATCCTGCTCCGCCTCATCCAGGCCGCCGACTTCGACGTGCAGCGCGCGCAGCGCGGGATCATCTACATCGATGAGATCGACAAGATCGCCCGCAAGACCGACAACCCCTCCATCACCCGCGACGTGTCCGGGGAGGGGGTGCAGCAGGCGCTCCTCAAGATCCTGGAGGGGACCGTCGCCAACGTTCCCCCGCAGGGGGGTCGCAAGCACCCGCACCAGGACTTCATCCAGATCGACACGACCAACGTCCTGTTCATCTGCGGGGGGGCCTTCGAGGGGCTCGAGAAGATCGTCGAGGAGCGGGTCGGCAAGCGCGGCATCGGCTTCGGCTCGCAGGCCCAGCGCTCGCGCGAGGAGCGGCGCCAGCTGATGGACCAGCTGATGCCCGAGGACCTGCTCAAGTACGGGCTGATCCCCGAGTTCGTTGGCCGATTGCCGGTGGTCGTCAGCCTCACCGCGCTGGTGAAGGACGATCTCGTTCGCGTGCTCACCGAGCCGAAGAACTCGATCACCCGCCAATTCGCCAAGTTCCTGTCGCTCGACAAGGTCGAGCTCGTCTTCACCGCCGAGGCGCTCGACGCGACGGCGCGCCTGGCGCTCGATCGGCAGACCGGTGCCCGCGCACTGCGAACCATCGTGGAAGAGGCGCTCCTCGAGGTGATGTACGACATCCCGGAGCGGACCGACGTGAAGAAGGTGGTGATCACGGCCGAGACGATCGAGCACGGCCAGCCGCCGATGCTGGTCACCGAGACCGACGACGCCGAGCCCCGCCGCAGGACCCCTCGCCCCCGGCCAACAGAGCGCGCGGAAGAGTCCGCCTAAGGGGTCTCCCCGTACCTTCGGCGCCCCCCGATGGTGCCGAGGTCCCATTGCCTCGGATACCCCTTTCGCCGGATTGTGGTGCCACTCGTCACCGCACCACACCCTGAGGCACTGCACATGAACCGACCCAGCGTCCTGCTCGCCCTGGACGGGTGGAGCTCCTCCTATGAGGACGCCATGACCGACGCTGGATTCGAGGTGATTGCGGCCGATCGCCAGGAGGCCCTTGGCTGGCTTGCCGCCGAGGGCACGATCGATCTCGCGGTCATCGATTGCGACCGTGGCCAGCCGGGCGACGAGGAGCTGTTTGCGTTCCTGCACTCGACGCAGCGGGTTCCGACCATCGTCCTCTTCTCCGACGACATCCCGGACTGGGCGGTCGACGCCAATCCCGGGTCGAGCCGCGACGAATACGCGCGCAAGCCGATCCCGCCCGAGGCCCTCGTCTATCGGCTGCAGGCGATGCTGATCCACGGCGGCCGTGAGGTTCCCGGCGGGATCCCCACCACCGCCCCGGACGGGTCGGAGGTCGAGACGATCGGCGAGGGGACCGTCGTCAGCCTCTTCGCGCCAAAGGGTGGCGTCGGCAAGACGATGATCGCCGTCAACCTCGCCGTCGCCCTCCGCCAGCAGACCGGCGACAGCGTCTGCCTGATGGATGCCGATGTCGGGGTCGGGAACGTGACCGCCGTCCTCAACGCGCCCTACCACGGTGGACTGGCGCACCTCGGCGACTCCCCGCCGGAGGAATGGACCAGCGATGCCTTCGAGCAGACCGTCACCACGCACGAGGCGAGCGGCGTCCGGGTCCTCACCTGGGGCACCGAGCCGAGCGAATCCGAGCAGATCAGCACCGACCTGCTGGTCACCGCCGTGCGCTGGGCGCGCACGCACCACAGCTGGGTGATCATCGACTGCCACCCCAGCTATGACGACCGCACCATGGCGATGCTGGCCGCGTCGCGTGAGATCTTCCTCGTCGTCACCCCCGAGGTTGGCCCCCTGCGCAACGCCTCCCAGTTCCTGGGCCTGGCGCGCGAGGTCGGCCTGGGTGACATGGTCAAGGTCATCGTGAATCGCGCCAACCACGGCATTGCGGTGCAGGACATCGCCAAGACCCTGGGCACCAAGGTCAGCGCCACGGTCGTCTCGAACGGCCCGAAGGCGATCGCGGCGGCGAACGAGGGGAACCCCATCATCCTCAAGTTTCCCCGTGAGCAGATCTCAACCGATCTGTACAACATCGCCCGGCTGCTGACTCGCCCCGAGCCGGAAGCGGCGCCCGCGCGCCGCCGCTCGTGGTGGTCGGCGCTGACATCCACGTCGAATGCTGCTGGAAAGGCGGTTGGCCAGTGAGTGACATGCCTGAGTCCGAAGGAAGCGCGTACCCCTGGTTGGCGGAGCGGGCCGAGATGAGCCCCAGCGCCGAGCTCGTCAACGGCACGGAGCCCGCGTCCACCTATGGTGCAGAGGCCGATGTCGTGGCAGACTCCACCCAATCGATGACTGACTCCGGGAATGACTCAGGCCGAGAACCCGCTGTGCCGTTCTTGCAGAGCCTCGTGGATGCGATGCGCAAGATCGCCGAGCAGACGCGCGAGGATGCGATGGCCCAGCTGAGGGCGTCCGTCGCCGAGCGCTCGGCCAGCATCCGATCCAACACCGAACAGCGTGCGGCGGAGCTCCACGAGGCGGCGAACACCGACCTCGGGGCCGTGTCGGCCTGGGAGCAGGGCGAGATTCAGCGCATTCGCGACGAGGCGGCGACCAAGACCTCGGCCCGGAATGCGACACTCGAATCCCAGCTTGCGGCCAATGTCGCCGCGGGCGAGGGTGCCATGGCTGCCGTGGACGCCCGGGTCGACGCCTTCGAAGCGGAGATGACCTCCTTCTTCGCGCAGCTCAACGACATCCACGACCCGGCGGCCCTGGCCTCGGCTCTCAAGCGGATCCCGCATGCGCCGTCGCTGACCGATGCGGGAGCGGCATCCATGGGTGACACCGCGCCGTCGCCTGCCGCAGCTGCGGCCGCGGAACCCGAGGCGACGCCGGCCAGCACGCAGCCAGAGTCGGAGGACCTCCCCGAGGCCACCACCGCGGTGTCGGTCACCGCCACTCCGCAGGCCACGGAGCCCGACAACGGGATGACGGAATCGGAGGCGGCCTCAGCCGCCCCCGCCGCCTCCAGCGCCGCCCCCGCCGCGCCCGTGGCAGCCACCGCGGTCGCCGAGCCGGCGGTCGTGGAAGCGGCGGTCGCCCAGGTCGCTGAGCCGGCAGTCGCTGAGCCGGCAGCCGCTGAGCCGGCAGCCGCCGAGCCGGCAGCCGCCCAGCCGGCGGTCGCCGAGGCACCTGCCCCCGAGCCCAAAGCGGCTGAGCCGGTCGTCGAGGAAGCGGTCGAGGAGGCCACCACCCAGGTGCTGGTCACCGGGCTGACCAGCTTCGGAGCGATCACCTCCTTCAAGCAGTCGCTGGAGCGCCAGGCGGGAATCCTGCGCGTCTCGCTCGGACTGGGCACCTCGGGCGAATTCATCTTCACGGCCGTCCATCGCGCCGGATTCGACGTCTCGTCCGCCATTCGGAGCTTCGAGGAGACGGCCCAGTTCGTCGCCGCCAACGGTCAGCTGCGCGTCACGGTGAGCCCGAAGGCCTGACATCGGCCTCGTGCTACACTCGCCCCACGGCGCTGACCGTGAGGAGTACCCCTCCGACGACCGCAAGAGATGGTGAGCCACAGGCTGCAAGCCCACCTCGGCACAAGAGGGAGAAGGTCGCACGTGAGCCGGCCGGGGTCCGCCCGATAGCGCGGTGATGAGGGCGGCATCGGCCTGGCCGATGTCGCCGAATGAAGGTGGTACCACGACCCGTTCGTCCTTCGACGAGCGGGTCTCTTGTTTGGCGACGAAGGAGATCGACCGATGACGACGCCGCGACGCGAGCTGCCGCCGCGCTACGACGCCGCTGCCGTCGAGCCGGCGATCTACGAGCGCTGGATGGCGGCCGATGCCTTCCGGCCGGCCGACGAGGCTCCGCCCGGCGCGGCGCCGTTCGTCATCATCCAGCCGCCGCCGAACGTGACCGGGGCGCTGCACCTGGGGCACGCCGCGCGCACGACGGTCGAGGACACGCTCATTCGCTACCACCGCATGCGCGGTGACGACACGCTGTGGCTTCCGGGCGTCGACCACGCCAGCATCGCCGCCCAGTTCGTGCTCGACAAGATCATCGCCGAGGAGGGGGAGACGCGCGCCTCGCTCGGTCGGGAGCGCTACCTCGAGCGGATGTGGCAGTACATGGACGCGACCCGCGAGACGATCAGCATTCAGCATCGGCGGCTTGGCGCCAGCGCCGACTGGAGCCGCCTGCGATTCACGATGGACGAGGGAAGCGCGCGGGCGGTGCGAACCGCCTTCAAGCGCCTGTGGGACGCAGGCCTCGTCTACCGGGGCGAGGCGCTGGTGAACTGGTGTCCGCGCTGCCTCACGACGATCAGCGACCTCGAGAACGTCCATCGCGACGAGATGGGCACGCTCTGGACCATTCGCTACCACCTTGAGCGCGCCGACGGCACGCCGGACCCCGAGTCATGGATCAGCATCGCCACCACCCGCCCGGAGACACTGCTCGGCGACACCGCCGTGGCCGTCCATCCCGACGACGAACGGTACCGCTCGCTGGTCGGGCGACACGCCATCCTGCCCTTCCTGGGGCGTCGCCTGCCGATCATCGCCGACGAGCATGTCGACCGCACCTTCGGAACCGGGGCGGTGAAGATCACGCCGGCGCACGACATGGACGACTACGAGCTCGCGAAGCGACACGGTCTGCGGGCCGTCACGATCCTCGACGAGCAGGCGCGGATCAACGCGGAGGGGGGCGACTTCTTCGGACGCGACCGCTACGAGGCCCGCGAGGCGATCCTCGATCGGCTCCGCGAGACGGGGGACCTCGAGGCGGAGGAGCCGCACCCCATGGTCGTCGGACACTGCGACCGCTGCGGGACGGTGGTGGAGCCGCGCCTGTCGGTACAGTGGTTCATCCGCGTCAAGCCACTCGCCGAGCGCGCGCTCGCGTCGGTGCGGGAGGGGCGGACCCGCATCCTGCCGCCGCACTTCGAGAAGGTGTACGCCCATTGGATGGAGAACATCCACGACTGGGCGGTGGGGCGCCAGCTGTGGTGGGGCCATCGAATCCCGGCGTGGTTCTGCCCGGACGGCCACATCACGGTGAGCGATGCCGCTGAGGGACCCGATGCCTGCTCCGAATGCGGACGTCCCTCGAACGAGCTCCGCCAGGAGACCGACATCTTCGACACCTGGTTCAGCTCCGGCCTCTGGCCGTTCAGCACCCTCGGGTGGCCGGACGAGACCGACGACCTGGCGCGCTTCTACCCGACCACGGTCATGGAGACGGCGTACGACATCCTCTTCTTCTGGGTCGCCCGGATGATGATGCTCGGCCTCTTCTGCACCGATGTCGAGCCGTTCAAGACGGTCTACCTGAGCGGGATGATCCGCGACCCCTACGGGCAGAAGATGAGCAAGACCAAGGGGAACGTCGTCGACCCGCTCGAGACGATCAACGAGATCGGCGCCGATGGGATGCGCTTTGCGCTGGTGACCGGCACTTCGCCGGGCAACGACCAGCGCCTGACGAAGGCGAAGCTCGACGGTGGCCGCAACTTCACGAACAAGCTCTGGAACGCGGCGCGCTTCGTGGTGGGCGTGATGCCTGAACCGCTCGCCCAGCCCGAGGGCGAGGCGACCCTGGCCGAGCGCTGGATCGCCTCGCGGCTGGCCGACGCGGTCGAGCGGGCCACGCGCCAGCTCGACGACCTGGAGCTTGCGGCGTACGCGGCTTCCGCTCACGAGTTTGCCTGGACCGATTACTGCGACTGGTACCTGGAGATGGTGAAGGTCGACCTCCGCCGCGAGGGGGCGAGCGACGGGGAGCGGTCCAGGGCCTGGCATGCAGCCGAGGGGGCGCTGGCCACCGTCCTGCAACTCCTCCACCCGATCGTGCCGTTCGTGACGGAGGAGATCTGGGCCCAACTGGCGTCCGACGCCGGCGCCGGCGGCCGCTCGACGCTGCTGATCTCCGCCCCGTGGCCGGCGGTCGGCCAGCGAGACCCGGTGGCCGAGGCGGAGATGGCGGTCCTCATCGAGCTGATCCGTGGCGTCCGCAACGCCCGCATGGAGGCCGGAGCGCCGGCGTCGGCCCGTTTGCCGTTGACGGTGGTGCCCGCGAATGCCGCCACGCGGGACGGCATCGAGCGCGGGCTCGACTACCTTGCGGCGCTGGCGCGGGTGGGCCCGATCGACCTGCGGCAGCCCGGTGACGACCGTGACCGCCCGGAGCTGGTGTCCTCCACCGCCGGGGCCGCTGCCTGGCTCGGAGGCGAGCCCTCGGCGGTCAGCGACGCCCCCTCCCGGCAGGCCGCCAACGAAGCCCATCTCCGCCGCGGCGTCGAACGCCTGCGGCTCCTGCTGGCCGGCGACTTCGCCGAGCGGGCGCCGGCCGCCGTGGTCGAGCGAGAGCGGGCGCGGCTCGCCGACCTCGAGGCGCAGCTGCGATTGCTGACCGGCGGCTGATGAGGGCAGCCGGACGGGGCGGACCGCGCTGCTAGAATCCGTCGATGTCCTTCCTCCGCCGCCGCAACAAAGAAGTCGCGCCTCCGCCCCCGCCGACGCCCGTCGTCGAGGAGATCACCGCCCAGGAGTACAGCCTGAAGCTGGCCTTCCTGGCGCGGAGCAGCGACGGCCTGCGCCTGCCGGCGGATCCCGGCATGAAGGCGATGCTGCCGGCCGTCGTCGAGCCGCTGGCGATCGGGCCGGTTGAGGTGCTCGAGCCGGTCAGCAACGAGCTGGCCGAGGCCGCGCCGAACATCGAGCGACTCGGGGAGCTCCAGCAGTGGATCGCCGCGCGATCGAGTGCCAGCCCCATCGGCCTGCACGCTCTCTACGTCCTCGAGTCGACCGACGCGGTCGACATGACGGTCGACAGCCTCGTTTGCGCGCTGCTCCACGGCGAGACCGACACGAGCGGCTACCCCGACTACACCGCCATCGTGGGCGGCCTGGCCAGCCACTGGGACGAGCTCTCCGGGGACCTGATCGTGCGCGCCGTGGTGGGCTGGGGTGGCAAGGGCCAGCGCGGCGACACCGAACGGAACGGACGCCGCCTGCTCAGCTCGCTGTACCAGCAGGTGCGGGCGACCGGCCACAGCCTCGGAGCCGCGGCCGCGACGCGGGCGACGACCGGCCCCGAGCACGGCGGCTCGCTGTGCGCGCACTGCGGGTTCGAGTCGGGCACCGACGCCTTCTACTGCCCGAAGTGCGGCATGCGGATGGGTGGCCACGGGGCCTGAGCCTCGGCTTGCCGTGCCAACCTACGACTACCAGTGCCGCAGCTGCGGCTTCATCACCGAGGTGGTCCACTCGATGTTCGAGGACGGTCCGACCACCTGTGCGCGCTGCGGCGGCGAGCTGCGGAGGGTGTTCCACCCGACCGGCATCATCTTCAAGGGCGGTGGCTTCTACAAGACCGATTCGCGCGCGTCGTCGTCGAGCAGCGCCGGCGGCTCGAGCCGCGAGGGCTCCGGCGGATCGGGGGATGGGACCGCTCCTGCGGCGTCATCGACCGAGACGAAGACGAGCGATGCGGGCCACACGTCCAAGTCGTCCGGCGGAGCCGCCAAGGGCGGGGCCGGGACCGACTAGGCCGACTGGGACTGGGGGTGGCCGCAGCGGCGGCAGAAGCGCGCCGTGGCCGACAGGGACAGCTCACATTCGGCGCAGGTGCGCACGCCGACCTGGCTCGTGGCTCCGGCCACCTCGCGGGCCGACGCATCCCAGAAGGCGCCACCGGCCAGCGTGGCAACGGGCGATGCCGAGCCGCTGGATCGATATGGGAGGACCCGCCGCTCGGCGCCGACCGGACCCTGCCCCACGTCGTCCAGGCCGAGCAGGTCCAGCTGTGCACGGCGGGCGGCGAGCGCCTCGTCGTCGGCGGCGATCTGGGCCGGCTTGCGCCGGGGAGACGGGCGCGGTGTCTGCACGATCGTCTCGTGGATCGGGCGCAGCTTGCGAATCGGCGTCGGCTCCGGCGGCGCGACCGCTGGCGGGGTCTCGATGGTGGCGGCGATCTCGATGACCGGCTCCGGCTCGGCGGCGACCTCGGGCGTGGCCTCAACCGGAGCGGCGGGTGCGGCCATCGGCTGGTCGACGACGACCGGCTCCTCGGCCACCATCGGCTGAGGCTCGACGACCGGCTCGGGAGGCGCCTCGACGACTGGCTCGGAGCCGGCGATCCTCAGCTTGGGCTGCGGCTTCACCAGGTCCGTGACGGGCCACGTGTTGGCTGAGAGCGGATCGGCGACGTCGGGCTGGACCCAACGCCCGCCGCGCTCCAGCGGCTTGCAGCTCTGGCAGCGCCCGGCATCGTCGTTCCAGCAGTTGGTGCAGGTGTACTGGCGGCAGTCGATGCAGAAGCTGAACGACGAGTGGAAGGCGTCGAGCTGCCGCGATGCGAGCACCTCGGCCTCGGAGCGGATGGCGTCGTTGACCGAGTCGGACAGGGAGTCCTGGCTCATGATGTAGTTCTTGAGTCCCGAGATGACTCCGCGCGTCTTGCGCATGGGCGTGAGCTTCTCGGGCGCGGCGAACTCGTAACGAGTTCCGCACCGCTCGCAGAAGGATTCGGTCAGCGTGTCGAGCATGTCGCTATGTCAGCACCCGGTTCCAGGAAACGCTTCAGGGCCCGGAGTATACCGAGCCTCGTCCACTCCTCCCCACAGGCGCATTGGTACCCTCACGCCCGCCGTTGGTACCGCGCTCGCCCGGTCCGCGGGGGGCGGTGGCGGCCCGTGCTAGGATCGGCCGATGGGCATCATCGCGCGGCTCGAGGCGTTCCTCGAGCGGCTCTTCGAGGCGCCGGCGGGACGCCTCGGCGCGACGCTCCAGCCGATCCTGCTGACCAAGCGCATCGAACGGGCGATGGACAGCGGCAAGGCCTTCGGCGCGGCCGGCGTCATCGTGCCGAACCGGTACGACCTGCACCTGCACCCGGTTGACTTCGCGGCCTTCGAGCCCTACCGCGGCTCGCTCGAGGACGACCTGGCGCATGGGGCTGCGGCGCGCGCTCGCCGTGAGCGCTACCACCTGGTGGCGCGGCCGTCCGTCACGCTCGTCGCCGATCCTGCCGTCCCGCGCGGTGATGTCCGCGTGGCTGCGAACGTGGTGGACGTCGCGGGCGAGCCGATCCCCGACCCGATGCCGGCGCAGCAGGCGAACCACACCATGGTGCTGACCCGGCCGGGGCACGACGCGGCGGCGCCGGAGGCGGTGTCGCGTGCCTTCCTGCTGGTGCACACCAACGGCGCGCCGCGGGTTCGATTCGACCTGGGTGGAGCGCTGATCAGCATCGGGCGCGCCAGCGACAACGACGTCATCGTCGACGACCCCGAGGTGAGCCGCCACCACTGCCAGCTGAAGCTGCAGCATGGTGCCTACAGCCTGGCCGACCTGGGCAGCCGAAACGGCTCGTGGATCAACGGCCAGCCGGTCAGCGAGGTGGCACTCGGGCCGGGCGACGTGATCCGTATCGGAAGCACCGAGATCGAATTCCAGGTCGGTTGATGACCGGCGAGGTCCTCAGGATCCTGCTGCTCGTCCTCCAGCTCGGCTTCCTGGCCATCCTCTACCTGATCCTCGTCGGCTTCTCTCGCGCGCTCCTGCGCGACCTGCGCAGTGCCGAGGTGACGCAGATGGCGAGCCAATCCGGGATCGGGAGGCTGTCCGTGGTCGAGTCGCCCGACGACGAGCCGGCGCTCGGCACCGCGATCGCGCTGGGACCGATCAACTCCATCGGCCGGAACGTCAACAGCACCATCTTCATCGACGACGACTTCGTCAGCGGCACCCACGCGATGCTCACCTTCCGCGGGCGCAGCTGGTTCATCGAGGACCAGGGGAGCACCAACGGGACCTACGTCAACGGGCATCGCATCGATCGCCCGGTGGCGCTCTCCTTCGGTGACGAGCTGACGATCGGTCGGGTCCGGATGCGCCTGGAGCGTTGATGCACGCCGTCCCGCGCCCGCTGGAGCTGCGCCTCCTCCTGCCGCTCGTGATCCTGGTCCCGCTCGGCTTCGCCGTCACCCACATCGCCCAGACCGGCGCGCTCGACCCGGGGCCGATGGGGGTGGCGGTCGGCTACGTGGGCCTGATGCTCGGCGCGCACCTGGCGCTCCGGCTGCTCGGCAACCGGGGCGACCAGCTGCTGCTGCCGTGCGTGGCGACCATCGGCGCGATCGGGATCGTCATGCTCAATCGGCTGCCGCAGGGGCTGCTCGGCACCGATGCCTTCGGCGTCCAGTTCGGGATGGCGACGACGCAGCTCCTCTGGTTCGCGGTCGGAGTCAGCGCGATGGTGGCCGTTGCCGGCCGATTCCGTGACGACGGCGTGCTGCGTCACTACAAGTACACCTGGGCGCTGGCCGGGACGCTCCTGCTGGTGATCACCTTCCTCTTCGGGCGGGAGGTGAACGGGGCGCGGCTCTGGATCTTCCTGGGACCGCTCGGCTTCCAGCCAGGCGAGGCGATCAAGATCGTCCTCGTCATCTTCATCGCCGGCTACCTGGCCGAGAAGCGCACGCTGCTGGCAGGTGCCAGCGCCCGCATCGGGCCGATCAGGATCCCGCCGCTGCCCTACCTGCTGCCGATGATCGCGATCTTCGTGATCGTGATGCTCGTCGTGGTCATCAGCCGCGACCTCGGCACCGCGCTCCTCTTCATGGGCATCTTCCTGACGATGCTCTTCGTGGCGACCGGGCGGCGCAGCTACGTCCTGCTGGGGATCCTCCTCTTCATCGCCGGCTCGTTCGTCGCCTACAACCTGTTCGGCCACGTCCGGATCCGGGTCGACAACTGGATCGACCCCTTCGTCGACCCCAGCGACCGTGGCTACCAGACCGTGCAGGCCCTCTACGCCCTCGGTCGCGGCGGCCTCTTCGGCGAGGGGCTCGGCCAGGGGCTGCCGACCATCTCCGGACATCTCCCCATCCCCGCGCTGCCGACGGACTTCATCTTCGCCGCCGTGGCCGAGGAGCTGGGGCTGATCGGGGCCTTTGCCCTGCTGGCCCTGGTGATGTGCCTCGTCTTCCGGGGCCTGCGCACCGCGATGCTGGCGCGGGACGACTTCAGCGCCATGCTGGCGGTGGGCCTGACGGTGAGCCTGGGCCTCCAGACCCTGATCATCGCCGCGGGCAACGTGAAGCTGGTCCCGCTGACGGGCATCACCTTCCCGTTCGTCAGCTACGGCGGCTCGAGCCTGCTTGCCTGCTTCGTGGTGGTGGGACTGCTGCTCGCGATCAGCCATCGATCGGTGGTCGACGCCCAGATCGAGGGACGCGGGCCGTGATCGCCACCAACATCCGCCGCCTCTCGGTCTACCTCGTGCTCGCCTTCGCCAGCGTCTCCGGGGCGCTCGTCTGGTGGCAGGTCCTCGACGCCCAGGCGCTCGCCACCCGGCAGGACAACCCGCAGGTGATCGCCACCCGCCGCAGCCTGCCGCGCGGCTCGATCTTCGACGCGCAGGGACGCCTCCTGGCCTCGAGCGTGGTCGTCGACGGCATCAGCCGCCGCACGTACACCGATCCGGCGTTCACCCATCTGCTGGGCTACGCCAGCCTGCGCTTCGGCGCGACCGGGGTGGAGCGGGCCTGGGACGACCTGCTCACCGGCCGGACCGATCCCAACCCGCTGCGCGACCTGGTCAACGACATCCTCGACCGGCAGCCCAATCCGCGTGACCTGACGCTGACCATCGACCAGCGGCTGCAGGACTTCGCCGCGGCGCAGCTCGGCGCCGACCGAGGGGCGGTGGTGGCGATCGACCCGCGAACCGGTGCCATCCTGGCGCTGGTCTCCAACCCGTCGTACGACGCGACCGGATTCTCCGGCGATCCCGCCACCGCCCAGGGCGCCTTCGATGCCGTGGCCGGCGCAGCCGACAACCCGTTCCTCGATCGCAGCCGCCAGGGCCACTACACGCCGGGCTCGATCATGAAGGTGCTGACCGCCGCCGCCGCCCTCGACAGCGGCGCCATCACGCCCGAGACCACGTTCGAGGATCAGCCAACCGAGGAGGTGGACGGGTTCGTGGTCAGTGGCTTCACCATCCGGGAGCACGACCTCGGTAACGTTGCGCCCGCACTCTGGGACCTGTCGCCCGCCCTGCAGGTCTCGAGCAACATCTACTTCGCCCACGTCGGCCTCGAGCTCGGGGCGGATCGCTACCTGGGCTACGCGCACCGCTTCGGCTTCTGCGCAGGGCTCCGCATCGGCACCGACGACCGCGGCCTGCCGGTCGATCCGTCGTACGTCTCGGCGCAGGCCGATGACGGCTGCGCCCGTTTCCGCGACGACGTCGAGCTCGCCAGCGCGGCGTTCGGCCAGGCGGCCGTGTCGGTCACGCCACTGCAGATGGCGCTGCTGGCGGCGACCATCGCGAACGGCGGGATCGTGCCCCAGCCCTACGTGGTCCGCGACCTGCGCAGCCACGCCGCGACACCCACGGACGGCCCGACCGAGATCGTGCTCGAGGCGTACGGCGCCGGACGCGGCAATCCCGCGGTCTCGTCGCAGGTGGCCGACCAGGTGCGCCAGGTCATGATCGACGCGGTCTCGGGGCCGATCGGGAAGCTGTACGCCGGAGCCGGTGCCGTGACCCGCTTCGGCATCTCGGGCGTCGAGACGGCCGGCAAGACCGGCACCGCGGAGCGCGGCCCCGGCCTCAAGCCGCACTCGTGGTTCATCGGCTTCGCGCCGGCCCAGGAGGGCGCCATCCCTTCGATCGCGATCGCCGTCATCGTCGAGGGCGGCGGGAGCGGCTCCGGGCACGCGGCCCCGATCGGCGGCTCGGTGATGGCCGAGTGGCTGAAGCTGATCGCTGCCGCCGGCTGAACACCAGAACCCGCTGAACCGCTCTGTAACCCCGTGGGGTATTGTTCGGCGAGGGGCGCAGCGCGCCCAGCGGCCCGAAACAAGGGGAGTCACCTCGGTGAAGAGCGTCAAGGAATCGGCGGAGCGCGTCGTCGCCAATATCGAGCGGGTCATCGTCGGCAAGCACGTCGAGGTGCGGATGGCGCTCGTGGCGCTGCTGTGCGAGGGGCACATCCTGATCGAGGACGTGCCAGGGGTCGGCAAGACGATGCTGGCCAAGGCGCTTAGCCGCAGCATCGGCTGTTCGTTCCGGCGCATCCAGTTCACGCCGGACCTGCTCCCATCGGACGTCACCGGCCTGTCGATCTTCAACCAGAAGTCCCAGGAGTTCGAGTTCCGACCCGGCCCGATCATGGCCCAGGTGGTCCTCGCCGATGAGATCAACCGCGCCACCCCGAAGACCCAGAGCGCGCTGCTGGAGTGCATGGAGGAGCGGCAGGCGACCATCGACGGCGTGAGCCACCTGATGCCGTCGCCGTTTCTGGTGATCGCAACCCAGAACCCGATCGAATACGAGGGGACCTTCGCGTTGCCGGAGGCGCAGCTCGACCGCTTCATGCTGCGCCTGCGCCTCGGCTATCCAAAGGCGATGGAGGAGATCGTCATCCTCGACGAACAGAAGCGGAAGCATCCAATCGACCAGCTCCAGCAGGTGCTCGACCTCGAGGAGCTGCGGGAGCTGCAGGCCGCCGTCAAGGAGATCTACGTCGACCAGGCCGTGGCGGAGTACATCGTCCGCCTCACCGGCGCCACCCGCGAGCATGCCGACGTCTACCTGGGCGCGTCCCCACGTGGCTCCCTCAACCTGTACCGCGCCGGACAGGCGCTGGCTTCGCTCGACGGGCGCGACTTCGTCATCCCCGACGACATCAAGCAGCTGGCAGTGGCGGTGCTCGCGCATCGGCTGATCGTGAAGAGCCAGGCATCGCTGCGCGAGGTCGACCCCGACGGGATCGTTCGCGAGATCCTCAACCAGGTCCCGATCGCGGAGTCCAGCACCGCCAGCGCCACCGCCGGCACCCGCTAGGCAGCGTCATGGGCCTGTCGCGGCAGCTGCGGGTCGTCTTCTTCGGCACGGCGCTGGTGGTCGCCGCCTTCAGCACCGGGATCAACTTTCTCTTCTTCCTCGTCTACCTGCTCGCCACGCTCCTCCTCGCCTCGCGCTGGTATGCGCGGCGCGGGCTGCGCGGGCTGCGCGCCGGCTATCACGTCCTCAACCCGCGGAGCCAGGTGGGGGAGACGCTCGAGGCGGTCTACCGGGTCGACAACGACAGCGGCTGGACCAAGCCCTGGATCGAGGTCGGGAACGAGTCGACCCTCCCCGCGCCGCTGCCTGGTCGGGTGGTGGGGGTGCGCGCCCGCGGGAGCCGCCAGTGGCTGGCCAAGGTCGACTTGCTGCGCCGCGGCAGCTATCGGCTGGGGGCGCTGCGGGTGCGGACCGGCGACCCGTTCGGCCTCTTCTCCAGCGAGATGGTGGTCGGCCGGCCGACCTGGATCGTCGTCTTTCCACGGGTGCATCCACTGCCGCACTGGCGCCTGCCGCCGTCGCCGGTCGATGGGACGACCCCGTCGCGACGCCGCTACGAGGCTGCGACACCATTGGTCAGCACCGTGCGTCCCTACGTCTATGGGGACGCCATCAACCGCATCCACTGGCTCAGCTCGGTGCGCCACGGCGAGCTCATCGTGAAAGAGTTCGACCTCGAGCAGGCTGCCGACCTGTGGCTTCTCCTCGACCTCCAGCGAGCCGCGCACGCCGGAGCGCCGGAGTCGGCCTCCGTCGAGACTGCAGTCAGCGCAGCCGCCTCCATCGCGGTGCGCACGCTCGGCGAGAACCGCGCGGTCGGCATCACGGTCAGCTCCCGTCGCCAGCAGCACTTCAACCCGGATCGCGGCACCCGGGTCGAGCAGAAGATCCTGAACCTGCTTGCCAACGTGCAGGCCGATGGCTCGCAGCCGCTCGCCGAGGTGGTGGTCTCGACGCTCCCGCAGCTCCGCCGCGGGATGACTCTGTGCATCGTCACCGGCTCAACAGATCGGGAGTGGGTGCGCGCCCTGGCCGCCCTGCGGCGGCGGGGGATCGCGACGATCGTGGTCCTGCTCGATCGATTCAGCTTCGCCGGACGGGATGACGACGAGAGCCAGGCCGAGCTGGCGGCCGTCCGACACGCCCTGGCCGAGTACGACATCCCGCACCATCTCCTGCGAGCCGGGGACGACCTCTCCAGCGTCCTCGGCCGCAGGGCGATCGGCGCCCGCGTGCCCGCATTCCGGGAGCGCAGCCGTGCCTGAGCTGCTTCGGCGCTTCCTTCGACCGCGGGAGGGCTGGACCAGCCTGGCGCTCCTGATCGTGATGGTGGCCACGCTCGTCTGGTCCGTGCAGCGCGCGGAGTGGGTCGACCACATGGACTACCTGCTGCCCGTTGCGTTGGTGGCCGTATTGGCCGGGGCGCTGCTGGGGCTGGCACGGCTGAGCGTCCTGTTCACCGTACCGGCCGCCGCGATCCTGGGCGCGGGCTACGTGCTCTTCACCATCGGCGCCGAGTACTTCCCCGGTCTCGACCAGACACAGCGGCTGATCCTGCTTCGCGGGGACGCGCTGGACTGGATCCGTATCGTGATCGACGGCGGCTTCGCCCCCCAGCTCTCGCCCTATGCGATCGGGCTGGGGGTGCTGATGTGGGTGACCGCCTTCATCGCCTCGTACACGCTGTATCGCCACCATCGGGCCCTCGACAGCATCCTCCTCATCGGCGTGGCGCTCGTCGCCAACATGTCGGCCACCTTCACCGACCTCTTCCTGTACCTGGTTCTCTACTCGATCGTGGCGCTGCTGCTCTGGCTGCGCATCGCGCTCGTCAACCGCGAGGAGAACTGGCGCCTCCGTCGGGTGAAGGAGAACCTCGACGTGCCCGGACAGATCCTGCGGAGTGGCGTGACCTTCATCGCCGGCAGCATCGCCCTGGCATGGGTCCTCACCACCGTTGCCGTGGCGGCCCCGTTGACCGGCGTCTGGAGCAATCTCGACGGCGTCTGGTCCGACATCCGCAACCAGTTCGAAGGTGCGTTCGGCGGCCTGGCCGGCACCGACTCCCGAATCCAGGGGAACTCCTTCGGATCGTCGCTGCGCGTCCAGGGCACCTGGGACAGCTCGGATGCGCCGGTGATGACGGTGGCCTCGCCGCGTGCCTACTACCTGCGGACGGTCACCTACGATGTCTACACCGGTCACGGCTGGGAGATCAGTGAGGGCTCGGATCGACGCGTCGAGGCCGGCGACCGCATCTTCCCCGGCTACACGTCCGAGCGGCCGCTGCTGTCCGACTCGTTCAACATCGAAACCATCTCGATCCAGATCCAGGACTCGGTGGGCCGCAACATCTTCACGCCGGGGTATCCGACCAAGGCCTACCTTCCAGTGGTGGTCCACCAGCCCGGCGGCCAGCCGTTGCTTGGTGCATTGCAGTCAGGCGTGACCCTCGAGAAGGGGAAGGGCTACAAGATCACGGCCGCCATCACCGATGCCACGGAGGCGATGCTGGTCAGCGCCGGCGACGACTACCCGCCCGAGATCGTGGCCACCTACCTGGGCACCGATGGCGTGACCCAGCAAACCATCGATGAGGCCCTCAGGGTGGTCACCGCTGCCGGCGCCGAGGACCCCTATCACCAGGCCAAGGCGCTTGCGGATTACCTGCGCTCCGACCCGCGGTTTGGCTACACCACGGTTGCATCGCTGCCATCCGATCCGAACCGGGACCTGGTCGACTTCTTCCTGTTCGATCCCGAGGGGCAGCGGGGCTATTGCGAATACTTTGCGACGTCCATGGCCGTCATGGCCCGGAGCCTCGGGTTGCCCGCTCGCGTCGCGGTTGGATACGCGCCCGGCGAGCGGGTCGACGATGGAATCTTCCAGTACCGCAAGAAGAATGCCCACGCCTGGGCCGAGGTCTACTTCCCGGGATACGGGTGGCAGATCTTCGAATCCACCCACTCGATCGCGAATGTGGTCCGCCTGCCGGGCTCGGCCGTCACCCCACCCGAGGAGCCGACCGGCAGCGGCCTCCCGGCTCAGCAGTTCGATGAGGGCCGGACCGGCGACGTCTTCGACCTCCCCTCCTTCGAGCCCGTCCCCGGCGGATTCGAGCCTGGGGGGCAGCGGCCCGGTGACGAGAATCGGATCGGGAACGCCTGGATCATGCTCGCCCTGTTCACGCTGTTCGTGGCCTTCGCGGGCTGGCGCGTGCTGCGCGGCCGCCGCCGTTTCCGCTTCCTGGCCCCCGGCGATCGGCAGTGGCAGCGCCTCGCCTTCGCAGCCGATCGAGCCGGCGTGGCCCAGCGACCGTCGGAAACCGTCTATGAGTACGCCGGCTGGCTCGAGGAGCAGATCCCGCAGCGGCGCGTCGAGATCCATCAGATCGCCGACGGCAAGGTCTGGCAGAGCTACTCCGGCCACTCGATCTCGTCGGAGGTGATCGCCCTGCTCGAACGAGCCTGGAGCCGGCTCCAGCTCCCGCTCATGTGGCTGACGCTTCGGAAGTGGATCCGCTCGCTGCTGCGCAGCCGCTTCGGGAGCTAGCCTCAGCCGACCGGGGCGGGCTGCCTCGCCTCGAACACCTCTCGCATGGCGCGGACTGCGGCCGGCGCATCGGCCTGGCGACCGTGCTCGGCCAGTGTCTCGCCCATGACCCTGACCGCCTCGCACATCTCGTCGATGCCGACCCCGCCCATGTGGCCGAAGCGCAGGATGCGTCCGGCCCAGGCCCCCTGGCCCCCGGCGACGACGAGCCCCCTGGCACGCATCGCGGTGTTGAAGGGCGCCCAGTCGAGGCCGTCGGGCAGCCAGGCGGCGGTGACGGTGGAGGATCGGTCCTGCGGGGCGGCCACCAGCCGCAGGCCGAGGGCCTCGAGGCCGGCTTGAACGGCCCCCGCGATGGCAGCGTGGCGAGCCCACGTCTGCTCTCTCCCCTCCGCCAGGAGGCGTCGGACGCCGACCCGGAGGCCGAAGAGGACGCTGACCGCCGGGGTCCACGGGGTCTGGCCCTTCTCGGCCCATTTGCGCGCCTCGGCGAGGTCCCAGTAGACGCGCGGCATGCCGGCCGTCTCGTTGGCGGCCCACGCTCGGTCGCCCACGGCGGCGATGGCGATCCCCGGTGAGCCCATCCAGGCCTTCTGGCTGGCGCTCACCACCAGGTCGATCCCCCAGGCGTCCATCTCGAACGGCATGGCGCCCAGCCCGCTGATGCCATCAACCAGCAGCAACGGATCACCGGGGGCGTTGCGAACGACGCCCGCCAGCTCGCGCAGGGGGTTGGTGACGCCGGTCGAGGTCTCGTTGTGGGTGAGCAGGACGGCGCGATAGGGCGGGTTCCCCCCGAGGTGCTGGGCGAGCACGGCCGGATCGGCGGCCTCTCCCCACGGGACCTCGAACCGGTCGACCTGCGCTCCGAACGTCGAGGCGATCTTGGCAAAGCGGTCGCCGAATGAGCCGATCGTGACGACGAGCACCCGATCGCCCGGGGACAGCGTGTTGACGACGGCCGCCTCCAGGGCTCCGGTGCCCGAGCCGGTCAGAAGAAGCACGTCGCCGCGCGTGCCGATCAGCTCGGCCAGCCCCGCGGTGATCTCCCGCTGCATCTCGCCGAACTCGGTGCCGCGATGGTCGATCATCGGCGCCGCTTGCGCCTCGCGCACCTCGGGCGGGAGTGGGGTGGGGCCGGGGACGCGCAGGTTCTGGTCCATGGCGGGCATCGTCGCACAACCGTCAACGGCCGACCCGCTTAACGCCGCTGGCGCGCCGCAGTCGGGCCGCAGTCGCGCCGCAGGAGCTGGGGGCCAGGCTGCGTGCACGCATGGCGACTGCCGCCGGCAGTGCATGGGTCATGGAGGAACATCGAGATGCGGCACAAGATTCTGGCGTTGGTGGCTCTGGCGGCGTTGCTGGTGCCCGTCCTGCCTGTCGCGGCGGCCACGGGCCCCGGCGACGGCGGCTCCTATCGTTTCAGCGCGAGCGGCAAGGGCGCTGAGGCGGTCTGGTCCACGGCTCCGGCCGACGGCCAGCTGGTCACGAATGTCATCTACACCGACACGTACGTCTTCGCGGCCGAGCAGGCCGTCAAGCAGGACGGCACGATGTACTCCGACAAGTTCCTGTTCGTCGACCAGATCAGCTACAAGGTCGACCAGCGGGGCAGCTGGATCTTCGTCTCCGAGACCTTCGGGTTCGCGGGCGGCGGTGATGTCAGCCTCGCCGTGGATCGTCAGCTGACGAGCGCGTCGGCCTCGGCCAGCGTCGCCCTGGCGACCTGCACCGTCGACCGTCACGACAATTACACCTGCGTCGATGCGGGCATCGGCTCCGTGGTGGCCTCGTGGGTCGGACAGGGCGACCTGCTCCGGCAGAGTGGCACCTTCCATCTCGGATCGACGGGCTTCACCGAGAACTCGCAGTTCCGCGGATCCTTCCGCAACGCGAGCGCGCAGGCATCGCTGAACGGCGGCAGCCTTGGAGCCTCGCTCTACGCCGACATCTTCAGCTCGAGTTCGAGAGACATCTTCATCTGCCACGGCTGCTGAATTTCGGGAAGGTAGCAAGCAAGGGTTGGAGGGCCGGTCCGGGGGGACGGCCCTCCACCATCACGGAAACGGAGCCGCGGGTCATGCCAGGGGCCGGTCCTGCGCCAAGGACCGCGGCGCTACCATTTCGCCCACCGTGCCAAAGCGCCGCGATCCTCCCTCTGAGCCCCTCTTCGCTGAAGGCGCCGAGTCCGACGCGCCGCTCGCCGCCCGGATGCGGCCGCGCACCCTCGACGAGTTCGTCGGGCAGGAGTCACTGGTGGGGCCGGAGGGTGCGCTGTCGAAGGTGGTCAGGCCGGGGTACGCGCCGAGCATGGTGCTCTGGGGCCCGCCCGGCTCGGGCAAGACGACGCTCGCCAGGCTGCTCGCGGATCGCTCGGGCGGGACGTGGCGCCAGATCTCCGCGGTGACCAGTGGCGTCGCCGACATCCGCGCACTGGTCGCGGACGCCAAAGCGCTGCGCCAGGCTGGTGGCCGCACGGTGGTCTTCATCGACGAGCTGCATCGGTTCAACAAGAGCCAGCAGGACGCCCTGCTGCCGCACGTGGAGGACGGCACCATCGTTCTGATCGGCGCGACCACCGAGAACCCGTACTACGAGATCAACTCGCCGCTCCTCTCCCGGCTGCGCGTCTACCGACTGGAGCCACTGGGACCGGACGAGGTGCGCGAGATCGTCGTGCGGGCAATCGCCGACGAGCGCGGGCTCGCCGGTCGGGTGGCGCTCGGCGAGGAGGCCATGACCGCGCTCCTCGAGCTGTCGAGCGGCGATGCGCGCCAGGCGCTGAACATCGTCGAGGCGGCCGCGGCGGTGGCCGCCGACGGTGATGCGCTCAGCCGGGAGGCGGTGGCCGAGGCCGCGCAGCAGCGGCTGCTCGCCTACGACCGAGTCGGCGACCAGCACTACGAGGCGGCGTCGGCCTTCATCAAGAGCATGCGTGGCAACGACCCGGACGCGGCGCTGTACTGGTGCGCCAGCATGATCGCGGCGGGTGAGGACCCGACCTTCGTGGCGCGGCGGATCGTGATCGCCGCCAGCGAGGACGTCGGCAACGCGGACCCGCGCGCGCTCCAGATCGCCGTGGCTGCCATGCAGGCCGTCGAGATGATCGGACTGCCCGAGGCCCAGTACGCCCTGGCCCAGGCTGCTGCCTACGTCGCATCGGCGCCAAAGTCGAACCGGGCCGGAGGGGCGTACTTCGCGGCCCTGGCCGAGGTGGAGGAGAAGGGCCGCCTGCCGGTCCCGCTCCACTTGCGTCCCTCGTCCCACCGGCGGCTGGCGAAGGAGCACGGCTACGGCAAGGGGTACCGCTACCCCCACGACTTCGAGGACGCGGACGTGGAGCAGCAGTACCTGCCGGACGAGCTCGCCGGTCGCGTCTTCTACGAGCCGAGCGACCAGGGGATGGAGATCCAGATCGGGGAACGGCTGCAACGGCTGCGACGCCAGCGCCTGGAGAGCCGGCAGGCCAGGCGGCCGGCTGGCGACGAGCCGCCCCGCTAGCCGACCTTCGCCCAGCGCAGCACGCGCAGCGCGCGCAAGGTGTTCCATCGGCTCGGCTGGCCCTCGCGCTCCCCCATGTCGAAGAAGGTCTCGTCGGGATGGACGTTCTCGAGCGGCCACCGGCCATCGGGGTCGTGCCGTGACTCGACGACGTCGATCGCCTCTCTCAGACGCTCGTCGGGCACGATGCCGGCGGCGCGCAGGTAGCTGAGCCCGCGCAGCAGGTCGTAGTGCCAGCCTGACGGGAAGAGGAAGCGGGTGAACGCCGGATCGACGACCTCGCCGGTCGAGAGCCGGCGGAGCATGCGGCGCTCCAGGAGGTATTGCTGCCCGCGCTCACGGGCGGCGGTCAGTGCTGGCGTGCCGCCGGTGGCCTTCTCGTACTCGAGGAATCCCTCCAGGACGTTGATGGTCGTGTTGAACGACCCGCGGGTCGAGCCGTTGGCCTGCTCGCAGTTCCAGCCGCCGTCGGCCATCTGCTCGCCAAGCAGCCGATCGACGACACCATCCTCGTTCTCTCCGAAGTACGAGCCGATGGCCACCACCCGTCCGTTGATGCACGGCTCGACCTCGCCGGCAAAGAGCGGCCGGCCGTGCCAGGCCGCGTCCTCGGGCAGCAGGCCCTGCCACGTCACGTGGTCACGGACGCGGGCCACCGCGCGGCGAGCCTCGTCGCACGTCGGGTCGAGGCCCATGTCGCGCAGCAGCAGCAGGGCCCGAAACGTGACCCAATCGGGATTGGGGTCGCCGCCGGCCCAGTGGCCATCTGCACCCTGGAGGGCAAGCAGCTGCGCGCCCCAGCCCTCGGTCGCCACCCTGGCGCGCTCCGCGGCCACCTCGCCAGCCGGGGCGTCGGTCAGGTCGCGCATCACCTGCCAGCGGATGGCTGGGTCCGACTCGAGGAGCCAGTCGATGACGGTCACAGGGCTATTCTCGCCAAATGAGCGTGCATCGGCTGGATCTGGCGGAGGCGCGGCGCATCGCCATTCGCGCCCAGCTGCTGGACGCCCCGCGGCCAACGGACCTGTTGGCGGTGGTGCACCGGCTGACGCTCCTTCAGATCGACCCGACCGCGGCCATCGCGCCGAGCGCGGACCTTGTCGCCTGGAGCCGCCTCGGATCGGCCTATCGGCCGGCCCACCTGCAGCGGGCCCTGGAGCAGGATCGGACGCTCTTCGAGCGCGACGCCATGGTTCGGCCGATGAGTGACCTGGGCCTCTACCTCGCCGAGATGGAGACCTTTCCGCACTACGACAAGCAGCGCGACTGGCTGCGAGCCAACGACCGCTTCCGGCGTGACATCCTCGATCGCCTCTCCGCCTCGGGTCCGCTGCTCTCTCGCGACATCCCGGACACGAGCGTCGTGCCGTGGCCCTCGTCCGGCTGGACCAACGACCGCAACGTGACCCAGATGCTGGAGTTCCTGATGATGCGCGGCGAGGTCGCGATCGCGGGTCGCGTCGGCCGGCAGCGGCTGTGGGAAGTACCTGAGCGGGTGTATCCGGCCGATGCGCCGATCATCCCGGCCGATGAGGCGCTCCGTGAGCGGAACCGGCGAAGGCTGCGGTCGCTCGGCATCGCACGCCAGAAGGGAACCGCCATCCCCATCGATTCGGTGGTCGTCGGCGATGCGGGAGAGCCGGCGACCGTCGAGGGCGTGCCCGGCGCGTGGCGCGTGGATCCCGAGGCGCTCGGTCAGCCATTCGAAGGTCGTACCGCATTGCTGTCGCCGTTCGACCGCTTGACCTACGACCGTGCCCGCGCGGTCCAGCTGTTCGACTTCGAGTACGTGCTGGAGATGTACAAGCCGCCGGCGAAGCGCCGTTGGGGCTACTTCGCGCTGCCCATCCTCCACGACGATCGGCTGGTGGGGAAGCTGGATGCCACGGCCGACCGCAAGGCTTCGAAGCTGGTAGTGAACGCCATCCACGAGGATGTCCCGTTCACCCGCGCCATCGCCCGCGCGGTCGACGACGAGATCGCAGGCCTGGCGTCGTGGCTCGGCCTGGAATCGGTCGAGCGCAGGGACCGCTAGTTCGGGCCGATCCCCAGCGTGCTGAAGGCGACCACGGCCGCAGCGAGCAAGACCGCCATCACCACGATCAGTACGGCGATGTTGCGAAGGTCGCGCCGGACGTAGTGGTATTCGTCGGCAGCTCGCTCGGAGAGGCGCGAGGGACCTGAGACGGTGAAACGAGGGTCGGCGCGGCCGGCGCGCGCCGGCGGGGCGGCGATCGGCGCGGAGGAGACGCTGCGACGCTCGGCAGCCGCCTCAACGGCCTCGGCGACGCCACCGGTCATCGGCTGGGCTGGGGCGGGGGGACGCTGCAGCATCCTGCGCTGGGCCTTTCGCTGACGGTCGCGGCGATTGGCCGCCTTGCCGCCTCGTCGAGCCATCGATCCTCCGTTTCTGCGGTGCCGGCCGAGCCGAATCGGGGCGGTATGATACCAGCGCCCGTGCCCGACCTGAACCGCACCCTCCAGGACAACTTGACGCTCGTCATCGGCGTCATGGGGATCGTGATCATCGGCCTGGCGATCGTCGCGGTCGTGCAGTCGAGGCGCATCCGCCAGGCTGCCAACGCGTATCGGACCCTCGTCAGCGACAGCCAGGGCGGGTCGCTCCAGCACCTGCTCGACAGCCATCTCGGCAAGGTCATCGAGGTCGGCAGCAAGATGGAGGAGCTGGCCAAGCTGTACGACGGCCTGGAGGTCCGCTCGCGCGGGAGCCTGCAGCACGTCGGGGTGGTGCGCTTCAACCCGTTCGAGGACACGGGCTCCGACCAGAGCTTCGCGATCGCCCTCCTCGACGATCGCCGCGACGGCATCGTCCTGAGCAGCCTGCACGGCCGGGGCCAGACGCGCGTCTTCGCGAAGCCGGTCGAGGGCGGTGAGTCGAAGCACCAGCTCTCCGACGAGGAGGCCCAGGCGATTCGCGTTGCGGTCGACGGCGGGCGCCCGGCTTCTGACGCCGGCTGAGCGCTCGCGGCGGTGGGCGAGGGACCGATCGATCCCGGCCAGCGCCGGCTCGCCGAGCGTCGTCTGCTCGGTGCCCTGCGCCGTCACCAGCGGCGTTCACCGCTCAGCCCGGACGCGCGGGTGGATACCCTGGTCGCCGAGCTGCGGGCGGATTCCCGAGGCCGCCCTCCGGGCCACCGCGGCACCCGACCGCTGACCCTCACCGAGGGCGAGATGCGGGCCGTGGTTGACGGCATGGTCGCCTCGGGCCAGCTGGTGAGGAGGGGTCATCGCGTGCGGCTGCCGATCGGCGCCGGCCCCGCCTTCGATCCGATCATGCGCGAGCGCGTCGACCTGCTGCTGGCCACCCTGACCGCGGCGGGCGCCTCGCCTCCGCCGGCTGAGGGAGTCGCGGCCCGCCTGGGAGTGCCCTCCGCGCTGCTCGACCAGCTGCGCGCCGCCGGCGAGCTCGTCAGCATCGGGCCGCGCATCGACCTCACCCGCCAGAGCTGGGATCGGGTCGCCGCGCGACTGGACCGGTTGGCCGCATCCGGACCGCTCTCGGTCGCCCTCGTTCGGGATGACCTTGAAACGGCGCGTCGCTTCGCGGAGCGGATCCTGCAACACTGGAGCGAGTTACGTGGTCACTCCTAGGAGGTGGCGTGTGATCCCAGCGCAGCTGTATCGGGCCTGGCCCTGGCTCATCCTCTTGATCAGTGTCCTGATGGCCGCCTGCGATGGAGGCGGAGGAGGAAGCGCCGCACCCGGCGGCGGCTACTGAGGAACCGGCGTCAGACCGAAGAGCCGAGCCGATCGAGGGCCACATCGGCCACCCGGACCTCCTCGCCGGCGACCTGGCGCGCCTGCCGGTAGCAGGCCGCCGCGGCGGGCAGGTCGTGGCGCTCCTCGTAGCGCGCGCCGAGGGCCAGCAGCAGGTCGATGAAACGCCCCCGCAGGAATGCCCGACGATCCTCCACGAAGGTCGAGTCGCCATAGAACGGGCAGTCGTCCAGGTAGTCGCCGCGGTACAGCGAGCGCGCGCGCTCGAGGTTCAGCAGCGCCGCAGCGGGATCGGTGGCGGCGCTGGCCGCGCCCATCTGCTCCTCGAACGCGTCCACGTCGCTCCACTCGATCAGGCCTGGGTCGAGGCGGTAGCGGTCGTTGTGGAACGTGATCGCGCCGGCTCGCTCGCGTCCCGGCCTCAGTGTCGAGCGCAGGCCACCAAGAGTGCGGTGGAAGGCCAGGTCGGCGCGCTCCAGGTCCACGTCGGGCCAGACGAGCTCCACCATCTCGTCCTTCGACGCACCCCGCTCTCCACGGTCGAACAGGAACGCGAAGATGGCCTCGGCCTGCCGGGTGCCGGCCTTCGCCCCTCCCCATTGGGCGATCAGGCTGCCGCCCCGGTCCGCCCGTAGTGGCCCGAGCGCGAAGACATGGACCGTCGAGGCGGGGAGAGCGGTCTCGGCGAGGGCCTGGCGAAGCGTCTCGCCCTCGGTCTCGAAGATGGTGCGGTCGCGCTCCAGCGTGGTCAGCGCCTGCGCCTGCTCTCCCTCGCGCTCGGCGAGTCCGAGCGATGTGGCGAGGTAGGTCGCCGCCAGCGAGAGGATCTGGACCTCCCGATGGGTGAATGGCAGCTGTGATCGCTTTGGCCCAAAGGTCACGGTGCCGAGATCGGTTCCCTCGCGCTGAAGCGGGAAGCCGACCGCGAGCGGGCTCTCCCGGGGAGGGGAGCCGTGCTCGGCCAGGATGGCGCCCGTCGGATCGCTGACCTGCGCTCCCGTGAGGCGGAAGGTGCGGGTCAGGCGCTCGAGCGCCGGTTGGACCGAGCCTTCGGGGCGCTGGGCGGTCATCAGGTCCCGACCCAGCACCCGCAGCAGCCGGGCGGATGCGCCGTCGTCCCCGCCGCCGCCAAGCAGGTCCCGAGCCCGATTCGTGATCGGATCGAAGAGGGCGATCGTGATCACGAGGGCGAGCGCGGTGACCACCGGCAGGTCGATCGACAGAACCCTGGCGGAGAGGCGCTCGAGGCCGACCAGGGCGGCGACGTAGATGGTCACGCCCAGGCCGATGGCCACCGAGTAGCGGAACGCCCTCCCGGCCACCTCCGGTGCCAGGAAGACGCCCTGTGCGAAGACGGCGTAGGCGGCCAGCACCATCGCCAGGGTGACCAGCGAGACGCCGATCCACGGGTCGGTGTCGGCGGGTCCCGGCAGGAAGCGGATCACGCCTCCCGCCGCGCCGACGATCACGGTCGCCAGCGCCGCCGTCAGCCCCCGTCGCCTGGCCCGGTCCCCTCCGGCCGTGCGCAGCGCCGCAGCGATCCAGCCGATGGCCGCCACGAAGATGAGGATGCGGGCAACGATCCAGGCCCAGCCGAAGACCTCGCCCGGGATGCCAGGGAGCTCGAAATGCGGCGGCGTGACGCTGAAGCGCTGATCCGGGGCGACGACCGCTCCGATGGCCATCGCGCCGCAGACGAGATAGGTGGCGGCGAGCACCGCATTCTGCAGCGTCGATCTGCGACCCTCGACGGCCAGCGACAGCGCGATGTGCAGCGTCGCGGCCGGCAGGAGGAACGCTCCCAGGTCCTCGACCGCCTTGGCCGGTCGGAGGATGCCTGGATCGTGCGTCAGGCGCTGGACGATGATCGCCAGCGACCAGCCAACGAGGTACAGGCAGAGCAGCGAGAAGACCCCGGCCGCCGGCTGGCGTCGGGCTCGCGTCGCGACCACCAGCCCCAGCCACGTGGCCAGGACGGCCGTCACGCCGTGCGCCGCGATCTCCAGCAGATCTCTCGTGGTGGTCCTCCCTCCCGCCGCGGGCGGCGGCCACCCAGCACCTTACGATGGTGGCTCGTCCGGGACAAGGTCCGAATGCGACACACGAGGTGTCGAATAAGCGAGCGATAAGCGTCCGGTGAATGGCACACCAGCTACCATCCGGGAGATGCCAGCGGTGGTGCCGTCCCCGAACCAGATCCCGTTCTTCGAGGAGCTGGTATCCCCGCCACGCGCTCCGGCACGCCCCCACCTGCGCATCCAGCCGCCCCTCCTCGCGGACCTGACCCCGCGCCAGCGCAGGGCGGTGACCCACGGTGAGGGGCCGCTCCTGATCGTCGCCGGGGCGGGGACCGGCAAGACGACCGTCATCACGCGGCGGATCGCCTGGCTGATCGCGGAGAAGCGGGCCAAGCCGTCGGAGATCCTGGCACTCACCTTCACGGATCGGGCCGCGCTGGAGATGACCGAGCGGGTCGATCGCCTCGTCCCCTACGGGTTCACCGACACGGTGATCAGCACCTTCCACGCCTGGGGCGATCGACTGCTCCGCGACCATGCCCTCGAGGCGGGCCTCTCCGACCGATCGACGGTCCTCTCCCGGGCAGAGCAGGTGATCTTCCTTCGCGAGCACCTCTTCGAGCTTCCGCTGGACCGATACCGGCCGCTCGGCGACCCGACGCGATTCCTGCACGCGCTGGTGACCCTCATCAGCCGGGCGCGGGACGAGGACGTCTCCCCCGCGGAGTACCTAGCCCTCGCCGAGCGACTTGCCGCCGCCGTTGCGGCCGCGCCGGACGATGCCGCGCTCGCGGAAGCGGCGGGCCAGCAGGTCGAGCTGGCGGCCTGCTACGCCGCCTACGAGGAGCTGATGCGGCGAACCGACCGAATCGACTTCGGGGACCAGGTCGGGTTGGCGCTCCGGCTGCTGCGCGACCATGCGGCCATCCTCGAGGCGGAGCGGCGGCGCTATCGCTACATCCTCGTCGACGAGTTCCAGGACACGAACCACGCGCAGTTCGAGCTGGTCAAGCTGCTGGCCGGGGCGCCGACCGCCAACCTGACCGTGGTTGGCGACGACGACCAGAGCATCTACCGCTTCCGCGGGGCGGCCCTGTCCAACATCCTCGGCTTTCGCGAGGCCTTTCCCGCCGCCCCGAGCGTGGTGCTGACCGACAACTTCCGCAGCCGGCAGCCGATCCTGGATGCGGCCTATCGCCTGATTCGGCACAACGATCCCGATCGGCTCGAGGCGCGCGAGGGGATCGACAAGCGGCTGGTGGCACGCGCCCATGGCCGCCGCCAGGCGCCTGCCGAACCGGGGATCGAGCTCCTCGCCTTCGACACCGGCACGGACGAGTCGGACGCGGTCGCCGAACGGATCGCGGCCTCGCTGCGCGGTGGCGGGCGGGCCGGCGATCACGCCATCCTGGTTCGCACCAACCGCGACGCCGACCCGATCCTGCGATCGCTCAACATGGCTCGCGTGCCCTGGCGGTTCGCCGGCACCGCCGGCCTCTATCGCCAGCCGGAGGTGCGGCTGCTGGTCAGCTTCCTGCGGGCGGTCAACGATCCGGAGGACTCGGTCAGCTGCTACGACCTGGCCACCTCGGAGATGTTCGGGCTCGATCCCCGCGACGTGACCCTGGCGCTCAACGCGGCGTCTCGACGGCGCACCAGCCTCGAGAGCGCCCTCCGTTCAGCCACCTCCGATCCCGCGCAGGCTCCGTTCGGCAGGCGACCGCTCGACGTCGTCGCACGGCTGCTCGCCAGCATCGACCAGCACCGAGGGATGAGCGCGGAGCGAACCACCGGCGAGCTGCTCTACCACTTCATCAGCTCCTCGGGCTGGCTCGGTCGCCTGGCGGCCGAAGCTCGGCAGAGCGGTGACGAGCGGCTCGCCAACGTCGCGCGCTTCTTCGAGATCGTGCGCCGCCAGTCGTCGTTGTTGCGCGACGACCGGCTGCCCTTTCTCGTCGCTCAGCTGGCCACGCTGATCGAAGCCGGCGACGACCCCTCGACGGCGGACGTGGCGGCCGACGAGGGCGATGCCGTCCATGTCCTGACCTACCATCGGGCCAAGGGCCTCGAATTCCCGACCGTGATCATGCTCGGGCTGGTCGACGATCGCTTCCCGACGCGTTCGCGTGGCGACCTGCTGCCGTTTCCCGCCGAGCTGGTCCGCGAGGCGCTGCCGGAGGGGGATCATCACCTCGCCGAGGAGCGGCGGCTCTTCTACGTGGGAATGACGCGCGCCAAGGAGGAGCTGGTCCTCACCTGGGCGCGCGACTACGGCGGACGCAGCGCGCGCCGGATGAGCCAGTTCGTGCTGGAGGCGCTCGACCTGCCGCCCGCCACGCCGGTCGAGTCGCTGCGGCCATCGGTCGCCGAGCGGCTGGCGCGCAACCAGCGCCCGGTTCGGCAGCCAGCCACGGTCGCCCCACCCATGCTCGGCGACAAGCCGCTGTCCCTGAGCTACGGTCAGGTGAGCGACTACCTCGAGTGTCCGGCGAAGTACCGCTTCGGCCACCTGATCCGGATCCCGACGCCCATCTCGCACCAGATGGTCTACGGGCGGGCACTCCACGCCGCGGTGCAGGCGTACCACCGGCGGCAGATGGCCGGCCAGCCGATGTCGCTGGCCGAGCTCCATGCCGAGCTCGATGCCGCCTGGGAGTCAGCGGGGTTCCTGACGCGCGCTCACGAAGAGGCGCGGCGAACGGCGGCCCGCGACACCCTCGAGCGGTTCTGGACCGCGCAGCAGGCCGATCCCGCCACGCCGACGGCCGTCGAGCTCGAGTTCGCGGTCCCGTTCGGGAGGGACCGCGTTCGCGGCCGCTACGATCGGGTCGACACCGATGCAAGCGGGCGGGTCACGATCGTCGACTACAAGTCAAGCGACGTGCGGGACGCTGCCACGGCAGCGCGGCGGGCCAGGGAGTCGCTCCAGCTAGCGATCTACGGGTCCGCATGGGAGGCGCAGCATGGCCAACCTCCCGGCGACCTGGTGCTCCACTTCCTGGAGTCCGGGATCGAGGGGCACAGCACGCCGAGCCCGAAGCGGCTGGCGGCCGCGGCCGAACAGGTCGCGACGGCCGCCGACGGGATCCGCGCCGGCAGGTTCGACGCGAACCCGTCACCAACCCGCTGCGGGTACTGTCCGTTCCGTGAGATCTGCCCCGACGCGATGCGATGACCGGCCGATCCCGGATGGCGGTCGCCGCGCTGGTGCTGCTGGCCGTGCTCGGCGCGGTGGTGCTGGTGGCCTTTGCCGGAAATGCCTGTGCGGGAGACCTGCCGGGTCAGCCGTGTCCGAATGCGGGAGCCAACCGGGTGGTCGTGGTTGGCCTGGCCGCCGCGACCGCCGGCGTGGCGGTGACGCCATTCGCCCTGCTCGCCGAGTTCGCGGTGCGGCGGCGGATCCTCTATCGCGGGGCCTGGGGACGGGCAACCCGCCGCGGCCTGCTGGTGGCGGCCACGGTCGCCGCGATCGCGGGCCTGCGCCTGGGCGGCGCTCTGTCGGTGCCGGTCGCGCTCTTCGTGGTCAGCCTCGCGGCAGCGGTGGAATGGGTCGCGCTTCGTCGCTTCGACCTGCCGTAGGCCTGGTGGCGGCGTGAGTGCCGACATCTTCGGGTCCCAGCCCGCCGACGAGGACATGCTGGCGGAGCTCTACGACCTCGAGCACGACGACGTCGTCGAGGACCTTCCCTTCTACCGTGAGCTGGCGCGCCGAACCGGTGGCCCGGTCCTCGATCTGGGCTGCGGTTCGGGGCGCCTCTTCGCGGCCCTCCTGGAGGGGGGAGCGCCCCGTGTGCTGGGCATCGATGGATCGGCGGCGCTGGTGCGTCGCGCCGAGGCCCGCATCGCCGGCGACGGACGGCTCGCAGCGGCATCGCGCCACGGGCGCCTCTCCGTCATGCGCGGGGACGTGCGTGCCCTCTCGACGCTCAACATCCGGGAGCGGTTCGACCTGGCGGTGGCGGTGGGCGTGCTCCCGCACCTCGATGGACCGGAGGATGCCCTGCGGCTGCTGGGTGGGACGAGGGCGGTGCTGGCGCGAGGCGGGCGCCTCGTGATCGACGACCTGGGGCCGGCGGAGATGCCGGATCGGGACATGCCGCTGTCCGTCGACTGGCGCCGCGCGCTGGGCGGCCGCGAGGTGGTACGACGCAGCGAATTGGTACGGCGAGAGTCCCCCGAAGGACTCCGCGTCGCCTTCTCGACGATCGCGGATGCGGTACAACCCGATGGTACGATAGCGCGGCTTCCTGCCAGTCATGAGCTCTGGTATCCATCTCCCGAGGCGCTCGCCGCGCTCGTCATGCAGGCGGGGATGGTGGTCGAGCTGAGCTACGGCTCGCACGACCTCGAGCCGCTTGGACGAGCGAGCAGGCGCCGGATCTATGTCGTCGCGTACGAGCCCGCGACGACGCGTCGCACGAGGTGAGGGTTGGCTGAGCAGATCCGACTGCTGGTGATCGAGGATGTTCCGCAGGTGGCGATGCACATGCGGTCTCTGCTGAATGCCCAGTCGCAGATCAAGATGCTCGACGTCATCACCTCGGGGGAGCAGGCCCTGGCGGCGGTGAACGAGCTGCGGCCCGACGTCCTGATCGTCGACGCCCTCCTCCAGGGTCGCGTCTCGGGGATGCAAGTCGCCGAGCAGGTCCGCCGCACCGAGTCGAGCGTCTCGGTGATCGTGCTGACCGTGCCGCAGAACCCCGTCGCCGAGGACCCGGCAGCCGGGATCGACGCAGTCCTGAAGATGCCGTTCTCCGGCTTCGACCTGACGACGATGGTGCGCAAGGTCCACGAGCAGAGCAACGTGGCCGGGGGCCACAACGCCTCGACCATCATCAGCCTCTTCTCGCCCAAGGGAGGCGTGGGGCGGACCACGCTTGCGTTCAACCTGGCCGTCGCGCTGGGTGTCGACCGTCGAGTGTGCCTGATCGATGGATCGCTGCAATTCAGCGACCTGCGTGGGCTGCTGCGCGCGCCGGCCGCCGCACCGTCGATCATGAACCTGCCGACGGACCGGATCCGGGACACGGACCTGGCCGACGTGGTCTGGAAGGACCCGTCCGGGATCGACGTGCTCCTCGCCCCACCCCGCATCGAAATGGCGGAGATGGTCACGGTGCGGGACATCGAGAAGGCGCTCTCCATCATCCGGCAGGTGTACGAGGTGATCGTGGTCGACACGCGCCCCGCCTTGTCGGACGACGTGCTCGCCTTCCTCGACGCATCCGACCTGATCCTCGAGGTTCTCGCCTACGACAGCATGGCGATTCGGGCCCTGGCGATGGCGGACGAGGCATTCGCGACCATCGGCTATGCCCCGAGCAAGCTCGAGGCGGTGCTGAACCGCTCCGACTCGACCGGCGGCTTCACCAAGGCCAATGTCGAGGAGGCGCTCAACCGCCGCATCGAGCACGAGGTCGTCTCCGACGGGAAGCTGGTGATCACCGCCAACAACGAAGGGGTCCCGTTCGTGCTCGCCAACCCCGACGCGCCCGTCTCGCAGGGAATCAAGGCGATCGCCGCGTCCATTGCTGCCCGCCTGCCGGCGAGCGCCAGCGTCCTCGCGCGCCGCTGACGTCGCGGTGCGGCTTCTGAACGACTCCCGTCCGATCGGCGTCTTCGATTCCGGCGTCGGCGGTCTCACCGTCCTCGCCGAGCTGCGCCGCCGGCTGCCCGCCGAATCGACGATCTACCTGGGCGACAACGCGCGCGCCCCCTACGGCCCGCGAGCGGCCGATGAGGTCCGCAGCTTCACACTGGAGTCAGTTGGGTGGCTGCTGGCGCAGGATGTGAAGCTGCTCGTCCTGGCCTGCAATACCGCGACCGCCCACGCGCTGCCGCTGGTCCGCGACGTCGCAACGGTGCCCGTGCTGGGCGTGGTGCGCCCGGGTGCCGTGTCGGCTGCCGCCTCGACCCGCGCAGGGCATGTCGGGGTGATCGCCACGGCGGGAACCGTCGCCTCGGGGGCGTACGCGGCTGCGGTCGGCGATGCCGACCCGCGCCTTGTGGTGACGCAGCTGGCCTGCCCGGAGCTGGTCCCGATGGTCGAGGCGGGTCAGCTCAGCGGTCCGGTCGCGGAGGCCACCGTCAGCGGCTACCTGGGCGACCTCTTCGGAGCGGACCCGCTGATCGACACGCTCCTGTTGGGATGCACCCACTATCCGTTGCTGCGACCGGTCATCGAGCAGGTGGCGGGACCGCACGTGGCGGTCGTCGATTCGGCCTTCACCACCGCGCTCGCCGCCGAGGACCTGCTCGACGTCCTCGGGGCACGGACCGGGCAGGACGCTCCCGGTGCCAATCGGATCGTGACCACCGGTGATGTGGCGACCTTCACCGCGGTGGCGGGGACGGTCTTCGGGGCCTCGCTGCCCTCCGTTGAGCAGGCGGTGGTGGCGGCCGTCTAGACTCCCCGCATGGCACGCAGTGCAGGTCGGATCGGGATGGGGATCGTCGTCGGCGGATTGCTGGCGATGGGCGCCACGGCCGTGCAGCGCGAGCTGCTTCGTCGAGCCGGCACACGTCTGATCGACTGGGAGTCCGTCCGGCGCATCGCTCGACGCAGGCTCGGACCGGCCGGGGCTGGGCTGAGCGCCGCCGACCGTTCCGCGGCGGAGGCGTTCTACCGGGCCGAGCTGCTCCGCATCGAGCCGATCGTGGCGGAGGCGATCGGCGCGGAGCTGCCGCAGGCGCTCGAGACACCGGCCGTGATCGATCGGTTCGAATGGATCGACCTCAACCTGGCGACCTTCGAGCAGCTCTTCGGCCGGGTGGAACGGATCATCAACGACGCGACCACCGGAACCGATACCCCCGGCCGCGCCCTGGCCCGGATCCTGAATCGGTCGTTCGGCAACCAGCAGCTCGGCCTGCTGATGGCGTTCCTGGCGCGCAAGGTGCTCGGCCAGTACGACGTCAGCCTCCTGGCCGCCGCCCCGGCGGCTCGCGGCCGGCTGAACTTCGTCGAGCCGAACATCACCGCCAGCGCAGCCACGCTGGGCGTTCCGCTGGGGCAGTTCCGCACCTTCATCGCCCTGCACGAGGCGACCCACGCCTTCGAGTTCGAGGCGTACCCATGGCTTCGCGATCATTTCGCCGCCTCGGTCGGCGAGGCGATCGAGGAGATGGCGACCGACAGCGGCGGACTCAGCCAGCGGCTGCGGGGCGCGGTGCGCGGCCGTGGTGGGCACTGGCTGGAGCGGATGATGACGCCCACGCAGCTGAGCACCTTCCGCCGAACCCAGGCGCTGATGTCGCTGCTGGAGGGGTACTCGAACCACGTCATGAACGATGCGGGGGAGCGGCTCCTGCCCGGCTTCGCGAAGCTCCATGAGCGATTCGAGCGCCGAAATGAGGCGCGCGGAGCCCTCGAGCGAGCGATCATGCGCCTCACCGGCCTCGACCTGAAGATGGAGCAGTACGCCGCCGGCGAGCGGTTCGTGGTGGCGATCCTGGCCGCCCGAGACCGCGCCTTCCTGAACCAGGTCTGGGAGGGTCCCGCCAACCTGCCGGACCTGGCCGAGATCCGCCACCCGCAGCGGTGGATCGATCGGATCGAGGGGCGAAAGACCAAGGAGCAGCTCAGCTGAGCGACGAGATCGTCATCCTGGCGACCCCGATCTTCGGCGCACCGCTCTCTGCAGAACACGCGGCGCAGATCGAGACGGTGGCCGGCACGCGAGTGGTGCAGATGTCTCGCGAGGGGCTGGTGCACGACGATGCAGAGGCAGCGCTCGGATCCGCGCGCGTGCTGCTGCGCGGTGGCGTACCTGCCTCCGTGCTCGAGCACATCATCGCCCGTGCCCCTCGGCTCGAATGGATCCACTCCTTCTCGGCCGGAGTCGATCGGGTCGCGACCCCGGCCGTCCGTGAGCGCGGGCTGCTGGTGACGAACGCGCGAGGTGTCTTCTCGCGACCGATTGCCGAGTACGTGGTGATGATGTGCCTGGCCATCGCACGGCGGTTGCCGCAGCTGCTCGAGCTCCAGCGGGAGCGGACCTGGCAGCCGCTGCGCGGCACGGAGCTGGGCGGGATGACGATCGGCATCGTCGGCTTCGGCAGCATCGGCTCCGAGATCGCGAAGCTGCTCGCCCCGTTCGAGGCGACCGTGCTCGCCACGCGCCGCCATCCGGGCCGGGGAGCGGGCGAGGCTTCGAACGTCGAGCTGATGGGCCTCGACCAGCTCGACGACCTGCTGCGCCGCAGCGACATCGTGGTCGTGGCGGCGCCGCTCACCGATGACACCGCCGGCCTGATCGGCGCCGCCCAGCTCCAGGAGATGCCCGAGCACGCGTGGCTGATCAACATCGCGCGCGGCCGGCTGCTCGACGAGCTGGCGCTGCGCCGGGCGCTGGAATCGGGCTGGATCGGTGGAGCCGTGCTCGATGTCTTCAACGAGGAGCCGCTGCCGCCGGACTCGCCGCTGTACGGCACGCCGAACCTGATCATCACCCCGCACACCTCGTGGTCGAGCGACCGGGTGGTGGACCGCTCGCTGGAGCTGTTCGTTGCCAACCTGCGCCGCTTCGCCGCCGGCGAGCCGCTCGAGAACGTGGTCGACCTGGAGGCCGGGTACTAGGCGGTGCAGGTCACCATCGTCGGGCTGCCGGGGAGCGGCAAGACGACCGTCTTCAACGCCCTCACCGGTGCCCACGCCGATACCGGTGGCTTCTCCGGCGGGCGTGCCGCGCCGAACATGGGCGTGGTGAAGGTCCCCGACGAACGCCTGGACCGTCTCTCCGAGCTCTTCCACCCGCGCAGGACCGTCCCCGCCGACGTGACCTACGTCGACGTCGCGATCCCCGCCGGGGCGACGCGCGAGGGGACGATCAACCCCGACGTGCTGGCCCTGGTCCGCAACGCGGATGCGCTCCTGCACGTGGCCCGCGCCTTCGACGGCGGGGGCGCCGAGGGGCCACCGGACCCGTGGCGCGACATCGAGGCACTCGACCTGGAGTTCGCGATCGCCGACCTGATGGTGATCGAGAAGCGCCTCGAGAAGCTGCGCACCTCCGGCCGCCACGGCGCGCCTGCGGAGCGGGAGGCGAACGCCCAGGAAGAGGCGCTGCTGGGGCGGCTCGAGCCCGACCTGTCGGCGGGTCGCCCGCTGCGGGCGATCGACCTGACCGATGAGGACGAGCTGCGCCTGCGCGGGTATCGGTTCCTGACCCAGAAGCCGGTGCTTGCGGTGCTCAACATCGACGAGGCCCAGCTTGGCACCGCCACCGAGCTGGAGGCGGCGGGACGGGCCCGTTACGCGCAGCCGCAGACGGACGTGGCCGCCCTGGGCGGAAAGATCGAGGCCGAGCTGGCCCAGCTTTCGGAGGACGATGCTGCGCTCTTCATGGAGGACCTGGGGATCGCCGAACCGAGCCGCGGCCGCGTCATCCGCCTCTCCTACGCGCTGCTGGGGCTCTTCTCCTTCTTCACCGCCGGCGAGGACGAGTGCCGGGCGTGGACGCTCCGCCACGGCGCCACCGCGGTCGATGCGGCCGCTGCGGTCCACTCCGACCTGGCGCGCGGCTTCATCCGCGCCGAGGTGGTCACCTACGACGACCTGATCGCGTGCGGCAGCATGGCCGAGGCGCGAAAGCGCGGTCTGCTGCGATCCGAGGGGAAGACGTACGAGGTGCGCGACGGCGACGTGATCGAGGTGCTCTTCAACGTCGCCCGTTGAGGGCCACGCGGCCTACGACGAGAGGTCGACCTCCGCGATGACGCTGCGGAACTCGTTGCTCGTCTCCACCGGGTAGGTGTCCGCCTCGTCCATCCCAACGCTCATGCTCGCCGTCAGCTTCTCGTCGCTGGCGTACATGAAGCCGTGGCTCCGCTCCAGCTCGCGGGCGATCGCCTCGACCAACGTGTCCTCCTCGAAGGTATCGACCACGGCTGCCCGTGCCGCCAGCACGAGTGCGGCGAACGCCTCCGGGCTGTATTGGCGGTCGCTGACGAGGATCGCATCGGTGAGCAGGTCGGTCGCGCCCTCGTGCAGCTCGTAGAAGAAGAGTTTCATGATGGCCCGATGATAGCCGCCCGCCCCGACCTGCTCGTGATCGGGGGCCTGACCATCGACCGCTTTCCCGATGGCTCCTCCGCCGGCGGGGGCTCGGTGCTGCATATTGCCCGGGCTGCCGCGCCGCGGGGGGTGCGGGTACGGATCATAACGGTCGCTGGACCCGAGCCGGAGGCAGGTGCCGCGCTGGAGGAGCTCCGCGGCCTGAGCGTCTCGGTCGAGGGTGCGGACGGCACGGCCACCTTCATCCACCGGGATTCGCCCGCGGGACGGCGTCTCTGGCTCGAGCGCGGTGGTGGCTCGATTCGCATGCCAGAGCTCGATCCGCACGAGCTGCCGGGTGCCATCCTCGTGGCCCCGATCGCCGGTGAGGTCTCGACCGTCGACCTCGCGAGCCTGGACGCCGCCTCGACCCGTGGCGCCATCCTGCAGGGCTTCGTACGGTCCTTCGCGCCTGACGGCGAGGTTCAGCCGCGTCAGCTGTCCACCCTCGCTCCGGAGCTCGCAGCTGCGTTGAGCCGATTCGACCTGGTGGTGGCCAGCCGCGAGGACCTGCTGGGGGAGGCGGCGGACCCGCCGAACCAGCTCGGCGCTCTCCGTCTCCACCTCGGGCCGAGGCCGGTGCTGGTGGTCACGGATGGGGTGCGTGGCGCCTGGCTGGAACGCGAGCACCTTCCGGTGCCGTGGCGGGTCGATGGCGTCCCGAGCATCGGGGCGGGGGACGTCTTCGCCGCCTTCATGCTCGCCGAGCCCTGGCCCCGCGAGCGCAGCCACAGCTTCGTGCGCGAACGAGCGCAGGCCGCGATGCGCGTCGTCGCCGAGGTCCTGGAGGAGCGGCGAGGCCAGGCTCGGCGCTCAGGCAACCCGCTGTGCCCGCGCCGTGCGGCGCTCGGCGGCCGCCACCCAGCGACGCAACCGACGGAGGCGCGCCTCGACGCGCAGCCGGATCCGTCCCAGCTCGAGGATGCCGCCGCCGCGTCCGAGCGCAAAGGCGAGGTCGAGGACACGTGACGCTGTGGCGGCGGCCTCGAGCGCGCCGCGCAGATCGCCGCGGTGCCGCTCCCGGATGCGCGCCACCTCGAGCCAGGCGGCGGCCGCGTCGGTCGACGCGCGGCGGGTGGCCGCGGTCCACAGCTCCTCGGCCCGCTCGACCTGGCCGGCGCCGAGCAACAGCCGAGCGGCCATCCGTCGCAGCGAGTGCGCGCGGTCCTGGTCGACGCCCGGCAGCATCGCCGCCTCGGCCACCTGGAGCGCCTCCTCGCTCGCGCCGTGGCGCAGCAGCTCGACCGCCATCCCATGCCGGTCGAGCACCGGCGCGTCGCGCCAGCCGCCGGCCCGCATCCGGACGATCTCCGCCTCGAGCAGCGCCAGCGACACGATGTCCTGCAGGTTGTGGTCCAGGACGTCGGTCAGGAGGTCCGGCGAGCCACCGCGCAGGTAGCCGAAGTAGCGGGACGGCACCTCGCTGCCGGGGCAGTCGGAGTTGCGGATGACCCCCAGGACGCCGAACTCGACGTCGGCCAGCCGCGCCCCGCCGAGCGGCCGGCGGTAGAGCCGCCGCGCCACTGGCAGCAGGTCATCGTGGACCTCGGGCAGCGACGCCATCTCCCGGAAAAGCCGATGCACCGTCAGGCGGGTGATGAGCAGCGGCAGGTCGAAGCCCCGTCCGTTGTAGGTGACCACCCGCGGCATCGCGGCGAGCTCCCCAGCCGCCAGCCGGAGCAGCGCCGCCTCGTGCGGATAGTCGGGGAGGAGCAGCTGTCGAACGACCAGCTGATCGCCATCCAGGTGGCCGAGGCCGGCGAGGAAGACGACCGTGCCGGCGCCGGTCGACAGGCCGGTCGTCTCCGTGTCGAAGTAGCAGGCCGGCGCCAGGTCGGCGAGGCTCGCGACCGTCGAGGGCGGAAGCGCGACCCGTCGCTCGACCACTACCGCCGCTCCGTCCGGGGCGACCTGCAGCCGCGCGGCGAACCAGCGGGCCAGGCCCTCGGCGCGGTTGCCCGCGGCCGGGGCGTGTCGCGGCGGGACGAGGCCACCGCGCTGGGCCCGCATCTCCGCCAGTCGGTCGGCGAGGGTGCGCATCGGTCAGGAGAGGGCTGCCAGCAGCTCTGAGACGGTCGCCTTGCCGCGGGGCCCGACCTCGATCGCCGGGCCGACGCAGGCCGGGCAGCCATCGGTGCAGGGACAGGAGTCGACCGCCTCGCGGCAGGCCCGGATCAGCTGATCGGTGAGGGTAAAGAGCCGCTCGGTGAGGCCCACCCCGCCGGGCACGGCGTCATACAGGTAGAGGGTCGGTCGCCCGGTGAAGGGCGCCTGGACCTGGGCCAGCACGCCGAGGTCCCGCGGGTCGCACATCAGGAGGAGGGATCCGGTCGTGCGGGCTACCCGCGAGAGGCCGATGAGCGCCCCATCCAGCGTGTCGCGGTCGTAGCGGTTCACGACCTCGGCCGGCAGGACGAGCCAGCAGGCGGTGGTGTGCATCTCCTGCTCGGGGATGGCGATCGAGCCCCAGCCCACGTTCTCGTGGGTGTGGTATTTGATCTTCTTGAACATGGTCACCTTCCAGGCGACCATCACCTCGCCGCGCTGGCGCAGGCCGGCCGGCAGCCGATCAGCCTCCTCGAAGACCTCGAGCACCTTGAGGGTGATGCCCAGGTCGGCATCGGTGTAGTAGTCGACGTCGGTGCGGGTCACGAAGGCTTTGCGCTCGTCCCAGTCGAGCCGGTCGACGTGGTACTGCACCCCCTCGTGGATGTAGATCGCCTTCTCGTGGACGAGCAGCGGGGCCGCGAACAGGTCGACCTCGCCGAGAACCCGGTTGCGGTCGCCGGTCGTGTCGACGATGACGACGTTCTCCGGGGCGCCGCTGCGCAGCGAGAAGGAGCTGGCCGGGAAGTTCTCGTGGCTCCAGTAGTAGCGGTCGTCGTCGGCGCGGCGCAGGTAGCCATCCTCCTCGAGGACGTCGAGCAGCGACGGCGTCTCGTCGATCCCGAAGCGCTCGGCGGCGGGAACCGGCAGCTCGAAGCTCGAGGCCCGCAGGTGGTTGAGGAGGACGTGCAGGTTGTCGGGGTTGATCAGACCGTGCTCCGGAGAGGTGTCGAACAGGTACTCCGGGTGGGCCGCCAGGAACTGGTCGATGGGCGCCGATGAGCAGATGAGCGCCGAGAGGCTGGTGCTCGTGCGCCGGCCGGCGCGGCCCATCTGCTGCCAGGTGGAGGCGATCGTCCCCGGATAGCCGATGCTGATCGCGGCGTCGAGGCCGCCGATGTCGATCCCCAGCTCGAGCGCATTGGTCGCCACCACGCCCCGGACCCGGCCGTCGCGCAGGCCGCGCTCGATCTCCTTGCGCTCGTTCGGCAGGTAGCCGCCCCGATAGCCACGGATCGTGTGCGGGTGGCCGGGCGGCGGCGCGAAGGTCTCGCGCAGGTACGTGGTCAGCACCTCGACCGAGGTGCGCGACTTCGCGAAGGCGATCGTCTGGACGCCACCGCTGATCAACCGCTCCGCCACCCGTTGCCCGGTGAGGAGTGCCGAGCCGCGGATTCCAAGCTGCTCGTTGGCGACGGGCGGGTTGATGACCAGGATGTGGCGGCGGCCGGAGGGTGCGCCGTTGTCGTCCACCAGCTCGACCGGCGCCTCGAGGATCCGCTCGGCCAGGTCCCGCGGGTTGGCGATCGTGGCGCTGGCGCAGATGAAGATCGGGTCCGCACCGTAGTGGTTGGTGATGCGGCGCAGGCGGCGGATGACGTTTGCGACGTGGGAGCCGAAGAGGCCGCGGTAGGTATGCAGCTCGTCGATGACCACGAACTGCAGGTTCTCGAACAGCTTGAACCACTTGGTGTGGTGGGGGAGGATCGCCGCGTGGAGCATGTCCGGGTTGGTGATCACCACCTGGCCGGCCGCCCGCACCACCGAGCGCACGTTGGGTGGCGTATCGCCGTCGTAGGTGTGCGTCTTGAGGTCCAGCTCGGCCGCCTCGGCCAGCGCGCGAAGCTCGACCAGCTGGTCGGCCGCGAGGGCCTTGGTGGGGAAGAGGTAGAGCGCCCGGGCGGCCGGGTCCCGCGCTACCGCGTCCAGGACCGGCAGGTTGTAGCAGAGCGTCTTGCCCGAGGCGGTCGGCGTGACCACACACACGTTGCGACGCGCCCGGATTGCCTCGAGCGCCTGGGCCTGGTGGGTGTAGAGCGCCTCGACCCCGCGCGAGCGGAGCGCATCCATGAGCCGTGGGTCGAGCCCGTCGGGCCAGGGGGCGTGTCGGGGCGGGCGCGGCTCCAGCACCCGATGGGCCGCCACGAGCGGCTGCAGGGCGGAGTCGGCCAGGAGGGCCTCGATGGCGTCCGTGGCGGTGGTGGGGCGATCGGTCAGCATGCTGCGCTCCAAAATAGCACGCCTGTTCTCTTTCGAGCGTGCATCTTGAGCATCGCGGCTCGCGCGACAGCTTGCCTGTCGCGTCGGCGGTGCTAGGGTTCCCACCTGTGATTCGCCCGACGCCCTTCCATCCGCGCACCAGCGTCCTCAACGAG
Source organism: Candidatus Limnocylindria bacterium (assembly GCA_036004845.1). Lineage (GTDB taxonomy): Bacteria > Chloroflexota > Limnocylindria > QHBO01 > QHBO01 > CF-167. Next base: position 44,526 of record DASYRA010000029.1, read on the forward strand.
ACCGGGCTGTGGAGCCACTGGGCCGGGCACCTGGCCGCCAACCGCTACCAGGAGTCGGACAAGTTCGAGTACTTCGCGGTGCGCAATGCGGCGGGCATCTTCGACACCTCGCCGCTCTACAAGTACCGGATCTCCGGGGCCGATGCTGAGCGCTTCCTGGCCGGCATGCTGGCCCGCGACGTGCGCACCTGCCCGCCGGGGCACGCCCAGTACACGACCTGGCTCGACGATCGCGGCTTCGTGCTCGAGGACGGGGTGATCCAGCACCGCACCCCCGATGAGTACCTGCTCACCAGCGCCGAGCCGAACTTCGGCTACTTCGCCGATCGCATCGGCCGCCTGGCGGTCTCGATCGAGGATGTCAGCACCCAGATCGGCACGATCGCGGTCCAGGGGCCGCGCTCCCGTGACCTGCTCGCGAAGCTCGTGCCGGAGGTGGCGTCGGTCCCGTTCTTCGGGATGACCACCGGGCAGATCGGCGGGGTGCCCGTGACCGTCTCGCGCACCGGCTATACCGGCGACCTCGGCTACGAGGTTTGGGTCGACGCGTCCGACGCCCTGACCGCGTGGGACAGGCTGTGGGATGCGGCGCAGGGACTCAGCGTCCTGCCCTTCGGCCTCGCCGCGCTGTACATGCTCCGCATCGAGGCCGGCCTCCTGCTGCTGGCGGTCGACTTCGACTCGAGCCGATACGCGTTCAACGACGCCCATCGGTCCACCCCGATCGAGCTCGGCTGGTCGTGGATGTTCAAGGGACTGGCCGATGACGACCGCGCCTTCATCGGCCGCCGCGCGCTCCAGCGCGAGATGGCGGAGAAGACGTCCCGCTGGCGGATGAGCGGCCTGGTCGTCGATTGGGAGGACTACGATCGCGTCTACGGCGCGGCCGGGCTGATTCCGCCCAAGGTGCATGCGCCGGTCCACGAGGATTGGATGGTCTACGACGACGCCGGCGAGCGGGTCGGCTACGCCACCAGCTTCATGTACTCGCCGGTGCTCCAGCGCCACATCGCGCTGGGCCGGGTGCGGCCCGACCTGGCGAAGGTCGGCCAGCGGGTGCAGCTGGAGTTCACCGTCGACCACCACTACGAGAAGGTCACCGCCCACGTGGTGCGCCTCCCGTTCTTCAACCCGGAGCGGAAGACGGCGTGAGCAGCGACCCGTACGACGCGATCGTCATCGGCGGCGGTCACAACGGGCTGGTGAACGGCGCCTACCTGGCTCGCGGCGGCCTGCGCACGCTGATTCTCGAGCAGCGCGAGATGGTCGGCGGGGCGGCCATCACCGAGGAGCTGCGGCCCGGCTTCTGGTTCACCACCTTCTCGTACGCTCTGTCGCTGCTACGGCCGGACATCATCCACGAGCTCGAACTGACCAAGCACGGCTTCATGCCGCTGCTGATGTCGACGAGCTTCGCGCCCGACGAGAAGGGCGACTACCTGCTGTTCACCCAGGACCACCGGCAGAACCTCAAGGAGATCGCCCGCCACTCGCAGCACGAT
>DASYRA010000030.1:0-19567 GCA_036004845.1 Candidatus Limnocylindria bacterium
CCGATGCGGGCGGCGCAGCCTCCGGGCAGCGCCGCCCGTACACTTTCGCCGACCGATGTCCGAGCACCTCGACCTGGCCGATTGGCGCCGCCGCGTGGCTGCGATGTACGACGCCCTGCGCCGCGACCCGCGCGCCGAGCCGGCCCGCCTCCTCGGCTTCCGAGCCGCCAAGGACCGACTCTTCGCCTCGCATCCCTCCTCGCCGGTGCCGACGGCTGAGCGCCGCGACTTCCGCGGGCTGGCCTATTGGCGCCACGCGCCGGAGCTCGCGCTCCGCCTCCGGCTCGAGCTCGACCCGGAGGCGCCGCCGCTCGACGTGCCCCGCTCGTCCGCAGGCCCGACGATGCCCTTCTCGCGGATCGGCTGGGTCGCGTTCACGGTTGGCGGGGAGCCGACGCGCCTGGCCGTCTACTGGCTCAACGAGTACGCCGGCGGGATCTTCGTCCCCTTCCGCGACGGGACCAGTGGCACCGAGACCTACGGTGGCGGCCGCTACCTGTGGGACTCGGGCAAGGGGGCCGACCTCGGGTCGGAGGGCGAGGAGCTGGTGATCGACTTCAACTACGCCTACCACCCGTCGTGCGTCTACGACCCGACCTGGAGCTGCCCGCTGGCGCCCCCCGAGAACTGGTTGAGCGTCCCGATCCGGGCGGGCGAGCGGCTGGCCCCCGCACCGTGACCGACGTCGATCGCCGACCGCTGCGCAACTGCTACAAGTGCGGCCGCCAGATCGGCCCGGACCAGACGATCTGCGAGGTCTGCAACCGGGCAGGGATGGCCACCCCATCAGCGACCCAGTATCACGGCACGATCGTGGTCGCCATCGTCGCCGGCGTGGTGCTGATGGCGATTGCCGCCAGCCTGTCGCTGCGCGGAATCGGTCCGTTCCGCGGCGAGGTGCTTGGCTGGGAGAGCGCCCCGCCGGATGCCATCGTGGTCGAGCTGCAGGTCACCAACGAGGGGACGCAGACCGGTCGCGCGAAATGCCAGCTGACGGCGCGGGACGGCTCCAACCTGGTGCTGCGAATCCGCTCCACCGTCTCGCCGCAGATCGAGGGAGGTGGCACGGTCACCTTCAGCGAGCGGATCCCCGGCCTGCCGCTGGCGCCGGCCACCGTCGCCGTCAGCTGCGCCTAGGGACTGCTCGGGCGTCTATCCTGCTGGCGTGGGTGCAGTCCGCTTCTTCCGGGTCGCCAGCAGCGCCGTCTTCGGACTCTTCTGGGCGATCATCGTCGCCATCGCCGTCTTCAACATCGGCGGCGCCTCCTCCAGCACGCATCGCTTCCCCGACCCGGTCGAGGGGCAGGCGGTCTACGACCCCGCCGGCGCCCTCGCTCCCGAGATCGAGGAGGCTCTGGAGTCCCAGGTCGACGCCATCGAGGCCCGCAGCGGCGCCGAGCTGGCCATCTACGTCCAGGTCGACGAGTTCGCCACCGAGGAATCGAACGAGGAAGCCGCGCGAGCCCTGCTGGACCAGTGGGGGGTCGGCCGTGCCGGGTACGACGACGGGCTGGTCTACCTGGTCAGCTTCGAGCCAGACCTGGTCCACGGCGTGGTCAGCTACTACGCCGGGGCTGGATTCCTGCGTGGCTACCTGTCCCAGAACGACCTGCAATCCACCATCGACGACGTGATCGTCCCGGCGGCGGTGCAGCGCGAGCTCGGTGGCGGCCTGATCACCGCGGTCGACCTCGTCGGTGCCGGCATCACACCCGGCGCCACGGCTCGGCTGAACGTCCTGCGCCAGCTCAACGGCATCCTCGGCCTCGGCGGCGCCCCAATCGCGTTCCTGGTCATCGTCGGCCTCGCCCTCCGTGCCTGGCGTCGAGAGGGCGACGACCCAGAGGTCCTCGACTCGCCGTCGATCCTCATGGCAGGGCCGCCGGCCGACATGACGCCGCCCCTGGCAACCGTCGTGCGCCAGGGGAAGTCGACGCGGCACACGATGAACACGCTGCTGATGGAGCTGGCCAGCACCGGTCGGATGGCCTTCCAGAATCTGGATCGCGCCAGCGAGGTCAAGGCCGATGACGAGCCGGACCCACTCCTCGACCCCGCCATCGAGATCCACGACGCGGCGCCGCGCGGCGGGCGCATGGGGGCGGCGGAGCGGAGCGCCTGGGACGTGGTTCGCCAGCAGGCGCGAGGCGGCACGACCATCTCGCGCGAGCGGCTGTGGGAGCTGAACGAAGTGCTGGAGCCGGTCCGGGACGGGCTCGAGGACGAGGTGGTGCGCCTCGGCTGGTTCACCCGGCGCCCGTCGACGCTCATCACTCGCTGGAGCTTCATCGGCGGCGGCGAGATGGCACTCGGCGTCCTCTTCGTGATCGGCGGCTTCCTGATCCCGATGTCGGGACTCACCCTGCTCGGCGCCGCCACCGGCGTGGGTGGGCTGGCGACCTGGGGGATCGGCCAGTTCATGTCGCAGCGGACGCCGAATGGCGCCTACGTCGACGCCATGCTGAAGGCCTATCGGCGCACCCTGCAGAAGACGATGGAGCAGGCCCGCAGCATGGAGCAGGTGGTCGCCGACCCGACCGTCCAGCGCCTCGCCGACACGCCTGACAAGGCCGTGGTGTGGGGCTTCGCCCTGGGGCTGCACGACGAGGTGGCGAAGGTGCTGGAACGCAACCTCGAGGACCAGGCGAAGGATCCTTCACGCGCCACCGGCGGCTACTACCCGCTCTGGCTCGGGAGCGCCCCCTCGTCGCTGGGGGACGGGATGGCCAGCGGCAGCATCTTCTCGGGGTCGGGGATGCCGGACATCGGCGGGATGTTCAGCGCGGTCGGCAGCATCGGATCATCGCCGGCCTCGTCGTCCTCCGGTGGCGGCGGCTTCGGCGGAGGAGGGAGCTCGGGCGGCGGCGGAGGGAGCGGCAGCTTCTGACCGGCTGCTGGCGCCTGCGCGATCCAGCGGCTATGGTGGGCGCGATGCCATACGAACGACGACCTGACCGACGCCCCGGCGGCGGCCGACCCGGCGGATCCGGAAGACCGCCCGGCGACCGGCCCGCCTTCGGCGACCGGCCGCAGCGCGATCGCCCACCGTTCGGCGATCGGCCACAGCGGGACCGCGGCGAATTCTCGGGCCCGCCTCGCGAGCGCAGCTTCGGCGCCAGGCCGCCGCGCCCCGGCGGCTTTGCGCCGCGACCGATGGACGACGGGGGGATGTCGATCCGTCTCGACCCACGACGCCTCGCCGCCCTCAAGCTGCTCGCGGCCGAGGCTGGAATCCGTCCCGGCGAGCTCGTGACCCGCTGGGTGGAGGAGCGGCTGGATGCCGCCCGATCCGGCGGTGCCGTCCCCGCTCCGGTCGACTCGAACGCGATGGCGTCGCTCACCGCTCGCGTCGACGAGCTCGCACGACGCCTCGACCAGATTGCCGCGGCGCGCGCCCCCAGCGCCGAGCCTCCCGCCGAAGCTGCCGCCCCCGTCAAGCGAGGACCCGGACGGCCGCGCAAGACCGCCGAGGCAGGCTCGGCGGAGCCGGCACCGTCGCGACCGCGTCGTGCGGCTCGCCGCTCGACGAAAGGGCGGAAGGCCGCCGGCGCCAGGATCGCCCTCCACGACGAGATCGCGGCGGTGATCGCCGAGCTGGGCCCGCAGACCGCGGCGGAGCTGGCCTCCGCCATCGCCGCTCGCGGGCGCTACCAGGCCCCGCGCAGCGCCAAGCCGCTGGACGCGGCGACGATCAATGCCCGGGTCTCGAACCCGACCTACCGCGGGCGCTTCGTCCGTCGCGAGCACCGCATCGGGCTCGCCGTCGAATAGGGCTCCGGCCGCCTCACCCCTCGAGGATGAAGGTGACCAGGATGTTGGCCTGGAACTCCATGCCGCCGTCGCTGCCCGTGTTCACGCGCAGCTCCTTGACCCACGCCCCGCGCACCCCGCGCAGCGTCTTGTTGGCGCGGGCCATCCCCTGCCGGATGGCGTCCTCGAACGACTCGGTGGAGGTGCAGCTCAGCTCGGTGACCTTCGCGACTGACATCGTCCAATCTCCTTTCGCGGGCGGATCTCAAGTCTAGGACCCGACCTCAACCCGCCGCCTCGTGCGAGCCGGTCCACGCCAGCAGCGCCTCGGCGTCCATCGCGTTGACCACCGATGCCTCCGCCACGCCACAGGCCGCCGCCCGGTCGCAGCCGAACGGGAGCCACGCCAGCTGGCCGGGAGCATGCGCGTCCGAGTCGATCGCGACCCGGGAGCCCGCCTCCACCGCCAGGCGCAGGATCCGCTTCGGCGGGTCGAGCCGCTCGGGGCGCGAGTTGACCTCGATCGCCTTGTCAAAGCGGAGCGCCGCGGCGAAGACGATATCGGCATCGAGCGCCGACGGAGGCCGACGCCGCTTGCCGGTGACCATCCGCCCGGTCATGTGGCCGAGCACGTCGAGATGCGGGTTGGCCAGCGCCGTGACCAGCCGCTTCGTCATCGGCCTCTCGTCCATCCGCAGCTCGGAATGCACGCTGCCAACCACCAGGTCCAGGCGAGAGAGGAGCGCTGGATCCTGGTCGAGCGAGCCGTCGCTCAGGATGTCGACCTCGATCCCGGTCAGAATCCGGAACGGCGCCAGCTCCACGTTGAGCCGCGCCACCTCGTCGAGCTGCTGCTCGAGGCGCTCCGTGGAAAGCCCGTTGGCCACTGTCAGTCGCGGCGAGTGGTCGGTCAGAACCATGTATTCGTGGCCGAGGACTTGGGCCGCCTCCGCCATCTCGCGGATCGGTGAGCCGCCATCGGACCAGTCGGAATGGACGTGGCAGTCTCCGCGCAATGCGGTCCTGAGCGCCGCCCCCAGGTCGGCGATCGGCTGCCCTCCGGTCGCCTCCAGGCGCCGCAGGTAGACCGGCTCCTCCCCGCGCAGCGACTCGGCGATGGTTCGGGCCAGGACCTCGCCGATTCCGGCCAGGTCGCGCAGCGTCCCCCGCCGGGCGCGCTCGGCCAGCTCGGTCGGCGGCAGGCTCGCCACCATGGCCGCCGCGTTCCGAAAGGCACGCACCCGGAAGGTCGGTTCGCTGGCGACCTCCAGCAGGAAGGCGATCCGTCGCAGATCAGCCGACGGGTCGCGAGGCTCAGGCACGCGCTACTCGATCGTCAGGATGCGGCGAGGGTTGTCGATCGTCATCTGGGCGATCTCCCCCTCGGCCACCGCCGCGGTGCGAAGCGTCGGCAGGAAATGCTGCTGCAGGTAGGCGTAGCCAAAGCCGCCATTGGCTCGCAGCTGGCTGTTGTGGGAGACGTCCTGGCTGAGCAGCAGCTGGCTCCCGTGGCCGCGCTCGAGCAGCTCGACGATCAGCTCGACCAGTCGTGGCTCGGCGGCCTCCTCGGTGCCGAACCGCTGGCCGATGAAGTCGAACTCCAGGTTGGCGCCGCGATCCAGGATCGCCAGGTAGTGGTCCAGGACCGGGTACGAGTCGGCATGGCCGATGACGACCCGCCGCGGGTCGACCCCCTCCTCCTCGAAGATGCGCAGCTGGGCAAGGCCCACCGGGGACATGACAGCGTGGGTGCTGATCGCCATGCCCGTGGCCAGTGCGGCCCGCCCGGCAGCCCGGTGCACGCGCTCCTCGGTGGCGCTGACCCACGGCTTGTCGGCGCCGATCTCGCCGATGATGCCAGGGTGGACGCCGGTCCCAGCCACCCCGTCGCGGAACTCGGCGACCAGCTCACCCGCGAGGTCGTCGACGCTGCGGCGGTCGATGCGCGCTTCGGCGGGGTAGTAGGCGCCGCGGTACCAGCCGCAGCCCATCACCAGCTGGAGGCCGGCTCGGGTGGCGAGGCGCCGCAGCCGCTCCGGATCGCGACCGACGCCGTCCAGCGTCAGGTCGACGAGCGTCGATCCGCCGCGCCGCCGAAAGTCGGCCAGCTCGTCGACGAGGGTCCGCTCGTCGGGCGTCAGCTCCCAGTAGTCCCATCGGTCCGCGATGTGCCACAGGGAGATACCGGTGTGCTCGTGAGGGAGGGTGAAGCCCACTCGGTCGGGCGGAATCGGGCCGCTGACGGTCATCACGCGCGGGGCCATGGCTGCCTCCTGGTCGCGTTGCGCGCCGGCCGACCATGCCTGGGTCGCCGGCACATCGGGTTGGTTGGAGCGTCAGTGTGCCACCCGGCTCGACATTGGGGGTAGCCTGTGCGCCGCATGGCTGGCAACGGCAACGGAACGAGCGCCGCCGACAACGTCTGGAGCACCGCCCAGCGCGACCTCGACCTGGCCGCTGAACGGCTCAGCCTCGACGAGGGGATGCATCGCGTCCTGCGCGTTCCCAAGCGGGAGCTGGAGGTCCACTTCCCGGTGACGCTCGACGACGGATCGGTGCAGGCCTTCACCGGCTACCGTGTCCATCACAATCTGAATCGCGGCCCCGCCACCGGAGGCATCCGCTACACCCAGGACCTGACGCTCGACCTCGTGCGCGCCAACGCGATGCTCAACACGTGGAAGGCTGCCCTGCTGGAGGTGCCGTGGGGTGGCGCCATGGGCGGCGTGGTGGTCAATCCACGGCGACTGTCGGTCGACGAGCGCCAGGGGCTGACCCGCAGGTACGCCACCGAGATCAGCCTCCTGATCGGGCCGGACCGCGACATCCCGACCCCCGACGTGAACACCGGCTCGCAGACGATGGCGTGGATCATGGACACCTACAGCATGCATCACGGCCACACCATCCCCGGGGTGGTGACCGGAAAGCCGATCGCCGTCGGCGGCACGCGTGGCCGGCGTGAGTCGACCAGTCGCGGGGCGTTCCACTGCATCGATGCGGCGGCAAGGGCGCGGGACCTGGCTCTTGGCGAGGCACGGATCGCGATCCAGGGATTCGGGCGGGTGGGGACGACCCTGGCCGAGATGCTCTCCGCTGTAGGAGCCAGGGTCGTCGCCATCGCCGATGACAGCGCCGCGGTCGCCAACCCATCCGGGATCGACGTGGCGGCGGCGGTCGAGTGGATGCAGCGGCAGGATTCGATCAGGGAGTGTCCGGGCTCGGAGCCGATCGACCGCACCGACCTCTTCGGGATCGATTGCGACATCCTCGTCTCCGCGGGCGTCCAGAACCAGGTGACCGCCGCCGCGGCCGACGCCATGCGCGCCGGAATCCTGGCCGAGGCGGCGAATTCGCCGACGACCCCCGAGGCGGATGCGATTCTGCGCGACCGGGGCATCCTGGTCGTCCCCGACATCCTGTGCATCGCAGGTGGACTGCTGCTGGGCTACTTCGAATGGGTGCAGGACACCCAGGCCTTCTTCTGGGCCGATCGCGAGATCGCGTCCGAGCTGGAGCGCATCATGGAGGCAGCCTTCGCCGGGGTCCTGGCGACGGCCGAGCGTGAACGCGTCGACCTGCGCGGCGCAGCCATGATGGTCGCGGTGGGCCGGGTGGCGGAGGCGACCGCGCTACGCGGCCTGTATCCCTGATCTGGGTGCGCCTCGGGTCGCCGGTTGCGACGGCATCGGTCCAGCCGCCAATATGGGGCTCGTGAGCCAGCAACCTCCTGATCCGGAGCGAAAGCGGCGCTTCATCACCCAGTCCGGGGTGGAGATCAACCGGCTCTACACCCCGGCCGATCTCGCGAATCCTGCCAACGACCCCGATCGGGACCGGCCGCGCTACCGCTTCAGCCCGCCCGCCATCCCGGCCGACGGCTGGAAGCAGGCGGACGACGTCGGCGAGCCTGGCCAGCCGCCCTTCACCCGGGGGATCCACCCGACCGGCTACCGCGGCCGCCTCTGGACGATGCGTATGTTCGCCGGCTTCGGCACCGCCGAGGACACGAACGACCGCTTCCAGAAGCTGATCGCCGCGGGCGGCACCGGCCTCTCGATCGCCTACGACATGCCGACCCTGTACGGCTACGACCACGACGAGCCGCTCGCCGCCGGCGAGTTCGGGACGTGTGGCGTGGCGGTCAGCAGCCTGGCCGACATGGAGATCCTGCTGGCTGGCCTCCCCGTCGGCGAGATCAGCACCAGCATGACCATCAACTCCCCGGCCGCCATGATCTGGGCGATGTACATCGTGGCGGCCGAGAAGATGGGCGTGCCCCGAGCACAGCTGACCGGGACGCTGCAGAACGACATCCTCAAGGAGTTCATCGCCCAGAAGGAGTACATCTTCCCGCCGGGCCCGTCGCTGAAGCTGGTGACCGACACGGTCGAATTCGGCACCCGCGAGATGCCGCGCTGGAACACGATCAGCATCAGCGGCTACCACATCCGCGAGGCAGGCTCGACCGCGGTCCAGGAGCTGGCCTTCACGATCGCGGACGGGATCGCCTACGTCGAGGATGCCCTGGCCCGTGGCCTGCGCTTCGACGACTTCGCCCCCCGTCTCTCCTTTTTCTTCAACAGCCACAACGACTTCTTCGAGGAGATCGCCAAGTTCCGGGCGGCGCGGCGCATCTGGTACAAGCTCTGCCGCGAGCGCTTCGGCGCCGAGAACGAGCGCTCGACCTGGATGCGCTTCCACACCCAGACCGCCGGCGTCTCGCTCACCGCGCAGCAGCCCCAGAACAACCTCACGCGGGTCGCCATTCAGGCCCTGGCGGGGGTCCTGGGTGGCACCCAGAGCCTGCATACCGATGCGTACGACGAGGCGTGGGCCGTTCCGTCCGAAGAGGCCGCCCTCCTGGCCCTGCGCCAGCAGCAGATCATCGCCGAGGAGTCCGGCGTGGCCAACACGGTCGACCCGCTCGCCGGCTCGTACTTCGTGGAGACGCTCACCAACCAGACCGAGCAGGGGGCCTGGCAGTACATCCGCCACATCGACGAGCTGGGCGGGATGCTGGCCGCCATCGAGGCCGGCTACCCGCAGGCGGAGATCGCCGATGCCGCCTACGCCCAGGCGCAGGCGGTGGAGGCGCACGAGCGCGAGACGATCGGAGTCACCGCCTTCGCCGATCCCGACGAGGTGCTGCGCATCCCGCTGCTCGAGATCGGCACGGACCAGGAGCGACGCCACCTGGACCGCCTCCTGCGCATCCGGGCCGAGCGCGATGCGGATGCGCACGTGCGCGCCATGAATCGGCTGCGCGCCGACGCCGCCGACGGCGCGAACCTGATGCCGGCGATCATCGCGGCCGTGGAGGCCTACGCCACGATCGGCGAGATGTGCAACCTCCTGCGCCGCCAGTACGGCGAATACCGCGAGCCGCTCGCCGTCTGACGAAGGGCTGCGCGGGTCCGGCGCGGTCCCACTCCGCGCGAGCGGACCGGGGGTCGCAGGGCACGCGCCCGCGCCGGACTCTCGCGCCTTGCATCGTCCACACGGTTGCTTATCAACGGCTTATCGATGCCGTAGCTGGCCGGCGGCGACCTAGCATGTGCGCATCGTGAAGCTGCACCTGGTCGACGCCACCTTCGAGCTGTTTCGTGCCTATTACTCCCGGCCGGAGGAGCACGCACCCGACGGGCGCCCGGTGAACGCGGTCCGCGGCCTGATCGAATCGATGCTCTCGCTCCTGCGCGAGGACGACCTGACCCACGTGGCAGCGGCCACCGACCACGTCATCGAATCGTGGCGCAACGACGTCTACCCGCCGTACAAGAGCAGCGTCGGGATGGACCCGGCGCTGCTGGCCCAGTTCGACGACGCAGAGCGTGCGCTGCGCGCGCTGGGGATCACCACCTGGGCGATGGTCGAGGACGAGGCGGACGACGCGATCGCTGCCGGTGTCGCGCAGCTCGGGGACGACCCGCGCATCGAACAGGTGGTGATCTGCAGCGTCGACAAGGACCTGGCGCAGTGCGTGCGTGGCGAGCGTGTCGTCCTCCGCGACCGGATGCGGACGATCACATACGACGAGGCGGGCGTGGTCGCCAAGTTCGGCGTCCGCCCCGAGAGCATCCCGGACTACCTGGCCCTGGTCGGCGACAGCTCGGACGGCTACCCCGGCCTCCCCGGTTGGGGGTCGAAGAGCGCCGCGGCGGTCCTGGCCAAGTTCTCCCACCTCGAGGCCATTCCGGCGTCGCCGCTGGAGTGGGACGTCCCGCTGCGCAACGCCGTCCGCCTGGCCGCCACGCTCCAGCAGCAGCACGGCGACGCGCTCCTCTACCGTCGGCTGGCCACCCTGAACGTCGACGCCGCGATCTCGGGCGACCTCGACTCCTTGGCCTGGCGAGGCGCCCCCCGGGAAGCGTTCCTGGCGCTGTGCGACGAGCTGGGGTTCGACCGAATTCGAGAGCGGGTCCACCGCTGGGCCTGACGGCGTAGGACCTTCGGTGGGTTCCGGTGCGGTCTGGTGGACCCCACGATGCGCACCGTGCCACGACGTGCCCTCGTCGCAGCCGGCCTGGCTGTACTCATTGCGTTCGCCGGTGCTCTGCCCGCCTGGGTGGCGCCCGCTGCGGCTGCGTCGTGCTCAGACTGGACCTCGCAGTCGGAGCCACCACCGACGATTCGGGTCTTCCGGCACGCGACCGGTGCCGTCGAGACGGTCGACTTCCGCACCTACAGCAAGAACGTCCTGTCGCGGGAGTGGATCGGATCTTGGACGACCGAGTCGCTCCGCTCCGGCGCCCTGGCGGTCAAGCACTATGCCTGGTACCAGGTGCTGCACTGGCGGGGCGGGGTGAATACCGACGGCGCCTGCTTCGACGTTCGCGACGACACCTACGACCAGGTCTACGACCCGAGCAAGGGGACGTGGGCCGGCGCCGTCGCCGCGGTCGATGCGACCTGGGCGACGCGGGTGCTGAAGAACGGGTCGATCTTCCCGACCTACTACAACGCGGGGACCGCCTACGAGGCATGCGGCGCCAATGCCACCGGCTGGAAGCTGTGGCAGTGGGGCTCTCAGGCCTGTGGATTGGCCGGCAAGACCGCCGCCGAGATCGTGCTCATCTACTACTACCCCGGTGTGACGGTGAGCGGGGCCCCGGCGGCGAGCTCGTCCCCCGTCCCCACGGCCAGCCCGAGCTCGACGCCCGCGGCGACCGCCACGCCAGTGCCCACGCCAACGCTCACCCCGGTGCCGGCATCATCGACGCCCTCGCCCGCGCCGACTGCGACGGCCACGCCGACACCCACCCCATCCGCGACGCCTGCGCCCACCCCGGCACCGCCGGCCCAGGAGCAGCCCGGCGGTGGGCAGGCCGGCCTTCAGGGAGCCGTCGCGCCACCTCCGCCGCCATCGAGCCAGCCGGCGCCGGTCGTCGTCGAGCCCGGAGATGACGATCCGACCGTGCCGAGCACCATCGGAGATGGATCGGCAACCGAGATTGCCGGCTTCCTGACCGAGGTGGACGGATCGGACCCGCGCCTGGCCGGCTTCCGAAGCCAGTGGGGCCCGGCCGCGGGCCGCCTCCTTACGGTGCTTGCTCGCCGCCTGGCCGCCGACGGCGGGCTGTTCCTGAGGTTCCGGGTACCGTCCTAGCCCGTCTCGCGGGGGGAAGATCCCAGGTTGGCCATCACCAGCTCGGCCGCGGCAAGGTCCTGGATCGCGAGCCCCACGCTCTTGAAGACGGTGATGGCCGATGGATCGCGTTGCGCCGCCCAGCCCGCGTCGACGGTCCCGATCTCGACGAACCCGTCCTCACCCAGCAGCCCCGCCTCGATGGCGGCAACCAGGTCGCCCGCCTCCTCAAGCGCGGCCTCGCGCGAGTCGACCGCCACCAGGGCCGCGGCCGCGTAGATCTCCGGTGGGAGCTCGATCATCCCCTTCTGGAAGCTGCCGACCGCGCTGACGTGCGTCCCCGGCGCAACCCAGTCGGCCGAGAAGATCGGCTCGAAGGAGGTGGTCGCGCAGCAGATGACGTCGGCATCGCGCACCGCCGCTTCGGCGGACTGGGCCACGACGACCCGGGTTCCCGATCCGAGCTCCGTGGCCAGGTTCGCCCCGAAGGCCGCCCGACGATCGGTCGTTCTCGAGAAGACCCGCACCTCTGAGATCTGCCGGGCGGCCAGCACCGCCCGGACCTGCCAGACGGCCTGGGCGCCCACCCCGAACAGGGCCAGGACGCGCGCGTCGGGGCGCGCCAGCAGGCGAGTGCTGACCCCTGATGCCGCGCCGGTGCGCATGGCGGTCACGGTCGGCCCGTCCAGGATGGCGAGCGGTTCGCCCGACTCGGCGTCGAACCAGGCGACCACGGCGTGGATCGTGGGCAGCCCGCGCGCCGCGTTGTCGGGCATGACCGTCACGAGCTTGACCGATGCGCCGGCGCCGCCATCCCGCAGGCCGGGCATCAGCAGCAGGTCGCCGCTTCCGATGGGAAGGCGTGACCGGATCGGCGACCGATCGCGCCCCTGGGCTACCTCCCGGTACGCGGCCTCCACCGCGTCGAGCAGCTGCGGCATCGGGGCGGCGGCGCGGACCTGGTCAGCGTCGAGGATTCGCATCACGCGGATCCTACCCGCCGGTCCGTCGCCACACCGGTCGCGCGAAGGCGATCCAGCCGATGGCGGCGACGGCGGCAAGGCCGACCATCGTCCAGGTCGTGGCCGCGGGCGAGGACCGCTCCGCCAGGAAGCCGGCGACCAGGGTCGAGAAGGTGATCGTCAGCGTCACCAGGCCGTAGTCGAAGCTGAAGACGCGTCCGCGGATGGCATCGGGCGCGGCGCGCTGCAGCCCGTAGGACGAGAGGGTCCACTGCGCGCCGCCGCCCAGGTGCGCGGCGAAGACGGCGACCGCAGCGAGCGGCAGGATCGGCGCCAGCGGCAGGAGCCCGTAGCTGACCGCGAAGATGCCGAAGGAAGCGGCGATCCCCCCGATCAGGCCGCGTTCGCTGACGCCGACGATGGAGCGGACCAGGAACGGGCCGAGCAGCGCGCCCAGGCCGCGCGCGGCGAAGAGGATCCCGATCCCCGCATCGCCGGCATGGAAGACATCGCGACCGAAGACCGCCAGCAGCACGATCACGCCGGTGCCGACGCCGAAGGTGGTCTTGGAGAGGAGCAGCGCCGCCAGCGTCCGGTTGCCGCGCGCGAAGCGCAGCACCACACGGATCGACTCGCCGATCCCGCCGCGCTCCGGCTGAGGCGATCCGGCCGTCGCTTCCTCCCGGGGAGCTCGAAAGGAGCGCCGAATGCCCAGGATGAGGAGGGCCGAGGCGGCGAACGATGCCGCATTGATCGCGAACGCCACGTCCCGACCCAGCGTGGCCGCGACGAGGCCGCCGAGCGCCGCCCCGACCGCCAGCATCGTGCCCCAGGCCGACCCGATCAGGACATTGGCCTCGGCCAGCTCCCCCTCCCCGACGAGGTTCGGAAGCGACGCCGAGCTGCTCGGCTCGAAGACCGCCGCTCCCAGCGACAGGACGGCGGCGGCCACGAAGGCGATCCACAGCGTGTCGGGGTCGCGCGCGAGCAGGAACGCCAGCGCCACCGGCACGCGGGCGACGTCGGCGAGGACCATGAGGCGGCGCCGGTCATATCGGTCGGCCAGGACGCCGGCCAGCGGCGAGGCCAGCGCGAAGGCGCCGGTCTGCACCACCAGCAGCAGCGAGGCCACGCCAGGCGAGCCGGTCAGCTCAAGGGCGAGCCCCAGCAGCGCCACCGTGGCAAACCAGTCCCCGGCGAAGCTGACCAGCTGGGCGGCAAACAGACGCGTGAAGGCGGAATTCCCGCGCAGCAGGGTAAGGTACGGCCGCAGGCGCATGGGTCGGCATCATGCCATGGCGCCACTCGACGAGGCCTGATTCCAATTGAGCTGGTTTCCCATCCTGCTGACCGCCCACGTGCTCCTTGCGGTGTCGCTGCTGGCACCCAGCCTGGCGCTTCCGTTCCTGCTGCGCCGGCAGTCCGGCAACGGGGAGCCGAGCACCCTCATTCGCCTGCTGGCCACCCTTCAGGGGACCGGCAGCGTGGTGATCGCCATCGGCCTCGCCCTGACCGGCACCGGGCTGGTGGTCAGCCTTGGACCCGAGATCCTGACCCGGCCCTGGCTGCTGGTCGCACTGGGTGTCTATGCGGCGAACCTGTTGGTGGCAGCGTTCATCTCGCGGCCCAACCTGCGCCGATTGATGCGGGTCCGGGAGCCGGATTCCGATCGGTGGCGGCTCCAGGCCCGGCGGGCGCGCTACCTGGCCTACGCGATGGCGGCCGCCACCGGACTGATCGGCTTCCTGATGAGCACCAAGCCCGAGCTGTGGTGAGCGGTCAGAAGAGCTGCGGAATGGGAAGGGGCTTGTCGAACAGCCAGAACAACCCGATCACGATGACCAGGACGGCGGCGACGAAGACAGCGAACCAGCGCAGGACATCCCACATGGCCTCGGCTCCAATGCAGTGACGGGCGACCCACCCCTGGCAGTCGGCCCGCCGATTCTACCAGCGCCTAGAATCCCGCCCGTGACTCTGCGCCTCTTCGATGCTCGTCGCGGCGAGCTCGTGCCGTTCGCCCCCATCGGCCCGGGCCCGGTGGGCCTCTACGTCTGCGGCGTGACCCCGTATGACACGGGCCACCTGGGGCATGCGTTCACCTACCTGAGCTTCGACGTCCTGCATCGGTACCTGCTGTACCTCGGCCACCGGGTGGTCTACGTCCAGAACCTGACCGATGTCGACGACGACATGCTGCGGCGAGCTCGGGAGAGCGGCGAGGATTACCTGGAGCTTGGCAATCGGAACGTGACCACCTTCCTGAGCGAGATGGCCGCACTCAACTGGCTGCCGCCCGACCACTTCCCGCGGGCGACCCAGCACATCCCGCAGATGCGCGACCTGATCGCGCGGCTGGTGGCGAACGGACACGCCTACGTCGCCGATGGCCATGTCTACTTCAGCGTCGACTCGTGGCCGACCTACGGCGAGCTGTCCAAGCTGGGGCGCGACGAGATGCTGCCCGTCGCCCTCGAGCGCGGTAGCCGGCCGGAGATGCCGGGCCGCCGCGACCCGCTCGACTTCGTGCTGTGGCAGCCGTCACTTCCGGACGAACCCGCCTGGGACTCGCCCTGGGGACGCGGCCGCCCGGGATGGCACATCGAATGCTCCGCCATGAGCAGCGCGTACCTCGGCAACCACTTCGAGATTCACGGCGGCGGCGCTGACCTTGCCTTTCCGCATCATGAATCGGAGATCGCGCAGTCCGAGGCGGCGACAGGGCAGCGCCCATTCGTCGAATGGTGGATGCACACCGGGATGCTCAGCCACCGGGATGAGAAGATGGCCAAGTCGGTCGGCAACCTGGTGCTGGTGCGGGACCTCCTGCGCTCGTACAGCGGCGACGCGATCCGCCTCTACCTGGTCGGCCGCCACTACCGGAGCGAGCTCTCCTTCGACGAGGCCGATCTCGAGGCGGCGGCGGCGACCGCCGCACGGTTGCGGATGGCCTGCCTGGTCGCGGAGCAGGTTGAGGCGCTGGCGCCGGCCGCCGCGGACCCGGCTTCGCTGACGCCGCTCGTGCGGGGCCATCGCCAGCGGTTCCTGGCGGCCATGGACGACGACCTGGACACGCCGGCCGCGATGCCGGAGCTGCTGGCACTGGCCTCGCTGGCGCTCGAGGCCGATGACCCGGCCCTGCAGGCCGAGGCCGGTTGGATGGTTCGCGAGCTCGGGGCGCGGATCCTGGGCCTGCGCCTGGCGACGGTGCCGAGCTGGCGCGAGGCGGGCGAGGCCATCCTGTCGTGACCGATGCGCCGTCCGGGGATGACGACCTCGTCCCGGTCAGCGTTCGCCTCGGCAACGTCGTCCCGCCAGAGGACCCGGAGGACTGGACCCGACCACTCACCTGGGTGGCGGCGATCGGCATGTTGGCAGCGCCCGCAGCAACCATCGCCTGGTTCCTCCTCGCCGCGCCGCTCGACACTACCCATCCGTCGGCCGGTACCTATGCCGTGGCGATCGCGCTTGTCGTCGGGGCGGCCGCCGCGGGCGGGACGCAGATCGGGCGCCTGCGCGCCTTCACCGGCACGCTGGGCGCCGCGCTCCTCGCCGCGCTGCTCGCCGTTGCCGTCGGCGCGGTGAGCGCCGGCGAGCGTCAGATCGGGTCGGCGTCGCCGACACTGGCCCACGCCGTGGCGGCATCGCTGGCCGGGCTGGCTGGGGCGTCGCCCGGGGCGGCGCTGGGCGCCTTCACCGCGGGCGCATGGCCCCGTCTGCAGCGCGCGGTGGTGTGTGCGGCCCTCGGCGCCGTCGTCACCGTCGCCGTGCTGCCGAGCCTGTTTCGGGCGTGACGGCCCTTAGCCGGTCCCCTTGCGACTCAGCCGATCGGCGAGTCCGCCGGCCATCAGCGCCAGCCCCAGCAGAATGATGACCAGGGAGCCAACGAGCCGGAAGGTCTCACCCCCGAAGGCCGTGGCGAAGGCGAGGTACGCGATGGCCGCGCCCACCGCCATCCCGGAGCCGATCCACTTGAAGGCCGGCAGGTCGGCGATCCACCCGGCCGCGTACAGGCCGACCCCGATCGAGAACGGAATCACGGTCCACAGGTAGTACCACGCCTCCCATCGGTCATTGAGGCTGGTGTACAGCAGGGCGCCCCCGACCCCGGCCAGGAACGCACCGGGGATCACCATCCCGGCACGGAGCCGCCGATTGGGGCCGGGGAGCGCGGCAGGCACCAGGAAGAAGGCGGAGAGCACGACGACGGTCGCGGGCCACCAGGCGAGCAGCTCATCGCTGATGCCCAGCCCCCTGAACCAGCCGCCGAGGGGCTCACTGGCCAGCACCAGCAGCCCGATGACGAGCAGCATGAGGCCCAGCAGCAGCTCGACGGCTCGACTCATGGCCGCGAGTATAGTGCCGGCCATGGCCGACTCCCGACGCCGGCAGCTGGCTGCTGGCGCCGCCTACATCTCCCCTTCGAACGCCGGCTGAGGCATGCGCAGCGGCCGGTCCTTGCGGTAGCCGAGCAGATAGTCGGCCTGCATCAGGGTGTGGATCTGGGATGTTCCCTCGTAGATGACGGAGCCCTTGCTGTTGCGCAGGTAGCGCTCCACCGGATATTCGTCGCTGTAGCCGTAGGCGCCGTGGACCTGGATCGCGTCGAGCGCGCTCTGCACGGCGTGGTCGGTGCAGAACCACTTGGCGAGCCCCGTCTCGCGCGTGTTGCGCTCCCCCGCGTTCTTCTTCCAACCCGCTTTGAAGACCAGCAGGCGCCCCGCCTCGATGCCTGCGTACATCTTCGACAGCATCTGCTTCACGAGCTGGTGCCGGCCGATCTCCTCGCCGAAGGCCTTGCGCTCGTGGGCGTACTTGACCGATGCGTCCAGGCACGCCTGCGCCAGCCCCACTGACCCGGCGGCCACGGTATAGCGGCCCTGGTCGATCGCGCTCATGGCGATGGTGAAGCCCTCACCCTCCTCGCCGACGCGGTTGGCGAACGGCACCTCGCAGTCCGAGAAGGTCAGGATCCCGGTGTTCCCGGCGCGCACGCCGAGCTTGCCGTGCAGCGAGTCGGTGCTGAAGCCGGCGAAGCCGCGCTCCACGATGAAGGCGGTGATCCCCTTGTGGCCGGCGCTCTTGTCGACGGTGGCAAAGACGAGGAAGTTGTCGGCGGTATCGGCCAGGCTGATCCAGATCTTGCTGCCGTTGAGGAGGTAGCGGTCGCCGTCGCGGCGCGCGATGGTAGACAGGTTGGCGGCGTCGCTCCCGACCCCCGGCTCGGTCAAGCCGAAGGTGGCCAGCTTCTCGCCACGGGCCTGGGGTACAAGGTAGCGCTGCTTCTGGTCCTCGTTGGCCCACTGCAGCAGGGTCAGCGAGTTCAGCCCGGTGTGGACGGAGAGGACCACGCGGAAGGCGGTGTCGGCGCGCTCCATCTCCTCGCACAGCAGCGCGAAGGCGATGTAGTCCATGCCGCTGCCGCCGTAGCGCTCCGGGATTGGCAGGCCCAGGAGCCCGGCGGCCCCCATCTTCTCGTACAGCGACCGGTCGTAGGTCGAGGTCGAGTCGAGCTCATGGATCCGCGGCAGGATCTCGCGCTCGGCGAAGGCGCGCGCGGTCCGCTGCACGTCGCGCTGGGCATCGGTCAGGGAAAAGTCGATCATGCGGCTCGGATTCTAGCCGCCAGGCTCCTCTTCTCGGCGCGCCGGACCCAATCCTGAGCGTGGACGTAGGAGATGAATTGACGCCTCTGCGGCGGTCGATTAGCCTCTCCCGCGGACCTCTCTGACGCGAACGAGCCACCCACTCCGCATGAACGCTGGAGGACTCCTTGGACATCGGCTTTCTGACGACCGGGCTGCTCACCGGCCTCCGCGAGGGCGTCGAGGCGGCGCTCATCGTGAGCATCATCCTGGCCTACCTGGCCCGCACCGGAAATGCCCGTCGCTTCGGCCGCATCTGGCTCGGCACGGCGGCCGCGCTCGCGCTCAGCGCAACCGTTGGCGCAGTCCTCTGGATCACCATCGGCGGCCTCAGCTCGCCAGCGGAGGAGTACTTCGAGGGGAGCGCCATGCTCCTCGCCGCGGGCGTCGTGACCTGGATGCTCTTCTGGATGCGGCGCACCGCCGCGAACATCAAGGGTGAGCTCCAGGCCGGCGTCGACCGCGCGCTCACCGACGGCAGCGTCTGGGCCCTATCGATCCTGGCGTTCACCGCGGTGGTGCGCGAGGGGATCGAGACGTCGCTCTTCCTGCTTGGACAGGCAACCGCCGCTACGACCGAGGACGCCGGCGCGGCGAGCACCCTGGTCGGCGCCCTCATCGGCATCCTCATCGCCGTCCTCCTGGGCTACGGCTTCTACCGCGGCGCGCGCGTCCTCAACCTGGCGCGCTTCTTCCGCTGGACCGGCGTGGCGCTGATCTTCATCGCCGGCGGCCTGGTCAGCCACGCAGCACACGAGTTCATCGACGCGGGGCTGATCGGCTTCGGAACCTCCACCGCCTTCGATATCAGCGCATTCCTCCCGCACGAGCCCGAGGGCGGGAACCTGCTCGGGCAGCTGCTGCGGGCCGTCTTCGGCTACACCAGCACCCCCGAATGGACGACGCTCGTTACCTGGATCGTCTACGTGGTCGGCGTGCTGGCGCTCTACCTGCAGCCGATGAAGCCGCAGAGCCCGGCACCGATCTCGACCAGCCTCCCCGCCCCCGGGGCCTGAGCCCTATCCTCCGGCGGGGACGGTGATGCCCATGAAGGCGAGGACCTGGCGCCAGGCATCGGACGAGGCGTCGGCGTAGTCGCTCGCGTGCCGATCGAAGAATGAGTGGGGCGCTCCGGGGTAGGTGGCCGTGGTGTGGGTCACGCCTGCCCGATCCATCGCCTGGTCGAAGGCCTGCACCACGTCAGGACCCATTCCCTCGTCCGCACCGCCGAAGATCGCCAGCACCGGGCACGTGAAGCGCGGCGCCTCTTCGGCCGGCGCCGGCAGGCCGACGCGGTTGGGTCCCACGGGCGGCCCATAGAAGCCGATCACTCCGGCGGCCCCGATCCCCGACGCGGCCTGCAGGTAGCTGAGGCGACCGCCGAAGCAGAAACCGACGGTGTACAGCCGCTCGACCGCTCCGCCCTCCGGGGAGCGCAGGTATGCGGCTGCCGCGGCGACGTCGGCGTTCAGCGTCTCGGGACGGGTTCGGGCGATGTGGCTGCTGAAATCGAAATCGGGGCCACGGTGGCCGGTGCCGGCGGTCCGCCCGAAATAGTCGACGGCGATCGCGTCGACTCCCGCCTCGGCGAATCGGAGAGCCAGCTCCTCGTAGAACGGGTG
>DASYRA010000031.1:0-9184 GCA_036004845.1 Candidatus Limnocylindria bacterium
GGCTAGGCCTCGACCAGGTGCTCGGCCTCGAGCTCCACGGCGACGTGGTGCGCCGGCGGAACGCGCAGCAGCTGCGGCGACAGACCCGCCGCCTGCATGTCGGCCTCGACGCGAAGGTGGTCGTACGGGACCGCTCGGAAGTTGACCATCAGGTCAGCCCCGTAGACGTCGATCACCGCGTATTGCGCGCTCATCTCCTCGAGCGTTCCGCAGCCGACCGACCCGGCCGCGACGAAATGGCTCTTGCCGACCATGCGGTGGAATGCCTCGTGGGTGTTGCCGAAGCAGAGCAGGTCGTCGCCCTGCTCGCTCACGACGCGGACGAAGTCGCGGCTCGGCCGGTCGCTCCACAGGTACTCGTTCTGCCGGGTCGGTGAACCATGGAACAGCTGCACGGAGCGGTCTTCGACCTCGAAACGCATGCTGCCGGGCAGCTGCCGCAGCCACGAGCGCTGATCGTCGGACAGCTGCCCGATCGTCCACTCCAGCGAAACGCCGCCAGCGGCCTCGGCGTCGGTGTCGGGCCAGGCCACGCCCGGATGCTCCCGGTGCTGTGCGACGGCATCGTCCCAGTTGCCCTGGATGGTGGGCACGGCAAGGGCTCGGAGCTCGTCGACGACCTCGGCGGGGTGCGGGCCGCGCCCGACCACGTCGCCCACGCACCACATCGTGTCGCAGCCCAGGGCGAGCACGTCGTCGAGCGCCGCACGCAGCGCGGGCAGGTTGGCGTGCAGGTCGGCGAGCACGGCGATGCGCATTGACCGCATTCTGGCCAGCCGGGAGGGAGAGACAATCCCCCCTGGGCAGGACTTCTGGGTTGGGCCTAGCTGGCGACCGCGGCGGCGAACGGCTCGGCGATGACGCTGATACGACCGGCGACCGTTCGCGCCAGCTCTCGCAGTACGGCCGCGGCGGCGGACGTCTCGCTGGAGGGATGCTGGGTTGAGGTGATCGGTGCCCCGGCGTCGCTGCCGGTGCGGACGGCCGGCTCGAGCGGGATGCGGGCGAGCACCTCGAGCCCCAGCTCGCGGCCAAGGCTGGCGGCTCCGCCGGTCCCGAAGATGTCGTGTTCGGCGCCGCAGTCCGGGCAGATGAAGCCACTCATGTTCTCCACCACGCCCAGGGTCCGGACATTGACCTTGTTGAACATGGCGATCGCCTTGCGAGCGTCGAGCAGGCTGACCTCCTGCGGCGTGGTGACCACCACCGCGCCGGACAGCGGGATCAGCTGGCTCAGGCTCAACGCGGCGTCGCCGGTGCCCGGTGGCAGGTCGACGATCAGGTAGTCGAGCTCGCCCCATTCGACGTCGCGCAGGAACTGCTGGATGGCGGAGTGGATGAGCGGGCCGCGCCAGATCACCGGCGCCCCACCGGTCAGGAAATACTCAATGCTCATCATCTGGACGCCGTGCGCCGTGACCGGGTTGACCCGCGAGCCCACGCCGGTGACGTGCGATCCGCTGGTCCCCATCATCAGCGGCACGTTGGGGCCGGTGATATCGGCGTCGAGGAGGCCGACCCGCGCGCCGTCGCGCGCGAGGCTCACGGCCAGGTTGACCGCCACCGTCGTCTTGCCGACCCCGCCCTTGCCCGAGGCGACCGCGATCGTGTTCTTGACGCCCGGGATGAGGTCGGCCGCCGGCCCGCCGAAAGAGCGCTTCACGTTGCTCGCCCAGTCGACCCGCACGGTGGTCGCGCCGAGGGCAGCCAGCCCGTCGACGATGTCCGACTCGATCTTCGCCTTGAGCGGGCAGGCCGGGGTCGTGAGCTCGACGGTGAGGTCGACGGTCGAGCCGGTGATCTCGATCGTCTTGACCATGCCGAGGCTGACCAGGTCCTTCCCGATCTCCGGGTCCTTGACCTGCGACAGGGCGGCCATGATGTTCTCGTCGGTGAGCTGGTCGAGCGTGGTCAGGGGATCGTCCTTTCGGGTCTGGGTGGGCGCCGCTGCCGCGAGGGTAGCAGAGCAGCAGCCCCGTCGATGCTACCTATGTTGAGGTCTGGTCGTGACTAGGCGAGGCCGTCCCACAGGTCGGACTCGGTCGGCGGCTCGCCGCCCCCCGCCGGAACCGGGAGGTTCGACGCGGCCAGGCGGTAGTGCTCGGTGGCGAGGAAGGCATCCCGCACCTCGGGCCGCCAGTCGTGGAACGGGCCCGCTGATCCGGTCTGCGACACGTGCCGGCGGATGGCGCCCAGCTTGACCTGTGCCAGCTCGCCGAGCTCGAGGGTCAGGGTGTCGGTCCCGTCGGGTGATCCGTAGCCCGCCGGTGCCCGGTCGCCCAGAGCCTCCGTCGCCGCCGCCGGCACGACCAGCTGGTAGAGCTTGGCGGCGCGCCAGGCGACCTGGTCCTCCTCGATATCGTCCTCGTACGCGAGCGGCTCGGCGGCGCGCTCGAAGGCGGCCTGCGTGGCGCGCCCGACCACCACGTGATCCGGGTCGCCGCTGACGCCATCGGGCCCGAAGGTCAGGATCACCTCGGGCCGATGCATGCGGATCGGCTGCACGATCCGCCCGATGAGCTCGTCGAAATTGACGTTGGAGAGCCCCTCCTCCGCGTAGTCGAGCATGCGCAGGACCCGCACCCCGAGCAGGCCGACCGATCGGCGCAGCTCGTCCTCGCGGACCGTGTCCAGGTTCCGCCAGATCAGTGGCTTCTGGTAGGAGCGGTTGCGACCGCCGGGCGCGGGAGCCCGGTCGAGGAGTCGCCGATCGAACGCTCCGCGCGTCGCGCAGACCACGACGGTGTATGCGCCTGACGCCGCCGCGTGGGCGATCGCGCCGCCGAAGCCGAACGCCTCGTCGCCCGGATGGGCGACCACGACCATCAGGCTGCGGGCAGGATTCCGCTCCCGGACCGGCCGCCAGATCGAGGACACGGCCGGGAGTCTATCAGCCTAGACCTCGATCTCGAGGGCGATCGGCGCGTGGCCATCGACGGCCGATCGATCGTCCGCGGGGCCGTCGACGACCTCCGTCCCGTCATCCAGGAAGCTGGCTGCGTGGGCGGTCTCGATCGCCCGGCGGACCTCGTCGAGCGTCATCATCTCCGACCGCAGCATAAGCGCGAGCTCGTCTCGAAGGTGGGTGCGGAGCATCTCCGGCCCGTCGGTCGAGAGCGTGAACGGCACCTCGTGGTCGATCAGCGAACGCAGGATGAAGCGCATCTCCGCCGCGTTGCGCACCACCCGCGTCGTCAGGTTCGAGGACGGGCACACCTCGAGCACGACCCCGCGCTCACGCAGCATCCCCATCACCGTCGGGTCGTAGGCGCTCTTGACCCCATGGCCGATGCGCGTCGGCTCGAGCGCCTCGACCGCTTCGCGCACCTCCTCGGGTCCGCCGGTCTCGCCAGCGTGCACCGTCACGCCCAGGCCGGCGCGCCGGCATTGGTCGAAGAGGTCCCGGTAGTCGGCGAACCGGAAGGACCGATCCACCGGCCCCGCGATGTCGATTGCGACCACCCCCCGACTGTGCCAGCTAATGGCCTTGGCGGCGATGATCTCGTTCAGCTCGTGGCTGAAGGCGCGGTCGAGGCAGAAGATCAGCCCGGCGCGCACCTGCGGGTATTCGAGGACGGCGCGGTCCATGCCGCGCACCGCCGCGGCGATGATGTGGTCGAGGTCCTGCTCGCCGCCCCGGTTGCGCTTCATCGGGTTGAAGCGCAACTCGATGCGGGTGATGTTGCTCTTCCGATAGGCGCCACCGATCACCTCGTACACGCTGCGCTCGACCGCGGTCGGGCTCGACTGGATCAGCTCGGTCCAGTGGAAGAGGTCGAGGTAGGCGTCGAACGTCCGGCGTCGCCGTCCAACCGTGATCAGGTCGCGAAACGCCCAGTAGTCCTTGGTCGGCAGCCGGATCCCCTGGGCATGCGCAATGCCCCACATGATGGCCGGCGTGACTGCTGCACCGAGGTGGACGTGGAGCTCGGTGAGCGGGGTCCGGGGATCGAGCCGGGGACGGGGCATCTTCCTCGAGGGGCGACGATTTGGCGGAGTGTAGCGCAGCGCCACCAACCGGCGCCGCGGGGGACCGATGCTAGAATCGCGGCGCCATGGAGCTGATCCGTGATGTCATCGATTTCATCGCCACCGGCCTTGGCGGCCTCACCGCGACCCTGTTGCCGTACGGCTTCATCGGCCTGGTCGGGCTCTACCTGCTGTGGGTGGTGATCGGCTACCTGCGCGTCTCGCAGGTCGGCGTGCAGGCGGAGTCGACCACGCTCCCGGCCCTGCAGCTGCCGCGCGCTCAGGACGGCGCGATCGACGTGCCGCGCGGAGTCCCGTACTGCCCGAACGACAGCCTCCGCTACCCTGCCGGGGCGCGCTTCTGCACCCAGTGCGAGGCGGACCTGCTCGTCTCGTGCGCGAACTGCGGTGCAACGATTCGTGCCGCCGATGAGTCCTGCTACCGATGCGGCACCCACGCCACCCTGGCCGCCGCCTCGGACTGAGCGCCCCCGCCTGACCCTCTGTCCGGTGGGCCGCTCGCACGGACGATCGAACCCATGACCGCATCCTCAGCCCTGCTGGTCGCGGCGCTCATCACGCTGCTCGGCTCGTTCGCCATCGGCATCGGCGCAGCACTGGCCGCCCTGGCTCGCAGCCCACGGACCGCGCCCGCAGGCGGGGCAGCCGGAGCCGTGGCCCAGCCGATCAGCGGCTCGACCACCGCGGTGGCGGGCACGGTCCTGGCGGCGATCCTGCTGCTTGGCGCCCTCGCCGCCCGTACGGCGGCCACCGGCCACGCACCCTGGTCCAACCTCCACGAGTTCAGTGCCGCATTTGCATTCGCGTTGCTGGCCGTCTTCATCGGCCTGGCCATGCGCAGGCCGATCGCCGGACTGTCACCTGGGGTCGTACTGGTGGCGGCCGCCCTCCTGGTGGTGTCACTGCTGCAACCTGACGAGGTGCGGCCGCTGGTTCCGGCGCTGCAGGCGCCCCTGCTGCTGACCATCCACGTCGGGGCCGCCATGCTGGCGTACGCGATCGGCGCGGTGGCCTTCGCGGCCGCCCTGGGCGAGATCACCCAGCGGGCCACCAAGGACGGCATCGCCTCGCTGCCGACCGCCGCGGTCTGCCGAGCCGCCGCTCATCGCGCCGCGATCCTCGCCTTCCCCGTCCTGACCGCGGCCATCGTCCTCGGCTCGGTGTGGGCCAATCTCGCCTGGCGCTCCTACTGGAACAACGATCCGAAGGAGCTGGCGGCGGCCGCAACCTGGCTCGTGTACGGGGGCTACCTGCACGTCGCCGGTCGGCGAGACGCCTGGGCGTCGGCCGCCCCCTGGCTCCTGGTCCTCGGCTTCGCCGCCATCCTGTTCACCTGGCTCGGCGCCGGGCTCCTGTTCGTCGGCCAGCACTCGTACGCGGGGGCCTAGCGGGCGGGCCGGCGAGGTCAGTCGGAGAGGACCAAGCTGGCGTAGGCGCGGATCTCGGGCACGTTGGGGATCATCACCCAGCCGCGCGTGCTGTTCGGTTCGAAGCCCACGAAGAGCGAGAACCGCGGCGGCTGCAGGACGATGCCGCTCACCTCGGCCGAAGCCGAGCGACGGCCGATCTCGAGCAGCGTCGGCAGCTCGTCCAGCTCGATGTCGGTCTGGAGCGAACCGAGCACCTGAACGGAGGCCATGAGGCCCGCCAACCCCGGGTCGAGCCACCTGCGCGCCAGCGCGACGAGGACCTGCTGCTGGCGTCCGGCGCGCCGGTAGTCCGAATCGGCCCGCGTGCGGCTGAAGGCGAGCGCCTGCCTGCCATCGAGGTGGGCGGGTCCCGGCTCGAGGAAGAGATGGACCGCGGAATCGGAGATGCGTGTCTCGACCTCGACGTCGATCCCACCGACCGCGTCGACCATCCAGACGAAGTCGTCCATGTCGATCCGGACGTATCGGTCGATGGGCTGCCCGATGAGCGTCGCCATGGCGCCCCGCAGCGCCTCGATGCCGAGCCGCTGGGCGATGCCGTTCACCTTGCCGTGGTAGATGGAGCCGTCGGGCATCGGGATGTCGACCGTGTCGCGCGGCAGGGACATCATCGCGATCCGCGATTTGTCGGCGCTGACGCTGACGACCATCAGCGCGTCGGTGTTCACGTCCTCGCCTCGCTCGCGGCGCGTTGCGTTGGAATCCGCCCCGACCACCAGGACGGTGAAGCGGCGCGCGAGCATCGCCTGGTCGAGTGGAATCGGGGTGGGGCTCGGCACCGCCGTGGGACTTGGGGTGGCGGTGGGGACCGGGCTGGGCGACGGGCTTGGCGAGGCCGACGCGCAGCCGGCGAGCAAGATCGCCACGGTGATAAGTCGCAGACTCATGGCAGGCCCGCCACCTGGGCCCGCACGCGCTCGGGGTCGGACGTCGGCTCATCGCACGCGTAGCCGCGACACACGTACGCGGTCGGCCGGCCGGCGCGAGCCGTCTTTCCCTCGAAGATGGGCCAGGTCGGGATGCCATCGCCGGTCGCCAGCGGGGCGATGACGAGGTCCGGCTGGTACGCCGCCCCTGCCGCGCGCCGCAGCGCGATGGCCAGCGGGTCGTCGCCGTCGCCGGCGATGACCGCGTCGAGCGGTTCGCCGAGGCCCCGATCCGCCGCGGAGAGCATCCGTCCGAACTGGATGGGGTGGCGCTCGAGGGCGGGGCCGGCAGCTCGCAGGATGCTCCGCGCGCGTCGATCGTGATCGGGCTCTCCGGTCAGCAGCGCAAGCCGCAGGAGGACGTCGGCAGCGACCGAGTTGGCGGACGGCGTCGCCCCATCGACCAGCGATCGAGGCCGCACCACGACGCGGTCGTGCTCGTCGCTCGTGTCGAAGAAGGTGCCGCTTGCCTCGTCCCAGAAATCCGCCACTGCATGGTTCATCAATGCGGCCGCCAGCGCGAGGTCAGCCCCGTCGCCCAGCGCCGCGTAGGCGGCGAGGAGGCCGTCCGCGAGGTGTGCGTAGTCCTCGCAGAAGGCCGGGGTGTGCGCCGTCCCGGCGCGGGCGGTCCGCCACAGCCGGCCGCCCTCCCGCAGCAGGTGGGCACCGATGAACTCCTTGCAGCGTCGGGCGGCCTCGGCAAAGCGATCGTCGCTGAGCACCAGCGACCCCAGCGCCACGGCACGCAGCGCCATGCCGTTCCAGGCGGCCAGCTGCTTGTCGTCGCGGCCGGGGCGCACCCGCTGCTCGCGTGCTGCCAGCAGCGCCTCGCGCGCACGGTCGAGCACGACCGGCGAGGGCGCCTCCGGCCGAGCCAGGTGCAGAATCGAATGGCCCTCCCAGTTGCCCCCTGGGACGACCCCCCAGTAGGCAGCCACGTCGCGAGCCTCTCCGCCGTCCAGACCCGCCGCTTCCAGCGCATCGACCAACGGCTCGAGGTCCCAGGTGTAGAAGCGCCCCTCCTCGCCCTCGCTGTCGGCATCGAGCGCCGAGGCGAACCCGCCATCCTCGGTCGTGAGCTCGCGGACCATGAACTCGAGGGTCCGCCGCGCGACGTCCGCGTAGCGCGGCTGCCCGGTGGCACGGAAGGCCTCCAAATACGCGTGCGCCAGCTGCGCGTTGTCGTACAGCATCTTCTCGAAATGGGGCACCAGCCAGCGAGCATCGGTGCTGTATCGGGCGAAGCCGCCGCCGATCTGGTCGTAGATGCCGCCGTCCGCCATGCGATCGAGCGTGATCGTCACCATCTGCAGCACCTCGGGGTCTCGGCTGCGCCTCCAGGCACGAAGCAGGAACTCGAGCGTCATCGGCGCAGGAAACTTGGGCGCGCCGCCAAAGCCACCGTGCACCGAGTCGAACGACTCCGCCAGGCGGGCGACCGCGGCGTCGAGCTGACTCCGCTCGACCTCCCCACGACCCGGCTGCACGTCGAGCTGCTCCCGAAGGTGCGCCGCGAGCTGGCGTCCCTGCTCGACGACCTCCGCTCGGCGATCGCGGTAGGCCTCAGCGATCGCGCTCAGGACGCGCGGGAAGCCGGGCATCCCGTGGCGGTCCTCGGGCGGGAAGTAAGTGCCACCGAAGAACGGCTCGAGCTCCGGCGTCAGGAAGACGCTCATCGGCCATCCCCCACCGCCGGTCAGCGTCTGCACGGCAGCCATGTAGACGTCGTCGAGGTCCGGGCGCTCCTCGCGGTCGACCTTGATCGGGACGAACCCGGCATTCAGCTGGGCGGCGATGGCGGGGTCCTCGAACGACTCGTGCGCCATGACGTGGCACCAGTGACACGCCGAATAGCCGATCGACAGGAAGATCGGCTTGTCCTCGGCGCGCGCCCGGTCGAGTGCCTCCGTCCCCCACGGATACCAGTCAACCGGGTTTCCCGCATGCTGGAGAAGGTAGGGGCTCGTCTCGGTGGCGAGTCGGTTGGTCACGCGGCCAAGTGTGTCACCTCGACGAGCCCGGCGCCCTCGTGCCCAGGCTACCGCTCCAGGTCAGCCACCGAAAGCGAGCTCGGTACGCTCGCACCGAGGCAGAGTGGCACCGGGTCGGTGCCATCAGGAACCGTAACCGACAACGCTGACGGCCACCCCTCGAGCGCGACCCACAGCCCCACTGGCGCCGCTGGGCTCGGCCCGCACCAGTTGCTCCAGGTGATGCTCAAGGCCGGGGCTGAGCCCGGCTCGAGGCTGACCGATTCGCCCGCTCCAGCGGACTCGCCGTCGACCAGTACCGATCCGTTCGCGTCCTTGATTTGGGCCGAGATCGCACCGATGACGACACAGGCGTCGCGACCGTCGGCCAGCGAGATGGTCACGAGCGTGCCGCGCGAGCCAGCCGCGCCGCCCCACGGTTCGGCCTCCAGGGTCACGTCGTCGGGTCCGCAGGTTCCCGGCGCAGCTGATGCTTCGGCCGATGGCGTGGTCGAGCTCGAACCGACCTCAGGCCCGGTGCCGGAGAAGACGCCCGCGGCGAAAGCGACGGCCAGCGCACCAGCCGCACCTGCAGCCACGAGCATCATGGCCCGCGGCAGCCGGGACGGCCGTCGATTGCCAACAGGACCCTCGTCCGGCGTCATCGGCAAGGGCACCGGCACGTAACCCGCCTCGCGGGGGCCTCGCTGTGACCGGAGCTCTCGCTCCAGGTTGTCGTCGTTCATCGTGATGCCTCCCTGCCGAGCTCGACGCGAAGCGCGTCGAGCGCACGGCTCACATGGCTGCGCGCCGAGGGGGCCGCGATCCCCAGGATCGCCCCGATCTCCTCGTACGGCAGATCTGCCCG
>DASYRA010000032.1:0-18376 GCA_036004845.1 Candidatus Limnocylindria bacterium
GCCCCGCGATCGTGGCGGTCTCGCCCAGGAACGCGAGGTAGACCGGCACGAGCGCCAGCACGCACGGCGAGACGAAGCTCAGCAGCCCCGCGGCGAAGGCCAGGGCCAGGCTGACGTCCATCAGCGCACGAGGAGGGCGGCGGGGCTGGTGCCCGGCTCGAGGGTGATCGGCTGCGCGATGATCCACAGGCTGAGCACGGTGTAGCCGATCATCAGCAGCACCAGGGGGAGCCCGGCCAGGATCGGGCGGCGGGCGGAGTCGCGCAGGGCGCGCCGATGCGCGAGCACCACCGCGGCGACGTGCCCGAGCACGATGGCGCCAACGGACAGGTACCAGACCGCGCTGATCGGCATCCAGTCGAGGGGCGGCGCGACCGTCGAGAGGGGATCGGCGATGAGGATCGGGATCCAGGCCACGCCCTGCATCACCTGAGTCAGGTAGTGCGCAACCAGGTAGCCGCCGGCGATGGGCAGCAACGTTGCCGCGTAAGCACCGACAACGCTTCCCAGGCGTGGCGCCTGGAAGTCCGGGTCATGGAGGCGCAGCGTCAGCCAGGACGCCAGGACGAAGACACCCAGAAAGCTCAGCCACAGGGCGAGCAGGAGGATCGTCTGTACGACCAGGACCGTGTTCAGTGCCCCGATCACCGGCAGCAGGGCGGGAAAGAGGAAGTTCATGGCCGTTCCGAATGGCGCGGTTTCCTGGAGGCCGTCGTAGGTCACCGCCGACAGGACGAGGACGATGAAGGCGGCGTCGGACCACCCCGTGCTGCCGACCTCGGTCAGCCCGGCGAACCATGGCCGCAGCTCGGGGCGGCGCTCGCCGGGATCGGCGGCGGTGGCACATTCGGAGCAGTCGACACAGTGCGCGGGGTCACACGCCTCGGAGCAGCCGTCACAGGTGTCTGGCTCCACCACGCGCCGCCCGATCGGCCCGACGCGGCCGAACCATCCCAGGTAGACCTCGAACAGCTCCGCGTTGCGCAGCCAGGCGACGCGGCCAAACAGGATCATCCCGACCAGGGTGAAGACGGTGTACCCAACCAGCAGGACGGCGAGGGTGGTGGGCGCCGCGCGGTCTGGGAGGATCAGCTCCGCCCACACGCCACCGGCGAGCAGGGCCGTCGCTGGCCAGCGACCCAGCACCGCGGGATAGCGCAGCCCGGCGTCCAGCCGTGTGAAGCCGATCAGCGGTGCCGCACGTTCGAGGCCGCTGAAGAGCGTGCGGAAGGGGCTCATGGCTGGCCACGGATTGCCAATCAGCACGCTGACGATGGGCAGCCCGACCCAGATCCCGATCCAGAAGAGGACTGCGGGAAAGCGCGAGATGGGGTCGGCCACCAGGCCGAGCACGATCGTCCCGAACCACCACGCCAGCCCGATCACCTGCAGCGCGACAAGGGATCGGCTCGCCAGGCGCGGGCTCACCGGGCGCGTTGGATATGACGGCACCGATCCGGCCGGGCGCACGACCAGGACCGCCACGATGAACGAGACGGCGACCGTGGCGCCGGCGCCGAGCAGGTAGAGACCGAGCGGGACAGGGAGGGTAAAGGCTCCGCGGAGCGCGTGCGCTGTCGTCGGCATCGGGGCCAGCGCCACCATCGCCCCTGCGAGCAGGGCGGCGGTGCGGATTCGCCTAGGGCTCATGGACGGTTAGCAGCCCGACCTCGGTCTCCGACCCTGCCTCTTCGTCATGCAGTTCGATCACGAATTGGCCGGCTCTGGTTGCGGTGAACTTGAAGGTTGCTGTGTCGCCTGGCTCGACCGGGACCTCCGGAGCCTCCTCGTCGTAGCCGTGCAGGTGCAGCTCGCCAGCGCGCTCGCTGGTGACCTCGATGGTCACCAGCTGGTCCCTGCAGACATCGATCGACTCCGGCTCGAGCGCGCCGCCGCCCAGTGATGCCGTGCGCTGCACGGCGCTGGCGTCGCAGTCGTCGGGGAGGCCCGCCTGGCGAACGCAGCCGATGCTGGCTGCCGTCAGCAGCAGCAGGCCGACGAGGGTCGCCGTGCCGCGGACCATCCTAGTGAGCCACCGCGCGCCGGACGACGATGAACGCGGAAGCGGCCAGGAACAACGCGCCGAGCAGGAGGAGTCCGAGTCGTCCGCTCGGCTCGCGCATCGCGGCATCGGGGCTCTCGTCACCGGTCGGCTCGGGGATCGCCGAGGTCGCCTGGTACCCGAAGCTGAAGCTCCCCTCCAGCGCGTGTCCGTCCACCCCGGCCACGTGATAGGAGACCGTGTAGACCCCGGGCTGCGTGATCGTGACCGGACCGGACATCACGTTCCGGTCCGCGACGGTCAGGTCCACCTCGCCACCGCCGACGTTGACCGAGCCGGCACCCGCGACCGTGAAGGAGCTGAGGTCCGGATCCAGCTCGTCGTCGAAGGTGATCGTCACCTCGGTCGGGGCGGTCGGCAGGTTGGCGCCGGCCGCGGGCGAGCTCGTGATGAGCTCGACGTGCGCGGTCACGGCCGACGTGGAGATCGCGGTCAGCAGGAGAGCCCCCAGCGCGGAAGCCGACGCCCGCTCGCCGGTTCCCGAACGGCTCATGGCGCGACGCCCGGCCACGCTGAGCGCAGGTAGTTCACGAGGTCCCATCGGTCATTCTCAGAGAGCGTAATCGAGAACGCGGGCATGCGAGTGGCGACGGTCCCCGAGGCGATCAGGTAGGCCAGCTCGCCGTCCGTCAGGCTTGGCACGCTCGACGACAGGTCGCCGGGACCCGGAAACAGGTCGGCGGCGGTCAACCCATCGCCGGCGCCGCTGGTTCCGTGACAGGCGGCGCAGTTGGCCAGGTACAGATTGCGGCCACGGGCCACCGACGCGGGGGAGGTGGCGATGGGGTTCGCCTCCGCTGCCGCAGCTGCGGGAGCCTGGTTCGCGACCTCGACGGCGGAACGCGATCCCACCCCCAGGCCCGTGATCACGACCAGGCTGACGATGCCGACGCGCACGCCCGGCAGGAGTCTGATGGCTCGTCCCGTACGTTCGACCGCGGAGACGCCGCCGAACGCGACGAGGAGCGCCACCGGCACCAGCCAGGCCGCGGGGCCGCGGGGCAGCGCCGCCCAGAGCCAGGCCAGAGGTAGTGGGACTCCGATCCCCGTGTCCGTCGGCGGCACAGCCGCCGGGGGCAGTGGCTCGGTGACGGGCAGGTCGAAATGGGCCGATTCGTCGCGCTCCCCAACGCGACGAACCACGACCTCGAGCGTCCAATCGCCGAGGATCGGTGTGTACGCGCCGCTGGCCTCCCACAGCGACGGATCGGCCCCCTGGTCGAGCTCGACCCGCTCGTCGGGGAGGCCGCTCCCCGCGGGTGGCCCGAAGATGAGGATCACCTTCTGCACGTCGGTTCGATACGCCGCGCCGTCGGCGTCCGTCACCACCACCTGGTACCGCTGGTCGCCCGGCGAGGGAAGGATGACGGCCGCGTGAACGGTCGACGCCCCGGCCAGACCGTAGAGGTGGAGCGTCCCGATCGCCGAGCGGGTGAGCACCGGCACGCGGCTGGCGGCGGGCTGGGTGGTGACCAGGTTCGACGCCGCCAGGACCGCGAGCGTCCCCACCACCAGCTCGATGGCAATCAGCGGCACCGTCCGCCGGAAGGCCCGGTCCCGGATCAGCAGGAAGTTGACGGCACCGATCGCCACCGCGATCGAGAAGAGAACCCCCTTTGCCAGCAGGACGTTGCCATAGGTGCTGGAGACGAGCCCGCGAGCGTCGCCCAGGACGAGTGGCGAGTTGGCGATGCCGGTCAGCGCGACGATCGGGGCAGCCGCCATGGCCAGCCGGGAATGGCGCCGAAGGGTATCGGCCAGCAGGCGCCGCTCATCGATGCCGAGTCCATGCGATCGGCGCGCCAGCAGGAGGAGGCCGGGCAGGGTGCCCACCCAGGCGGCGACGGCCAGAAGGTGCAGCCAGTCGATGGCAGCGAAGGCGATTCCACCGCGCGCCGCCGCGTGACCGCCGAGGCTGCTGCCGGCAAGCGCCAGGGCTGCCGCAGCGGCAGTCAGCCAGAGCACGGCCGGGTCGCGGTTCAGCGTCGCCGCCGTTCCGCGCCGTCGAGCGTCGTCGAGGGCGAAGAATCGCGCGGTCGCCAGCAGGAACGCCGCGCCCGTGCCCGCCTCCGCCAGCCGCATCGCCGTCGCGAAGGGCGTCGACCCGAACGGGGCGGCGAATTCCAGCGGGAATGCGCCACCGCCCCCATGCCCAACGTGGCCGCCGCTCGCCTCGACGAAGGGGCGCGCCGCGAGCGTCAGGTACGCCGCCAGCGCGGCGAAGGCGATGGCCGCGGTGACGGCGATGAGTCCCCACGGGGCGGCCGTCCTGTCCGTCTGCTGAGCGAGTGCCGGGCGAGCGGAGACGGCCCAGAAGATGGCCAGGCCCAGCAGCATCAGTCCGGCGGCGAGCGCGATCCAGCGGGTTGTGACGGTCAGGGCATCACCGGAGGGGGAGCTGCTGTGGGCGGCGATCGCCGGCGGCGGCTGCGTTCCCGTCGGGTCGATGAGGAACGCCCAGATGCCGGCGCTGACGTGCCCGTCCGTCGCCGACGTGACCCGGTAGCTCACCGTGTAGACGCCGGGGTCGAGGCTCGGCACGCTGACAGATGCGACCAGGCCGCTCGCGTCGACCTGGGCGGCGCCGACGCCCGTCACAGCATGCTGCAGGTCGTCGAGCAGCTGGACCGAGGCGGTGGCGGGGTCGATCTGCTCGCTGAACGTCATGCTCAGCTCGGGAGGCGACTCGCGGAGGCTCGCGTTGGCCGCCGGCGTCGACGAGACGAGCTCGGCGTGAGCCGCGGCCGTCCCGGGCGTCATGAGTCCGACCGCCAGCCAGGCGATGAGTGCAGCAGGGATGGCACGCCAGATCCTCATGGCTCGGCGAAGAAGGGATCGTCGCCGAACAGCTCGAGCCATCGCCTCCGCATCTGTCGCACCGTCGCGACGACCGCGGCGTCGGAGGTGCCGGGTGGCAGCAGGGTCGCGATCGCCGCCCGAACCTGCTCACTGCCCTCCATCCCGAGCAGGGCGAGGTAGTCGTGCACGCGCTGGGCGGGGGACTTGCCATGGGCCCGCTCCCGGACCAGCACATCGGCCTCGTGGTCGAGCGCCCCCGCGTAGTCAGCTTCGGTGCGCTCGATCTCGGCGAGGAGAGCGGGGACATGATCGAGCCGGGGGTCGGAGTACGCCCAGCGCACGAAGGAGTCGATCGGCGCCGGCTGCCGATCGTGATGACGAGCGTGGAAGGCCTGGAGGTACTGCTGCCGCTCCGGCTCCGACCGGGTCAGGGCGATCTGGGCCACCTGGCGCATCTCGGGGGTCCATCGGCGCAGGGACTCCACGAACTGTCGGAGCGTGAGGCTGCCCGCGGGCTGCGGCCGAAAGCGGTGGTCATGGGTCGGCTGCACGGGCCCGTATACTAGCCCCCGCATGCGCCGCCTGACCTCGCGGGGCCGGCTGCCGCGCCTCGCCGCAGGCTTCGCAGCCATCCTCCTGGCCTTCACCTCGTCGCTGCCGGCGCACCCCGCCTCCGCAGCCGGTCCGGCGCTGCGCTACGTCGGCGGCGAGCCCGCCAGCCGAGATCCGGCCTTCATCGGCAGCGCCGGGGACGTTCAGTTCCTCCTCCAGCTCTACGCCGGCCTGACCCGGCTCGACGAGGAGGGTCAGCCGTACGCCTCGCTGGCCGAGTCGTGGTCGGTGAGCGACGACGGTCGTACGTACACCTTCCGGATGCGGTCCGGCCTGACCTTCAGCGATGGCACGCCGCTCGACGCCGGCGACGTGCGTCGATCGTGGCTCAGAATCCTGGATCCCGCGACGAGGTCCGCCGCACCGGATGTGCTCACGATCATCGACGGCGCGGCCGAGCGCCTTGCCGGAGGGCCCGAGGATGGGGTGGCCATCGAAGCGCCGGACGCGCACACGCTGACCGTGCGCCTGAAGCATCCGGCCGCCTACTTCACGGCGATCACCGCAACACCGACGGCCTTCGTCGTGCCGAGCAATGCCGCAGGGGCCGACGACACCTGGCAGCCGATCGACACCTTCATCGGCTCCGGGCCATACGTGATCCGCGGAGCCGATGGCGCCGACCTGGTCCTGCGCGCCAACGACCGATACGTCGCGGGTCCGCCCCCGATCAGCGAGATCCGATGGGTGACCGACCTGCCCGGGGACTCAGCCACCGCGTTCGCGAACGACGAGGTCGACCTCACCAGCGTCGGGTCGTCCGACGCGGGCTGGATCGCGTATGACCGCGAGCTTGGCCCATCGCTGCACCCATCGGCGGCCCTCGGGGTCCAGTTCATCGGCTTCGACACGACCCGGCCTCCCTTCAACGATGCGCGGGTGCGACGGGCATTCGCCCTCGCGCTGGACCGTCCGCGCCTCGTCGCGAACGCCGAGGGCAGCAGCGGCATGCCGGCCTCCAGCGTCGTGCCCCCGGCGCTGTGGCCGGAGGGCCTCGACGACGACCAGGTCACCGATCTGGGCGAGGCGCGCAGCCTGCTGGACGCGGCTGGGTACGAGGACCGGACGCGGCTCGGCACGATCACCGTGAACGGCTCCGGCCTCGGGGTTGCCGCGGCGGTGGCCGTCTGGGAGGAGGGGCTGGGGGTACAGGTCGCCGTCGAGACGATGGAGTTTCGCGACTACCTCCAGGCGCTGGTCGTCGATCCGCCCCAGGTCTTCACCATCAACTGGATCGCCGACTATCCGTCGCCGTACGCGCTGTACAGCCTCCTCCTGCTGCCCGATGCGACCAGCAACTACGGTCACTGGGACGATCCGGAGTTCGTGCGGCTGCTGGAGGCGGCCTCGGACGCGCAGAGTGAGGCGGACCAGGCGACCGCATACCGAGCGGTCGACGAGCGGGTCGACAGCGAGGCGCCGGTCATCCCGTGGGCCTATGGCGCCGGCTGGTGGCTGGTTCGGCCCGGCCTGCGCGGCCTCGGCAACCTGACGACGGGGCTCCTCGACCTCGGACGGGTGTCATGGGACCAATAGCGCGCCGCGTCCTTCGATTGGTGGCCATCGCGCTCATCGCGGGGGCCATCGCGCTGCCGCTCCCGACGACCGCGTTCAGCGGCTTCGGCGCGAGCAGCGCCGACGCGACCTATGGCGGACCGATGCGCTTCACCGTCCAGCTGCCCGGCGGTCCGCCCGACCAGCTCGAGCTCCTGCTGCGCTTTGCGGGCTCCGATTCGACGGTCGTCGCCCCGGTGGACGCCGGGCCGTCGAGCGCCGAGTACGTCTGGGATACGGCTGACCGGCACATCACGCCGAACACGGCGATCGCCTATCGATGGCGCGCCACGACCGGTGAGCAGGTCACCCTCAGCCCCGAGCAGACGCTGCTCTACGACGACGACCGGCCGGGGCTCGACTGGCAGACGGCGCGCATCGGAGCCGCGACGGTGCACTGGTATGGCGGGGCCGAGGGGCAGGCTCGTCATTTCGGCACGATCTCCGCGGATGCCGCCGCGGCAGCCGAGGCGCTCCTCGGCCACGACCTGGCCGGCCCGATCGACATCTTCGTCTATGACTCCCGCGACGACTTCTTCGGCGCGCTGGGACCCGGCGCTCGCGAGTGGACCGGCGCGGCGACCTTCCCGGCGCTGCGGACGATCTTCATGTGGCTGGGAAGCGGCTCGAGCGGCTTCCTCGAGACGACGATGACCCACGAGGTGACGCACGTCGTCTTCCAGGACGCCACCTCCAACCCGTTCCACGAGCCGGCCAAGTGGTTCAACGAGGGCCTGGCGGTGTGGTCGGAGCAGCAGTCGGCCAGCGGCCACGCGGCGGCTGTCCGGTCAGCGGCCGGCTCTGGCGATCTGCTGGCCTTCGAGGGGATCAGCGAGTCCTTCCCGATCGGCGATCAGGCCGCGCGCCTGGCGTACGACGAGGGTGCCACGATGGTGCAGATGATCATCGATACCTACGGGCGCGATGCGATCGCTGCCATCGCGGCCGCATGGCGGGATGGCGCGGGTGATGACGAGGCGCTCGAGGCCGGCACAGGGGTTCTCGTCGGCGAGCTGTACGACGCCTACTTCGCGTCGTTCGGTGTCGCCGCGCCCACCGCGATCGAGCCGACGCCGATCCTCCCCTCGAACGTCGACAAGCCACCTCAGCCTGCCGCCCCGGCCGGGGAGAGCGCTGCGCCTACCGCGACACCGGTGCAGCAGCCCAGCGAATCGGGCGGCGACATCGGCTGGCTCGCCGCCCTCGTCGTGGCCGGGGTTGCGGTGGCCGCGGCGGTGGGCATCCTCGCGACTCGGCGTCGGAGGCCCGCTCAACAGTGAGCATCCGACCGCGCCGCCTGCCGGTGAGCCCGCAGTGGGCGGTCAGCATCGCCGGCGCGCTGGCGGTGATCGGCTTCGTGGGCTACGCGCAATGGAATGGTTCGCCGGAGCGGGTCCAGTTCGCCACGTCCGTCCAGCAGGTGCTCGCCGACCAGGTGTCGAAGCTCGAAGAGGAGCAGGAGGACCTGCGGAAGCAGCTTGCGGCGGCGGAGGCCCAGGTGCTCGAGTTCCAGACGGCCTCCACCACCTCCACGTCGGCGCTGGCGGAGGTGAACCGGCGTCTCGAGGAGGCGCGGCTGGCGGTCGGCCTGATGCCGCTGCGCGGTCCCGGGGTGGTGATCGAGATCGCCGACTCTAAGCGGGTGATCCCCGAGGGTGAGAACCCGGGCAACTACATCGTGCTGGTCGACGACCTGCGCGACATCGTGGTCGCGCTGTGGGCCTCCGGGGCCGAGGCGATCGCGATCAATGGTGAGCGGCTGGTGGCGACGTCCTCGATCTACGGGGTTGGGGCCTCGGTGCTGGTCAACACCGCCTTCCTGTCGCCGCCGTTCCGGATCGAGGCGATCGGCTCCGAGGGCCTCCTGGATCGATTCGAGACCAATGCGGCCTTCCGTGGTCGCGTGGCGCGGCGCATCGATGTCTTCGGGCTCGAGTTCGCCAGCCAGTCGGCCGATTCCCTCGAGCTGCCGGCATTCGTCGGCAACACCCGATTTCGCTGGGCCGTCCCGACCGAGGAGGTGCCCTGATGAAGGGTGGCCTCGCCCAGGCGACCCTCTTTGCCGTGGCGATGCTGATCGGGCTGCTGGGGGTGGGTCAGCTCAACTCGCAGGCCCGCCCGATCGAGATCAGCCGCCTCTCGGCAACCGAGCTGTCGACCCTGATCGAGACCCTCACCGCCCGCAACCGGGAGCTGCGCTCGGGCCTGACGGACATTCGCGAGCAGCTGCGGCAGTACGAGGTCTCCGGACCCCAGGGCGAGAGCGCTCTGCAGGTCAGCCGCGAGGACCTGCGGCGGATCACGGCGTTCGGTGGGCTGGCGGCGGTCGAGGGGCAGGGGATCCAGATGGACGTGGATGGGAATCTCGACGCGATTGCGCTGAACGACCTCATCAACGAGCTCCGCAACGCCGGCGCTGAGGCGATCGCGGTCGACGGGATACGCATCACCGCTCGCTCCGTGGCGACGGAGGGTCCACGCGCCATGGAGCTCGATGGCGTCGAGGTCGGGGAGAAGTTCACGCTGCGCGCGATCGGGTCGCCGGATGGCCT
This sequence comes from Candidatus Limnocylindria bacterium, assembly GCA_036004845.1. GTDB lineage: Bacteria > Chloroflexota > Limnocylindria > QHBO01 > QHBO01 > CF-167. Next base: position 9,580 of record DASYRA010000032.1, read on the forward strand.
GCTTGGCGCGATGGAGCGCCCGGGTGGGATCATTTCGCAGCTCAAGCTGTTTATCAAGGCGACCATCCAGATCAGCCAGGAGGAAGCGGTGGAGCTGCCGGCGACCGGCCTGTCGCTGATTCCGGTGGTCGGCGCCCCGGTCGAATGAGGAGACAATGCAGGAGCTGATCGACCTGGCCCTCGACGCGGCGCGCTCGGGGGGCGCCGGGTACGCCGACATCCGTGTCGTTGAACAGAGCACCGAGTCGCTGACCGTCAAGAACGGAAGCCTCGCCGAGGCGAGCTCGAACCGGTCGGCAGGGTTCGGGGTCCGCCTCCTGGTCGACGGGGCCTGGGGCTTCGCCAGCAGCTCGCGCCTTGAGCGCGCCGAGGTGGAGCGGACCGCCCGCGCAGCGGTCGCCATCGCGCGGGCCAGTGGGCTCGCCTCGCGGGAGCCAATCGTGCTCGACGACGCACCCGCTGCTGTCGCGGAGTACCGCACGCCGTATCGCGAAGACCCGTTTGCGGTACCGCTGGACGAGAAGCTTCGCCTGCTGTTCGAGGCGGATGGGGTGATGGGCAAGGTTGCCGGCGTCACCCTGCGAACCAGCAGCATGGAGTTCGGCCGGGAGCACAAGACCTTCGCCTCGACCGAAGGGGCTCACATCGAGCAGGAGATCGTCACCTCCGGTGCCGGGATCGAGGCGATGGCCTTCAACGAGGACGAGGTCCAGCGCCGAAGCTACCCGCAATCAGCGGGCGGCCAGCACGTCACCGGGGGCTTCGAGGCGGTCCGCGACCTGCACCTCGCCGACCACGCCCAGAGGATCGCCGAGGAGGCGGTTGCGCTGCTAGATGCGCCCCAGTGTCCATCTGGGACGATGACCCTGATCGTCGACTCGCCGCAGCTGGCGCTCCAGGTGCACGAGTCGTGCGGTCACCCGATCGAGCTTGACCGCGTCCTCGGCATGGAGGCGAGCTTCGCGGGGACGAGCTTTCTGACGCTCGACAAGCTCGACCAGCTCCAGTACGGCAGCGAGATCGTGAACATGGAGGCCGATGCGACCGCGCCCGGCGGGCTCGGCACCTTCGGCTTCGACGACGAGGGGGTGGCGGCCCAGAAGGTCCCGATCGTGACGGCCGGGCGGTTCGTCGGGTACCTCACCAGCCGGGAGACGGCACCGATCGTCGGTCGACGCAGCATGGGCAGCAGCCGAGCCTCCGGCTGGAACGTGATCCCGCTGATCCGCATGACGAACGTAAACCTGCTGCCCGGGGACGCGGGCACGCTCGACGACCTGATCGCCGACACCGCGGATGGTCTCTTCTTGAGCACCAACCATTCGTGGAGCATCGATGACCGACGCCTCAACTTCCAGTTCGGGACGGAGATCGGCTGGCTGATCAAGGACGGTCGGCTGACGCAGATGGTCAAGAACCCCACCTACACCGGCATCACACCTGAGTTCTGGAGCAGCTGCGACGCCATCTGCGGCCCATCGGAATGGAAGCTGTGGGGTGTCCCGAACTGTGGCAAGGGTGAGCCGATGCAGACGCATGGGGTGGGCCACGGCGCGGCCCCGTCCCGGTTCCGCGGCATCGAGGTCGGGGTGGGGCGATGGTAGGCACGCACGGCTTGGATCGCGCTGAGCTTGATTCGCTGCTGACACACGCGCTGTCGCTGGCGACCGATGCAGAGGCGGAGGTGCTGTTCAGCGAGCGGAGCGCGGCCCTCACCCGCTTCGCGAACTCCCGCATCCACCAGAACGTGTCGGAGCGCGACGCTACGCTCCGCATCCGGCTGGTGCGGGACGCGCGCACCGGGGTGGCGAGCACCAATCGACTCGACGATGAAGGGCTGCGGGAGGCGGTCGCTCGCGCCTCGGCGACGCTCGCGCTGGCGACGCCCAATCCGCGGGGCGCGCCACTCGCCGCCGCGAATCCGTCCACCGCCGATCCAGAGCTGGGCTTCGTGGCCGCCACCGCGCGGGCCGACCCGGAGCAACGGGCAGCGGGCGCGCGGGCCGTGATCGCGGCGGGCGACGCGGCGCACCTCGAGTCGAGCGGAGCCTTCTCGACCGAGACTGCGACCCTGGCCGTGGCCAACTCGCGTGGGATGCGCAACGTGCACACGGTGACGCAGGCCAAGCTGCTGACGGTGATGATGGACGCGGATGGAGCGTCCGGCTACGCCCAGGCGTTCGCCCCGGACATCCGCACCATCGACCCGGCCTCAGTGGGTGAGGAGGCAGCCGACAAGGCGTCGCGCAGCGCCGGGGCTGTCGATCTCGAGCCTGGCGAGTACCCGGTCATCCTTGAGGAGTACGCGGTCGCGACCCTCCTCGAATATCTGTCGTGGGCCGGCTTCTCCGCACTGGCAGTCGAGGAGGGGCGCTCGTTCATGGACCTCGGCGAGCAGATCATGGGGCCGAACGTGTCGATCTGGGACGATGGCCTCGACCCCCACGGGCTGCCCACAGCGATCGACTACGAGGGGGTGCCCAAGCAGCGCGTCGACCTGATCACGAATGGCGTTGCCCACGCGGTCGTGCATGACACCGCCACCGCCGGCCGGGCCGGTGTGGCCTCGACCGGTCACGGGCTCCCGGCTCCGAATGCGTTCGGTCCGATGGCGTGGAACCTGTTCATGTCGCCAGGTTCGAGCGCCAAGGAGGTCATGCTGTCGGGCATCCAGCGCGGCGTCTGGGTGACCCGCTTCCACTACGTCAACATCGTCCACGCCAAACGCGGCATCCTGACCGGCATGACCAAGGACGGGACGTTCCTGATCGAGGATGGCCGCATCACCCGCCCGATTCGCAACCTGCGCTTCTCGCAGTCGATCCCCGAGGCGTTCAGCGCCATCGAGGCGATCGGCTCCGAGACTCGCCTCGTCGCCGCGGAGTACTCCGGCATCAACGCGCGCGTGCCCGCCCTGCGCCTCGCAACGTTCGCCTTCACCGGAGCCACCGGCGCGGAGGCTCAAGGCTAGCAGTGGCCGCGGTCGACCTGCGCATCGGCGACAGGATCGCGCTGCGCAAGGCGCATCCATGCGGCAGCCACGAGTGGCGGGTGACGCGGCTGGGGGCCGATATCGGGCTCGTCTGCGAAGGCTGCGGCCACCGGATCCTGATGGACCGCCTCGACGTCGAGCGCCGCTTCACCGCGCACCTCGAGCGCGGCCCGCAGACGCAGGCCTGATCCATGGCCCATATGGAACTGCCGCCCCACGTCGAGCTGCCGCCGGACCTCTCGGTCTCCGAGCTATCGCGCTCGGTCTTCCAGAATCGGTCCTTCGTGCTCCTGTGGGTGGCACAGGTGCTCAGCCAGCTGGCCAGCAACATGGTCCTCGCCGGCCTGATGGCGACGGTCGTGCTGGCCACCGGATCAAATACCGCCAACGCGGTCCTGATCCTGACCTTCCTCGTGCCTGCCGTCGCCTTCAGCGCGATTGCCGGGGTGCTGGTCGAGCGCAGCGATGCGCGCCTGATCATGCTCGCCTCGAACCTGCTGCGCGCCGGCGGGATCGTCCTCTTCCTGCTGGTGGGCAGCAACGTGGTCCTGATCTTCGTCATCAACCTGCTGGTGGCCACGGTGACCGCCTTCTTCGTGCCGGCAGAGCTGACGGCCATCCCGCGCCTCGTCGACCGGCGCCAGCTGATGGCCGCCAACTCGACGTTCGTCCTGACGATCAACGCCACGTTCGCGATCGGCTTCGGCTTCTTCGGGCCGCTGCTGCTGACCACGGCAGGTGTCAATGCGGTCTACATCGCGGTGGCCGTGATGTTCGGGCTGGCCGCGCTGGCGATCATTCCGCTGCCGGCCGTTCCGCCTGAGAAGCATGAAGAGTTCAGCGTCCAGGAGACCGGAAAGGCGCTGACTGTGGTCTTCGATCAGCTCAACGAGGGGGTCGCCTTCGTGCGCAGAAATCGGCAGATTGCCTGGTCGCTGGCGTACCTCGGCATCGCGGCCAGCCTGATCGCGGTGATGGGTGCCATCGGGCCCGGCTTCGCGACGGACATCCTCCGCCTGCGCCCCCAGGACTTCTTCTTCGTGATGGGGCCGGCGGGCATGGGCGCGGTGATGGGCATCCTCTTCCTGAATGCCTACGGCCGAGATCTGCCGCGACGACTCCTCATCGACGGCGGGCTGGTGGCAATGGGGCTGACGCTCATCGGCCTCGCCCTGGTGAAGCCGGTCACGGTGATCCTCTCTCCTGCCTTCCAGCCGATCGCGAACAACCTGCCGGAGGCGATCGCCCCGATCATCTCGCTCATTGCCGCCGTGGTCGTGATCGCCATCACCGCGGGCGTCGAGTACGCGTTCGTCGCCATCCCGGCGCAGACTGCGCTGCAGGAGGACCTGCCGGTCGAGGTACGCGGTCGGATTTTCGGCATCCTCAACACGCTCCTCTCGGTCGCCTCCTTCCTGCCGGTGCTGGTCGCGCCGGCTGCGGCGGACATCCTCAACCTGGCGTTCCCGGGGGCAGGCATCCCAGTCGTGATGGCAATCCTGGGCCTCATCACCTTCGGGCTGGGGATCGCCTCCTGGCGTCGGAACGCGGCCGCCGGGCTGCACCGCCACGATCCGTTGCCCGCTCCGCCGCCGCATGAGAGCTAGGCTCGTCACGGCAGGCCTCCTCATCGCCTCGGCGGTCGTCGCTTGGCTGGCCATCACCTCTGCCCTCGTGGCCCGAGTTCTGCAGGCGGCCATCGCCTTCTCGCTGGTCTATGTCGCGTACCTCGCCCTGCGTGGCTACCAGGCCATGCGTGCGGTGCAACGGCTGGCGCCCGCAGAGAGGCGATGGGTGACCCTGGTGGTGGCTGCTCGGAACGAGGCACCCGTCATCGCGGCCACCCTCCGCGGCCTGGCCCAGCTGGACTACGCCCAGGGAGATGAGCCCCGCTTCGACGTCCTGGTGGTGGACGACGGCTCCACCGATGAGACGGGAGCGCTGGCAGTCGAGGTGGCAGACGAGCATGCCGGCCGCCTCCGGATCATCCGCCGTGAGCAGGCGGACGGGCCACGCATGAAGGCTGCCGCACTCAGCTTTGCGCACCCGCATGCTCGTGGGGAGGTGATCGGGGTCCTGGACGCCGATGCCAGCGTGGCCCCCGACTTCCTGTCACGCGTCATGGATGCGTGGCGCTCGGACCCGGATGCGGCGGCCATCCAGGCGCAGCGTCGCGCGCACAACCGTGCTCAGAGCTGGTTTGCCGCCGCGCAGGACGAGGAGCTGCTGATGGACATGGCAAGCCAGTGCGGCCGGCATGCCACCGATGGGACGGCGGAGCTGCGCGGCAATGGGATGTTCGTGCGACGCGAGGCGCTGGAGCGGGTGGGAGGCTGGAGCGACGCCGCGCTGACGGAGGACCTGGAACTCTCGACTCGGTTGGTCGCGGCGGGGGAGCGGATCGCGCTGGCGCCTTGGGCGGAGGTGGGCGAGGAGGCCGTGATCACCTGGCGGGCCCTGTGGGGGCAACGCCTGCGCTGGGCGGAGGGCAGCATTCGGCGCCTGATCGACCTCGGGCCGGGCCTGATGGCGGCACGGCATGTCTCGCTCAGCCGCAAGCTCGACTTCCTGGCCTTCACCGGCGAGTTTCTGATTCCGCCGCTCTTCGTGACCACGGTCATCGCCAGCCTCCTGACCATTCCGCTGCCCGGGGCCGCCGACTGGACCGTCCCCGCATCGCTCTTCGTCGGCTACGGGATCGGAACCTTCCTGCTCGCGCTTGCCGGCGTCGCGGCGGAGGGACAGCGAGGAGCAGGGCTGATCGGCCGGGCCGGCCGCGGATCGCTCTGGCTGTCGCATTGGCTGATCGTCGTCCCGGCCGCGCTGCTGCGGATCGCGATCGGGCGGCAGGCGACCAGCTTCGTCCAGACGCGTCGCATCGGGCACCTCCCGGAGCGCTGAGCAGCTGCCCGCGTCGACCACATGCAGCAGCAGTCCGCGCGGGGTAGGATCGCGCTGGCAGACGGATCGACCGATGACGACCTCCTGGAGGCGATTGGCATGGCGGGCATCGAGCGACGCTCCTTCAATGAGCCCGACGAGGTCTACCCGACCGACGATGGGAGCCGGACCGAGCTGATCCAGGTGGGCGACAACATGGTCATGCGCTCGGTGATGAAGCCCGGCTGGAGCTGGGAGCAGTACGTCAAGCCGATGGGGGACGACCCCTCGTGCCCGATGGAGCATCGCGAGGTGATCCTCTCCGGCCGGATCCGCTACCTGATGGATGACGGGACCGAGGTGATCGGCCAGGCGGGCGACTACCTCGAGATCTCGCCCGGACACCTCGCCTGGGTGCTGGGCGACGAGCCCTGCGTCACGATCGACTGGTAGACGACCTTGGTCTGGACCGTCCGCTCTGTCCTCGCGACCATCCTCTGGGTGGCGGCAGGCCTGCTGACGCTCTTCCTCGTCTTCTCCGGCTGGTGGATCTTCGCACCGTTCGCATTCGCCTCGGGAGGCGGCGGGAACGTGCTCGTCCTCATCCTGGCCATCGGGGCGCTGGCCATCGCGGCCCACCTGATCGGACGTCGCACGCAAGGTTGATCCATGAGCCCTGACGGCAAGCAGTCACCACGTCGGGCTCGATCCTCGATCGTCGTCAGGCTGCTGGCCGCATTCGTGGTCGTCAGCCTGCTGCCGATCGCGGTCCTCGCCATCCTTTCACTGCAGGAGGCGGAGACCGATCCTGCGGCTCATGCAGGAGAGGCGGGCGAGGCGGCGGGGCACGGATCGCTTGCCGGCATCCCGATCGAGTTCGTGGAGCTCTCGGTGGCTGGAGTCAGCCTCGCCCTGAGCGTCGCGGCCGGGTTCTACGTCAGCCGCACCATCATTCGCCCGCTCCGATCCCTGGAGGGATCGATGCAGGTCCTCGAGACCGGCGACCTGGACGTCAAGGCCGCGGTCAGCACCGATGACGAGATCGCACACCTCGCCGCCGCCTTCAACCGAATGGTGGCCGGCTTGAAACGGGAGGCATTGGTGCGCGACCTGTTCGGTCAATATGTGAACCCTGAGGTTGCGAGGCTCGCGATCGAGCAGGAGGGGCGTCTCGAGGGCGAGGTGGTGGAGTGCACGGTGCTGTTCGTCGACATCCGGCGCTTCACCAGCCTCGCCGAGGTCCTGCCTCCCAAGCGGCTGATCGGCGTCCTGAACCGCTATTTCGACCGCATGCTGACCGTCGTCGAGGCCGAGGGCGGGATCGTGAACAAGTTCGGCGGCGACTCCCTGCTTGCCGTCTTCGGCTCGCCACTCAACCCGACGGCGGACCACGCTGAGCGGGCGGTTCGAGCCGCCCTGCGCATGCGCATCGCGCTCGCCGTGTTCAACCGCGAGCAGGTTGCGACGGAGATGCCCGAGCTGCGAGTCGGCTTCGGGCTGGCCACGGGCGAGCTGGTGGCCGGCAACATCGGGAGCAGCCGCAAGCTCGAATACACGGTCATCGGGGATCCGGTCAACCTGGCCGCGAGGTTGCAGGAGCTCACACCCGAGCTCGGTGCCGACATCCTGATGAACGCAACGACCGCCCGGCGCGCGTCGGAAGTGGCGCGGTTCCGTTCGCTGGGCAGGATCGAGATCCGCGGCCGGGCCGAGCCGGTGGAGGTGTTCAGCGCCGAGGACGCGCTGTCGGCCGATGCAACCGCAGTCGGCATCGACGACGCTGCTGACCGGGCGACGCACCCATCGTGAACCAGTAGACCTTCGCGGGTCAGCAGTGGAGGCGGAAGGGCCCCGGCCGCGCAGCCTCGAGTCCCGCGCCTCGCTCGCGCTGAAGATCCTTGCCGGCGTCAATGCGGCCGGGATCATCCTGGCCATCGTCCCAGGGACGATCCCCACCTCGGCGCTGCAGGCCTTTGCGTTCCACCTCGCGTCCGGGGCGCTCGCCGTCGTGTACGTCATCGTGGCGTGGGCGCTCGACCGGCGTCAGCACTGGGCTGTCGGGGCCATCCGACCGTTGCTGGTCCTGCTCCTCGCCTGGGGGACGTACACCTTCGTCACCGCAATCATCGCCACTGCGATCCGCATCCCATTCACCGCGCTTGCCGCGAGTTGGGCGCTGCTCGGCCCTGCCGACCGCATGCCACTGCCCAGGCTCGGCCGCCGTGGCGGCGCCGTCCTGGTGGCGAGCGCCGCGCTCATTGCGACGGTTCTGGCCGGCCCGCCCATCTTCGGCTGGGGCGGCTACTTCGACGTGCACGAACGAGACCTGAGCCCATCGCTCCTGGTCGACTGCGGGCCGCCGGGCGTAGGCCTGCCCGAGCGCATCGCGATCGCCTATACGTGGTCGTGGTCGTCTGGCACGCTCCTCGCAAACGAGGATGACGTGGTCGTCATCGGCTGGAACGGCAATGACAGGGAGGCCCATCCGCTGTACGTGCTCGACGAGGCGCCAGAGCCCGGAGACGGGATCCAGCTGGGATCCGCAAGCGGCGTGAGCGCGGCCATGACGCGCGAGGTTGCAGGCCAATGGCGTGGGTCGTTGCACTGGGTGATCGACCTCCGAGTCCACGGCATCCGTCCAGGTTGGGTCGACTTCGTCCTCATGCGGGCGGTGGACCAGCCGGCGGAGCCGGAACCCCTCACCATCGGTGCCTCATACATCCACGTCGGCGTCTGGCGCAACGACGCGCCAGCCGTGACCTGCTCCTGGTAATGCCGCCCTTTGAGCGCCGTGGTGACCGTTCGCGCTCAGTTAGGAGGTCTGATAGGATCGCGACCTGCTCGATCTGGGCTCGCGCCGAAGCGGCACGTCGTCCAATCTGAGCACGAGACCTGGGCGGCTAGCTCAGCTGGTTAGAGCACTTG
>DASYRA010000033.1:0-24551 GCA_036004845.1 Candidatus Limnocylindria bacterium
ACCTGGTGGGCGCGCTCGATCAGGCCGACGTTGACGCTCGGCCGATGGCGCCGCGCTTCCGCGACGACGGACTCGATGGTGGGCGTGCTGGCCGCTGGCTCGGCATTTCGGATGCGCTTCGCCACGGCGGCCGGGGCCGCCCGCAGGCGTGCCAGGTCCATGGTGTTGAAAGGGTAGCACGGAGGGTGATTGGGTCAGGATGGGCCGATGGAGGTGTGGCGCCGAACGAACTCCCGTCTGTCCTCTGAGTCCGCTCGCGAGCGGGGCATACTGAGGGTCGATGAAGCCCCAGGACTTGACACTTCAATCGCGCTCATTTGGTCCGCACGTTGGCGGCCGGCGCGGTGAGTGGGCTCTTCTCCACCGACAGGCCAGCAAGGACCCCGAATCCACTTGGCAGCGCCTGATCGAAATCCTCGAGCTAACGGAGGATGAGGACAGTCTAATGTGGGTGGCGGATGTCTGGTGGGACCTCGCGAAGCATGACGAGTGGAACTTCGCCGAGCGCATGGAAATGGCCCTTCCTACGAGTCCGCGCCTCCGCCTGGCATTCACCGAATTTGTGCCACTAGGCCTTGGTGACGAGCTCGAAGACCACCTTATGGCGCTGCGAGAGCGGACTGAGCGGGAGCTTGCGGCCGCTGGGCTGCTGCAACTCCCGGCCGATTGGTTTGATTGAGATCAGGTGAGATCCCAATTTGGCCCGCGCTCATGGGGTTTACTCCAAGCTGGATCCGACCCCGGATAGCCGTCCGGTGGCTCGGGCCCGTCATAGAAGCGCTGATCCGGGGGCGGGCCGCTGGCACCGATAGCGAAGACCCAGCCGGTGACCGCTCGACGCCAGGCATACCAGGCACGGCCGTCCTTGCGGACGTGCATGTGAATACCGTGGTCATCAGGCAGCCCACGCGTGAACGCGGACATGACATCGGCCAACTTGGTCTTGTATCGATCACGGGGCGCGTTCCGGTACCAACCCATGTGGGCGCTGCCAATCGATTCGAGAACTCTGATTGTCTCCGCGAATTCCCGCCTGTCGAGTAGACGACCTTCCTCGTCGGTGCCAGCAATTCCCTCATACGTCACTAGATCATCAGCAGCCTTCTGGCTGATCGCCTCGGCCGCCGCACGCCACCTTCGATACTCGCGCACCTTGGCAACGGTTTCGCGCCAGGTGCGCGCGAGGACCAACTCGTTCAGCCACGCCCCACCGAACTGAGCCACGTCTGGATTCCGCAGACCGAGTCCCCAGAGCAGGGCGAGCTTGGCTCGTCGGTGGGCCTTCTGATCGGGCCCCGTTAAGTCGATTCGGAGGAATGCCGTCTCGTAGTGAGCCCACAGGGCAAGCACATAAATGAACGGCACGCTGACCACGATCAACCAAAGCGGCAGCAGGAAGTCGCGGGCAGTACCTACCACATCAAGGGTCGCGAGGTCCCGGACCACCTGCCAGCCTGTGATCAGCAACAGGGCGGTACCAAGCGCGCCGAGGACCGCCGCTGTTACCCGACCAACACCCTTCGTCTGAGGATCGGTTGCCGCAACAATGCTGAGGATGGACAAGACCGCCGCGGTCACCTGCAGCGCCAGTTCCCATGGAAGGGGGTAGGCAACAAGGTTGATGTAGAACTCGAGGAAGACCGCCACTTTCAGCGCCCCTCGGATACGCGCACCGACGAAGCCCGGCTTTCTAGCTTCGCCGAAGCGGAAGAACAACACCGCCCCGGACATCGCGAACCAGATGATGGTGTCCTTCAAGAGGCGCGGCTCCCATAGTTGGGACCAGCCACCAAATGTCGCGACGACGATGGCCACATAGGCGGCGTACAGCAGGAATGGCACTGAAATCTTGGGAGTCAGGAATGCGCCCAGGACCGACCTCAGGCCTGCGCGGCCTTCTGGGCGCGACAAAACCCAGAGCGCGACGCACGAAACGAGGATCAGCGACGCTAGTTCTCGATCTGTGAGCACTGCAGCCCTGCGGGCGTATTTAGGTTCGGTCGCGAGACAGGCTTACTCGTGCCTCCCTCAATCTGTACCAGAACTGATCAGTCACGAGGTCGAAGAGGCCCGGGTGGCGGAGCGGGAGCCCGCCGAAGGTGCGCTTGAAGTCAGAGAAGCCGCGCCAGGCGGGATCGGCGGTCGTGTCGTCCGGCTCGACGACGCCCCACATGTCGACGGTCGTGCAGCCATCGGCGGCGAGGGCGCGGAGCATGGTGGTCATTACCGCGTGCGCGCCGTAATGGTGCTTGTACTCGGGATCGCGACGGAGTGCGCCGTACAAGTAGTAGGCGCGGTTGCCGATGCGCGGGAAGGCCATGGCGGCGATTGGGGTGTCCTCGACACGCGCGATGCCGAGGTACCAGCCGTTGGAGGCGCTGAGCTCAGTGGCGAGCCGCGTCAGGAACTCGGGTGAGCGGACACGGAAGTCGCCGTGCTCGGCGGTTAGGGTCAGGAGCTCGTGGAGGATCGCGATCTCGGCGGGATCGGGCTCGCGGGAGATCGTCACCTTTGTACCCTCGCGTTCGGCGCGGCGCGAGAGGCGGCGAGCGTCGGCGTGCCAGGAGGCATCGGGCTGATCGAGGCCGTGCAACAGCTCGACGATCCGCGTGGTAGGAGCCTGGAGGTCGGGCGCGGGGCGGAGCTTGTTGGCCATCGCCAGGGCGGCGACGTCGGTCGCATCTCCGCGTTCGGCGCGCGGGTCGAGCTTGACCACGAGCGCCTTCTCCTTGCGGGCGAGGGTTCGCAATCCCTGCAGCAGCCAGGCGAAGAGGCGGTCGGCATCAGGGGCCGATCGGTCCCAGATCGGGCCGTGGGCGGCGTACGCCACTTGTCGGCCGATGCCGGCCGAGCGCATCAGGGCCTGGGCGACGCCGCGGATCTGGCCGTCATCGTCGAGCAGGAGGCGGGCGGGCGGCTCACCAGCGAGCGCGGTGCATTCGCCCCACGCCCAGCTCTGCAGGAGGTCGGCCTCGGGACGGGAGGCAATGAACTCGTCCCAAGCGGGGCGGTCCGTGTCGTCGGCGCGACGGAGGATGGGAGGCATCTTTAGTGGGGCGGCGCAGGTCGGCCAACGTCAGGAAGGTCCTGCTTGCCTGCCTCGCTGACGTAGATATCGATCTCAAGGCCCACCCCAAGAGAATCCATTTGACGAATCGCCTGCAGCGAGAGGGAAAGCCCAGGATTCCAGTTCTCGCCGTGACGCACCAACGACAATCGAACGCTGAACACGGCTGGATTGTTCGCAAGCGATGTGACCGCCGGCGCGATCGGCGCTAGGCGCTCGAGTAAGTCGGTCAACTGATCCTCTGGCGGTCGGTCTGGAGGGAGACGCGAGGCCAGTTCCCACCCGCTATGCCGGTACGGACGCCCACCAGTCGTGGGCTCGCCGCTTCGCCATGACTTGTCAGGTGCCATTCCCAACAGCTCGGTCAGCTCTTCTGGTAACAGTTCGTCCGAAAGCACCACCAATCGCGCCCGAGCGCTGACCTTCTCGGGCGTGTAGGTACCGTCCTCATCGGCAAAGTAGGTAGGCATTAATGCAAAGCCTAGTGCGTCTCCGCGGGTTCGACGGTTGCCTAGCGTAGATAATTCGGAGATGCCGAATTCGTCAAAGCCCGAGCCGGACATCGCGTACTACAACGACGGTGGCGTCCGGTACCGCGGCTTCCAGCTGGACGGCGAGATGGACGGCCACTGGGAGTTCCTGCGGAAGGACGGCAGCCTCATGCGAGCCGGTAGGTTCGAACGCGGTAAGCAGGTCGGAGTCTGGACGACGTTCGATCGGGCAGGGCGGGTCGTAAAGGAGACCCAGTTCCCGAAGATCAGCTAGCGAACCACGGCGGTCCTACGAAGGCGGTTCCTCGAAGGCGTCGCCGACGAAGCGGCGGTTACATCGAACTTGTGATCCTGTCCAGCCGCCCGCAGCAATTCCACTCTCGCCACTGTCGCGCAGCATCACAGCGAGCCCGACCGGCTCGAAGGTGTTGCCCTCACAGATCCCGTTGAGCAGCCAACGAGCGATGAGGAATCGCGGCACGGATGCAGCTCCGGACGTTAACCGGACGGAGACATACGAGAAGCCGTCGTCTGCGTACAGCACGGTGGGCGGTGACCATCGAAAGGCCTCCCAGTCAGCCGCCGCGGCGTCGGCCACATAGGCAGCCTTGTCGCTCTGATACGCGATTTCACGAGTCGCTTCCGCCAGGTACTGCCATCCCCGATCTGGTTCTCCGCCTGCAACCGCGCGCAGGTATCCCTCCAATCGGTCCTGTGGAGGACTCGCCAAACATCCCGAGAGGCCGAGGGCTGCGGTGGCGATGAGCAGGGTTGCTCGCTGGAGCATCGCGCGCAGCCTAGCTGATTAGCTCCGCACTCTCAGTCGTCGCTGCCCGAGAGCTTGTGGCCCGTCAGGCGCAGCCGGGCTCGCTGCACGATGCCGTACGCCGGCAGCAGCACGCGCAGAGCCGCGTCCTGGGTGGCACGCAGCGGGAGGTCGCGGGCACCGACGTAGTCCACCTGGCGGCCGCCGAAGCCCTCCTTGAAGTGCGCGATGCCGCCGGTGGCGATGCCCCACAGGTCGTATGAAGTGAAGCCATCGGTCCGGAAGGCGCGGATCGCATCCCACTTCAGCAGGTAGTTGGCGTGCGAGTCGGCGCCTGCATCGGTCATGCCACCGTACGCCTCAGCCGCCCGGTCGCCGCAGCTGAAGTGGAAGAGGGTGGCCACCCGCTCGCCGCCGAGGACCGCGAAGAAGAGGCGGGCGTGCCCGGCCGGAGCGAAGAGGCTCCAGACGCGTTCGTAATAGTCCTGGACGCGGGCGGCGAAGCCGGCGCGCTCGGCGGTATCGGCGTAGATCCGATAGAAGTCGGCCAGGGCGACCGCCGTCTCGTCGGGCGGCGCGGATGGGCTGAGCTGGGTGACCGTCACGCCCTCACGCTCGGCCTTGTGCACGTACTGGCGATGCTTCTTGGACATCGCGCCCAGCAGAGCCTCCTCGTCCGGCGCCAGCTCGATCAGGCGGGTGCGGGGCGGCTGGACCCTGGTGGCCCGGCGCCACGGAGCGGCGAGGAGAGCGCGACCAAGGGGATCGCCGGCGGTCGCCTCGGGATCGACCTTGAGCGTGGCGATGCCCTCCTGCGTGGCGAGGTCGCGGAGGGCGGCGATGAGCGCGCGCCGTATCGCCTCGTCATCCAGCTGCCCGATCGGCCCGCGTGGGGCGTAGCCGAGCCGCCAGCCGACCAGCGGGACCTGGCGCACGAGCACCTGGGCACCGGCCAGCGGCTGGTCGGGGCGCTCCCCCACCGCGAGCCGGATCGGACGCCAGCCGGCGGTCTCGCGCAGCTCGCCCCACTCCCAGAGCTGCGGGAAGCTGCGGTACGGGGCGCGCTCGACGAACGCGTTCCATGTGTCTCGGTCGGTGACGCGGAAGACGGCGAGCTCAGGCATCGGCCTTGAAGCCAGCTGCCGCGAGCTCCTGGCGAGCCACCTCGCGCTCGTCCCACCAGCGCTTCTCGGTGCCGTAGAAGATGCTGCCCTCGTGCCCCTTGCCGGCCAGCAGGATCATGTCTCCAGAACCTGCAAGGCCGATGGCGTGGGCGATCGCCGCGCGCCGATCGTCGATCACCCACAGGTTCGTGCCGTCCCGAGCCCCCGCGGACCGGGCTCCCTCGGCGATCGCCTCGTTGATGGCGTGCCCGTCCTCCAGGCGGGGGTCCTCGTCGGTCACGACGGCGAGGTCGGCCAGCTCGGCGGCGACCTTGCCCATCGCCGGGCGCTTGACCCGGTCGCGCTCCCCCGCCGAGCCGAAGACGACGATCAGGCGGCCCTCCGTCAACGGGCGCAGGGTGCGCAGCATCTTGGCCAGCGAGTCGGCGGTGTGGGCATAGTCGACCACGACGCCGAACGGCTGGCCGGCGTCGATCCGCTCCATGCGACCCGGGACGCCGCTGACGCCGCCAATCGCCTCGGCCGCGGCGGCCAGATCGATCCCCTCCACCTCCGCGAGGGCCAGCACGGCGAGGGCGTTGTGCACGTTGAACGCGCCGGGCAGCTGCAGGTGAACCTGGCCGCTCCAGGCCGGCGTGATGGCGGTGAACGTCGTCCCATCGGCCCGCGCCTCGACCTCCGTGGCACGGACATGGGCGCGGTCATCGAGCCCGTAGGCCACCACCCGCTCGCGGGCGCGATCGCGGAAGTAGCCGAAGGCGGGGTCATCGGCATTCAGGATGGCGGTCGGCGCCTCCTCGACCAGCATCGCCTTGGCGGCCCGGTAGGCTTCCAGCGAGCCGTGGAACTCGAGGTGCTCGCTCGTCAGGTTGGTGACGATCGCCACCCGGAAGCGGCAATTGCGCACGCGGGATTGGGCGAGCCCGTGGCTGGTCGCCTCCATCACAACGCTGTCATTTCCTGCCTCGACCATCTCGGCCAGCAGCGCCTGCAGCTCGTGGGCCTCCGGGGTGGTGTTGCGGTCGTCATTCGGGCGGACCTCGTCGCCCACGCGGAGGGCAACGGTGCCGATCATCCCCGGTCTGCGCCCGCCGGCCTGCAGCGCGGCGACCGCCAGGTAGCAGGTCGTGGTCTTGCCATCGGTGCCTGTGACGCCGATCACCTCCAGCCGCTCCGATGGACGGCCGGACCATGCGTCCGCGGCATCGGCCAGGGCGTCACGGGTGCGAGTGACGAGCAGCTGCGGCACGGACAGGTCCGCCGTCTCGCGCTCGGCGACGACGGCCGCGGCGCCGCGCGCCACCGCATCGGCGATGAAGTCGTGCCCGTCGACATGATCGCCGGGGACCGCGAAGAAGAGGGTTCCGGGGCTGACCTGGCGCGAGTCGTAGGCGATCGACCCGATGTCGCCGACCGGCATGCCGACCACCCGCTCCGGACCGATGACGTCCGCCAGCTCGCCCAGCCCCATGCGTCGTGGCGCGCTCATCGGGGCCCGCCGGGGATGACGGAGCGGGCCATGGCGATCGCGGCGCGGAGGCGGTAGAGGGTCGGGTCGATGACCACGTCCCAGGTGCCGGCCCAGCGCACCTCGCGTCCGCCGAAGCCCTTCTTGAAGAGGCCGACGCCGTGCCAGGCGTGCTCGGGACCGGCGCCCGTGGGAGCGATCCCCCACAGGTCGTGAAGGCGGCTGCCAAGGTCCCGGGCGCGTCGCATCATCTCCCATTGGAGCAGGTAGCTGGCGTAATGCTTCGGCTCGCCCGCATCCTCGCGGCGGGAGCCCGAGAAGAGGTAGAAGGAGCGCTCGCCCTCGACCACCAGCATCCCCGAGGCGAGCAGCTCGTCGTCGCGACGGGCCTCCAGGATCGAGGCGCGACCGGCGCCGCCGAGGGCGTGCCAGGCGATGCGGTAGCGCGCGAGGGGTGGCAGCGGGAATCCGGCCCGACGCTGCGTCTCGAGCACCAGGCCATGGAGCGCGTCGATCGGCGCGGTGTCGGAGGCATCGGTCAGGACGCGAACCTCCACTCCTTCCCGCTGCGAGCGGCGCACCGCGTATCGGGTGTCCTTGTCGAAGCTGGCCAGCAGCGCCTCGTCATCAGTCAGCTCGACGATGCGTGTCTGGCCGACCTGCACCGGGCGTGGATCGGGCCGCAGGCGAGCGAAGAGCGCGGCCTCGGGCGCGTCCGCCTCGATGCGCGGCTCGAGCTTGGCGGCGATCACCCGCGAGCTCCGGCCCACCTCGCGCAGGCCGATGGTCAGCGCGCGCAGCCACTCCCCCGCCCGGGGATCGGCGTAATCGAGGACCGGGCCATGCGGGACGTACCAGAAGGCGCGTCCCAGCGGCAGGCGGCGCTCCTGGGCGGCAACGAGCGCCACGAGCTCGCCATCCTCCTCGAGCACGAAACGCCGCTGGGGCTGGCCGTCGAAGGCGGCAACCTCGGCCCAGGCCCAGTCGTGCAGGAAATCGCCGGCGGAGCATCGGCCCACCAGCGCCTGCCAGGCGGGCTCGTCGGCAGCGATTGCCGGGCGGAAGCGCGTCACCCGGCCTCCTCTGTCGCCCGGCGCCGCCACAGGTAGCGTCGCACCTGGCCCAGCTCCTCCGAACGCAGCGCGACCGCCGCCAGGACGTAGACGGCGGTTCCCATGCCGGCCAGGACGAGCAGCACCACCACCCGGCCCGCCCCGTTGGCCAGCAGCTCGCTCAGCCATTCCTGCGTCGCCGCCAAGCCCCCGAGCATCAGCAGGCCTGCGATCAGCGCCGCGGTCCCCGAGCGCAGCGCCGATCGCAGGATCGTCCCCTCGTCGATCGAGTCGATCCGGCGCCGCAACGCCCAGGCCAGCCCGATCACCTCGAGCGTGGCGCTGATGGACAGGGCCAGCGCGAGGCCCTCGACCCCCATCGGCCCCGACAGGAGCGCCATCAACGGCACGTTGATGGCCACCGCGATGACGGCCCACAGGACAGGGACCCGGGTGTCCTGCATGGCGTAGAAGGCACGCGTCAGCACGTGTACCACGATATGCCCGGCGAGGCCGATGCTGAAGAAGACGAGCGCCGCCGCCGTGCGCTCGGTGTCCGCACTCGAGAAGAGGCCGTACTGGAAGAAGACCGCCGCGATCGGGCGGGCCAGCACGATCGTCATCGCCGTCAGCGGCGCGGCCAGGAAGATGAGGATGCGCAGGCTGGTCGACAGCTGGCGACGGATGTCGGCGATGCGCCCCAGCGCCGCGTCGCGGGAGAAGGTCGGGAAGAGGGCGATCGCCACGCTGACCCCCAGCACGCCGACGGGGATCTGGCTCAGCTGGTACGCGTAGTTGTAGGCGGTCACGGCGCCGACCCCGAGGTTGCTGGCGAGAATCGTGCTGGCCACGAAGTTGACCTGGCCGGCCGCGAGGCCGAGGAGGCGCGGACCCATCAGCCACGCCACCTTGCGCACCCCCGGGTGTCCGAGGCCGATGGTCAGGTCGTAGTTCCGTCCGACCCCGCGCAGCGCCGGCAGCTGGATGGCCAGGTGAAGGATCGAGCCTGCCACCACCCCGATCGCCAGCCCCTCGACCCCCAGCATCGGCGCCAGGACTACCGCCGCCGCGATGATCGCCAGGTTGTAGACGAGCGGCGCGACCGCCGGCACGCCGAAGCGCCCGTAGCTGTTCAGCAGCCCGCTGACCACCGCGCCCATCCCCACGAAGACCGGGCTGAGCAGCATCAGCCGGGTGAGGCGCACCGTCAGCTCGGTCGTCTCCGCGTCGAATCCCGGCGCGATGATCGGGACCACCCAGGGCGCCAGCACCGCCATCACCAGGCTGAAGACGGCCAGCGCGATCAGGACGAGATTGATGACGCTGCTGGCCAGGCGCCACGCCTCGCGCTCGTCCTCCCGCGCGCGGTAGCTGCTGAAGACCGGGATGAGTGCCGCCGAGAGGGCCCCGGCCACCACCAGCTGGAAGATGGCATCGGGGATGCGGAAGGCGGCGAAGTAGGCGTCGAGGTCGGCCGAGGCGCCAAACTGCGAGCCGATGACCAGCAGCCGGATCCAGCCCAGCAACCGGCTGGCAAGGGCCGCCACGGTCAGGATCAGGCTGGCGTTGGCCAGCACCCGGCCGACCGATGGACCGGCCGCTTGACCGGCCTCTTCCGGCGGCGTCTCCACGCCGACGGCGTCGCTCACTCTGTGGGGCGGCCGGCGCCGGCCCGGCCCGATCGGGGATGCGCCGAGCGGTACGCGGTCCGCAGCGACGCGTCAGACAGATGCGTGTAGATCTGGGTCGTGGCCAGGCTGGCGTGGCCGAGCAGCTCCTGCACGGTGCGCAGGTCGGCTCCGCCCTCGAGCAGGTGGGTGGCGAAGGAGTGGCGCAGCGTGTGCGGCGAGGTGCTGGCGGGGGCGCCGGAGGCGGTCACCCAGCGATCCACGATCAGGCGAGCTCCGCGCGCTGTGAGGGGTCCGCCGGCGCTGTTCAGGAAGAGCGCCGGCACGGGGCGCGTTCCGCGGGCGGCGAGGGTGGGGCGTCCAGAGGCCAGGTAGGCGCGCACCGCTCGTGCCGCGGGCTCGCCGAACAGCAGCTCGCGCTCCTTGTTGCCCTTGCCGATCACCCGCAGCCGCCGGCGCGTCGAGTCGAGACGATCGACGGTGAGCGAGGCGAGCTCGCTGATCCGCATCCCGGTCGCGTACAGCAGCTCGAGGACCGCGGCGTCTCGTCGCGCGCGGGCATCGGCCAGGGCGGGGTCACGCCGGCGGCGGCCGGCCCGCATGAGGGTCGCGGGTGCCTCCACCAGCCGCGCTGCGCCATCCACCGACAGCACCCGCGGCAGGCGGCCCGGCCGCTTGGGCGAGCGGACGCCGGCCACCGGGTCCCCGCTGATCCAGCCCTGGCGGGCAGCGTGCCGGTACAGGCTGCGGATGGCCGCCAGCTGCCCGCCGACGGTGGAGGCTGACAGGCCGCGCTCGGCGAGCGTCCCCAGGTAGGCGCGCACCGTGGCTCTGTCGGGGGACCGCCAGTCGACGCCGCGGGAAGCGAGGAATGCGAAGAACTGCGCCACGTGGCGGCGGTATTCGCGGATGGTGCCGGGCGACGAGTTGCGGCTGGAGAGGTGGCCCAGGAAGCGCTGGAGGGCCGCCGCGGCGTCGCCGCTCAGCGAGGTTGCCCCAGGGTCAGCCACTTGCGGCCGCAGCTGCCGCGGGAGCCTCGCCGTCCTCCTCCGGACGCCCGGGCCGGGTCCAGCTCGCGTAGTCGCAATCGGGGTAGCGGTTGCAGCCCCAGAACGGGCGCCTCCCGCGCCGTGCTCGCTTGGTGACCACCGTGCCCAGCCCGCACTGGGGACAGGTCCCGAAGCGCTCCGCTTCGGGGGTCTCGCGCTTGATGTAGCGGCATTCGGGGTAGCGGTCGCAGCCCACGAACGGCCCAAACCGGCCGGTGCGCGCCACGAGGTGGCCCTGGCCGCATTGCGGGCACTCCTCGCCCACCCCCGGCAGAGCGGCAGCCTCGGCCTCCTGCTCGGGGAGCGGCATCGTGTGCTTGCACTCGGGATAGGCGCTGCAGCCCAGGAACCAGCCGTTGCGGCCGAAGCGCTTGACCATCAGGTCCCCGCTGATCGGGCAGACGATGTCGGTCAGCTCGACCTGCTTGGCGATGTTGGCCTTCCCGTCGGCGATCTTGACGCTGAAGGGATCCCAGAAGGCGCGCACCATCGGCACCCACTCGTTGGTCCCGGCCGCCACCTCGTCGAGCTGCTCCTCCATCCGAGCGGTGAAGGCGATGTCCACCACCTCGGGGAAGTGCTCGACCAGCAGGTCGGTGACCCTGAAGGCCGACTCCTCCGGGAAGAGGCGGCGCTCCTTGATTGTGACGTAGCCACGGGCGCGGATCGTCTCGATGGTCGGGGCGTAGGTCGATGGCCGCCCGATGCCGTGCTCCTCGAGCGCCTTGATCAGGGTCGCCTCGGTGTAGCGGGGTGGCGGCTGGGTGAAGTGCTGCTCGGCGGCTACTGCGGCGAGGTCGAGGGGCTCGTCGTCGCGAAGGTCCGGCAGCACCGCCAGGCGCTCATCCTCCTCGTCGTCCCTGCCCTCGACGTAGACGGCCTGGTAGCCGTCGAAGACGCGCTTCCGGGCGCCGGCATGCAGCGTGTAGCGCCCGGCGTTCACGTCGACCCCGACCTGGTCGAAGCGGGCCGGCGCCATCTGGCTGGCGATCGCGCGCTTCCAGATCAGCTCGTAGAGGCGAAACTCGTCGGGCTTCAGGTGCGCCCGCATGCTATCGGGCGTGCGGGCGAAGCTCGACGGGCGAATCGCCTCGTGGGCCTCCTGGGCGCCGCGGCTGCGGTTGCGGAAGGCATTCGGCTTGTCCGGCACGAAATCGGCGCCGAATCGCTCGCCGATGACGGTGCGCGCCTGGCTCACGGCTCCGCTGGCGATCGACAGCGAGTCGGTGCGCATATAGGTGATCAGGCCGACCTGGCCCTCCGGCAGCGCCACCCCCTCGTACAGCGACTGGGCGACGCTCATCGTCCGCCGAGCCCCGAAGCTCAGCTTGCGCGACGCCTCCTGCTGCAGGGTGCTGGTCGTGAACGGGGGCGGGGCTGACTTCTTCTGCTGCGTGCGAGTGACGGTAGGCACCGTGTACTCGGCGGCCCGCAGGCCAGCCTCGTGCTCCCGCGCCTCAGCCTCGGAGCCGATGCGTGCCTTCTTGCCGTCGATCCTGGTCAGCTCGGCCGTGAACTTGCCGCTCTCCCCGCGGCGGGTCAGCTCGGCGGCGATGGTCCAGTACTCCTCGGCCGTGAAGGCGTCGATCTCGCGCTCGCGGTCGACTACCAGGCGCACCGCCACGCTCTGCACGCGCCCGGCGGAGAGGCCGCGTCGGATCTTGCTGCTCACCAGCGGGCTGAGCTTGTAGCCGACCAGCCGATCGATCACGCGGCGCGCCTGCTGGGCGTTGACGAGGTCCATGTTCACGGCCCGCGGGTGCGCGAACGCCGCGTCGATGGCCGGCTTGGTGATCTCGCTGAAGGTCACCCGGCGCACGTCCTCGTCGTCCAGCCCCGCGTAGTCGGCGATGTGCCAGGCGATCGACTCACCCTCACGATCGAGGTCGGTGGCGAGCCACACCGTCTTGGCCTTGCGGGCCTGGTCGACGAGCTTCTCGAGCTCCTTGCGACGTTCCTTGAGCGGCTCATAGGCCGGGGCGAAATCGTGCTCAAGGTCGACCCCCAGCTTCTTCTGCGGGAGGTCGCGGACGTGTCCGTACGAGGCGGTGACGGTGTATCCGGGTCCAAGGTAGCGCTCGATCGTCTTCGCCTTGGCCGGGGACTCGACGATCACCAGGTTACCGTTGGAGCGCTTCTTCGGGGGCATCGGTCAGGGAGTGTAGCACCCGTTATCGGGCGCTCCGGAGCACGGACTTTAGTCCGTGAAGTCCCAAACGACGTACACCTTGGCGCCGCTGACGGCGATCCCGATGCCGATCCGGGTGTAGTGCGTGCCCAGGATGTTGCCGATGTGATTGGTGTATCCCGGGTACGGCTCGGACATGAACCCCGAATGGCACCAGTTGAGCACGTCGGTCGGCGATCGCGCCGCGTTGTAGCTGTAGCAGATGTTCTCGCCGGAGTAGCCGAAGTCGATGCCGGCGTTGCGCAGCCGGTCCTCGCGGGTCCGTCCGTCGAGGCTGGTGTGGCTGAAGTATCCGTTGTTGAGCATGTCCCAGGCATGGGCGTTGGCGACGGCGGAGATGGCCGACGACAGCACCAGCGGCTTGAGGCCGTACGCGGCACGGGCCGCGTTGACCTGGTTCAGAGCGTAGCCGACCAGGGTGGAGGATGGGGCCGCGGCCGGCACCGAGACGCGGGCTGCCGCCGCCGACTTGGTGGTGAAAGTCAGGCTGGCGCTCACCGCATTGCCGTCGGCGTCCACCGCGCCATCGGCCAGGCTCACGTCGAAGCGATGGCCGGCCGCCAGGGCGCGCGACGGAGTGAAGGTCAGCTGCGTGAATGACTCGTTCCACGACGTCTTGCCGGTCAGCTTCGCCCCGCTCGAGCGATCGCTGACGCGGAGGGCGGCCGCGACGGCATTGGGATCCACCGGCTGGCTGAACCAGAGCGAGATCTCATCGGCGCTGACCCGCAGCGCATCGGCCTTGGGCGTGCTCTGCACGAGCTGGGCGCCTGGACGGGTCGTGAATGAGAACGAGGCGTCCCCGCCGAGCGGGTTGCCGGCCGCGTCGTGCACCCCGGCCAGCGAGACGGCGTAGCGGGCACCGGAGGCGAGCCGCTCGGAGGGGGTGAAGACGAGGACGCCGCCCTCCCAGCGGAAGATGCCGGGCACGGCCGGGCTCAGGACGAAAGCACGCTCCACCTCGGCGTGGTTCATCGGGGCGCTGAACGCGACCTCGATCGAGGTCGCCGCGCTCACGCCCGAGGCGGTGTCCGCCGGTGGTCCGGCCAGGTCCGCCTCGGTCGAGCGCAGGGCTGAGACGGGTGCCGGCTCCTCGGCCACGTAATGGAGGGCGAACTCGGTGACCCGCGGCGCAGTCTGGGTGGTGAAGCTGAAGCGAGCGGGTGATCCGAGCAGCGCGCCGGCGGAGGTGCGAGCCGATGCGCCGACCATCAGCGCGTAGCGCGTGTCAGGCGTCCAGAGGCCATCCGGCATCACCTGCAGCTCGCGCCCATCGTCGGACCAGGCCAGACGCACCTCGTGCGCCGGCAGGATCGAGAGGACCGCCTCGACCGATGCCTCATCCATCGCATGGGTGAAGGTCATCGTCACGGGCTGTGCGGTGCCGATGCCCACGCCGATGCCAAGGGGAAGGATGGAGGTCGGAGGCGGGAGGACGGTCGTCAGCCCGGCCTGGGCAGCGCCGCCCGCCGAAACGGCTGCGGCGAGGGCCAGGGAGAGGGCGGCGATGAGGGTGCGGGTGATGGCACGATGGCGTCGCAGCTGGTACGAGAGCGACGCAAATGGTGCGCGGTATGCGAAGCGCGCAGTGCTAAGCGATATCAATAGACGGTGACTCCTGTCACGGGGCTGACCGCTGTCGGGCACGACCCACGGCTGCCGGGTGGCGGCCGCAGTATACCCATCGATCGCGGCCAAGGTTGATTGGAAGGGACTGCCACCTCTCGATTCAACTCGGGTATCGGCCTCCCGGCTTGCAGCCGCCTATCAGTTCTGACGCCCGATGCGGCGCGCGGTGAGGGTCGGATGGAAGGTCGCGCCACCGTAGGATTCGACCAATCCACGGGCCTCCAGCAGCGTCAATGTGCTCGCCAGCGGCCCGGTGGCCATGTCCGTCCGGCCGAGCAGCTCCTCGATGGATGCGGGCCGCTCCAGGAGAGCGTGGAGCACCAGCGCCTCGGGGTCCGAGAGGCTGGTGACGCTCACCGGCTGTCCGCCGGGCTGCGCTCCGATGCGGTGCAGCAACGCCGCGGCCGAGGTGACGATGGTTGCCTGGTGATCGGCGATCAACCGGTTGCAGCCACGCGAGGCGATGGCGTCGATCGGGCCGGGGACGGCGAACACCTCGCGTCCATGCTCGATCGCCGCCGCGGCGGTGAGCAGCGCGCCGGAACGATCCGGCGCCTCGACCACCACGACGGCGCGCGCCAGTCCGGCGATGATCCGGTTGCGTCGCGCGAAGTCCGGCTTGCCGGGGGCCGAGCCGGGAGCGAGCTCGGAGACAAGGGCGCCGCCGGTCGCGACCAGCCGGGCGGCGAGGTCGCGATGACGTGGAGGGTAGATGCGGTCGAGCGGTGACGGCAGCACGGCAACGCTCCGCCCGCCGGCCTCGATGGCGGCCAGGTGCGCCTGCCCGTCGATCCCGAGCGCCAATCCGCTCACGATGGTGACGCCGGCGCGCGCCAGCTCCTCGGCGATCTCGGCCGCGCAGGAGCGGCCGTAGCCGCTGGCGCGACGGGTACCCACGATCGCCACGCACGTTCGGGACATCGAGGCGGGATCGCCGGCAAGGTAGAGCACCGGCGGTCGCGGATCCGCCGCGGCCAGGGCCGCGGGATAGTCGGCGTCGAGGGCGGTGAGGATCGTGCCACCGGAGCCCCGGGCGGCGAGTGCGACGCGATCCGCCACGCGGGTGGCCCCTTCCCGATGCAGTCGCGCGAGCCCGGCCACCGCGTCATCCGGCACTCGGGGCAGCGCGGTGAGCAGCGCCGGTCCGGCGGCCCACGCGGCGCGCGCGCTTCCGTAGCGTCGCAGCAGGCGGGCGAACCCCACCGGACCAACGCCCGGCACCAGGGAGATCGCGATCCAGTAGGGCACCTCTGCCTCGCGGTCGATGGCGGCGAGGTCGATCCCGAGCCAGCCGCCCTCCTCCGGTCGGAGCGGCGGAGCTGCTGCCGTCAGCGCCGATGCGCTCGAGATCGGTCCGCGGGCGCCCACCCCGATCACGAGTCCACCGCGCCGCGGTACGTCAGCGCCTCGTCGATGTGCTCTCGACCCACCTCGTCCGCCCCGCCGAGATCGGCGATGGTGCGGGCGACGCGCGCGGCGCGGTGGATCCGACGGGGAGACATGCGGAATCGGCGAGCGCGCTGGGCGAGGACCCCCTCCGCCTCCACCCCGAGGCCCCGATCCTCGGCGAGGGCGGCAGCCGGGAGGTCGCCGTTGGCGATCCCCTGCCGCCGCAGCTGTCGCCGCCACGCCTTGCCGATGCGCGCCGCCACCCCCGCGCTCGGCTCGATGCCGTCGGTCCGCGCGGAGCTGAGCGCCGACGGTGCCGCCATCGTCACCCACAGGTCGATCCGGTCCCGCAGCGGCCCGGAGAGGCGGGCGAGGTAGCGGCGGGCGGCTGCGTCCTCGCAGGTGCACGCCCGCTGCCGCGAGCCACGCCAGCCGCAGGGGCACGGATTGAACGCGGCGAGCAGGGTGAAGCGCGCCGGCATGGTGAGTGCCCCGTCCACCCTGGCGATCGTGACGCTGCCGCCCTCGAGCGGTTCCCGCAACGCGTCGAGCGCATCGGTCCGGAACTGGAGCGTCTCGTCGAGGAGCAGGATGCCGCGGTGCGCCAGCGAAGCCTCGCCCGGGCGCACCCGCGGTCCGCCACCGACCAGCGCCTGGGTCGAGATGGTGTGGTGTGGCGATCGGAACGGCCGCTCCCGGAGGAGCGGCGCGCGCCGGTCCAGGAGGCCCGCCACGGAGTAGATGCGGCTCACCTCGATCGCCTCGTCGTCCTCGAGCGGCGGCATCAGGTCGGCGGCGCAGCGGAGGAGCAGCGTCTTGCCGATCCCCGGCGGCCCGCACAGGGCCAGGTTGTGATGCCCCGCCAGCGCGATCTCCAGCCCGCGGCGCGCCAGCGGCTGGCCGGCCACCTCGGCGAGGTCGGGGCCACGGCTGCCGGCGACGGTGGCAGGGAGCCGCGTCGGCTCCGCCACGGCGAGGTCGCGCACGCCGGCGAGATGGCCGACCGCCTCCCCCAGCGAGGCCGCCCCGTGGACTCGCAGCCCCGAAACCGTTGCGGCTTCCCCCGTCGCTGCTCCGGCCACGATCAGCGACGGGATGCCCGCGCCGAATGAGGCGGCAGCCAGCGCCATGGTGCCGGGCACCGGGCGCACGGCGCCATCCAGGCCCAACTCGCCGACGAGGGCCGTCTCCCGCAGCCGATCGACGTCACGCAGCTGACCCGACGCCGCCAGGATGCCCACCGCGATCGGCAGGTCGTAGCCGGTGCCGTCCTTGGGAAGGTCCGCGGGCGAGAGGTTGATGGTGATCCGTCGCGCCGGCACCTCGAAGCCGCTGTTGCGAAGGGCGCTGCGGACGCGCTCGCGCGCCTCCTGCACCTGGCTGCCCGCCAGGCCGACGATGGTGAGCGCCGGCAGGCCGAAGGCGACGTCCACCTCGACCCGCACCGGCAGGCCCTCGACACCCACGATCGAAGCGCTGAGCGTTTCGGCCAGCACGCGTCACCCTCTCGAGAGGCGCGGGACGAGTGGAAGAGGTGGCCGGCCGCACACCTGCTCGCCTCCCAAACTCCGGCGGCGACCGGCTGAGCGGGAGGCTAGGCGTCGACCCTTATCGGGCCGTTAGTCCCGGCTTATGGGTCAGGCGCGAGCGGGTACGGCCTCGACCGCGAGGGCCTTGTCGATGGCCTTCGCAAAGGCCAGCACGCTCTTGCTCAGGGGCGCATCGGCTCGGCTGGACATGAACGGCTCGCCCGAGTTGAGGGCGCTGATGGCGCCGCGGTACTCGTTGATGACCTGGTAGTCGATCTTGCGGCCGAGGGCCGACTCGGCGTTGCTGACGTTGATGCCGGTGTACGCGTTGGACCGATTCAGGACGAGTTGCAGCTTGCCCTTCTCGTAGCCGAGGCTGTCCATGGTGTCGAGCACGAGGGGGACGTTCTTGAGGCACGACAGGTCGGCGGTCATGACCACGTAGATGACGTCCGCCTCGTCGAAGAGCTGGAGGTTGACGTCGTCGATCGCCTGCGACATGTCGATCAGGGTGTAGTCGTACAGGCGCCGCGACAGGTTCAGCAGGTTCGTGAGCAGCGTCGGCGCCGCTCGCTGGCGCTCCACCACGATGTCGGCGGCGGCAGGGGTCGGCGGGGCCAGGAGCAGGTCGATCCCCGAGCGATGGCTGACCATCATGGTGCGGAACAGGTCGAGGTCGAGGTCCGGCTCGTTGATCGCGCTGACGATGGACGGCGTGTCGAGGCCTAGGTCCAGGAAGACGCGCAGGTCGCCGAACTGGAGGTTGGCGTCGATCAGCACGGTGCGTCGCTTCAGCTCGCGGGCCAGCGCGATGGCGGTGTTGATGGCGATGGTGGTGGTGCCGACCCCACCCTTGGCGGGATAGAAGAGGCACAGCTTGCCGAGCGTCGGTGCCTCGGCGCCGGCCTTGGTGACCGCCGGCCCGCCGGCCTGGGCCAGCAGCGCCTTGATGCGGGCCATCAGCTCCAGCGGGTGGAACGGCTTGACGATGTCGTCGTCGGCGCCGGCGCGAAGCCCTCGCACCCGCTGCTCCACGTCCGCCTCGGAGGTCAGCATGATGATCGGGACGCGGCCGACCCCCTTCTCCGCCGCGCGAATCTGCTGGGTGGCCGCGTAGCCGTCCAGCTTCGGCATCGCCACGTCCATCAGGATCAGGTCCGGCCGCGCATCGAGGGCCATCTCCACGCCCGCGGCCCCGTCGGAGGCGACCGTGACGTCATACCCCTCCTGCTTGAGGGCAAAGACCAGGACCCGCTGAATATTCAGGTCGTCGTCGACGACCAGGACCCTGGTTGCCATGCAGCTCTCCGGGGACGGATGGAGGTCCGGCCGATTATACGGGCGCTTCCCCATCCAGGTGGCGGGCGAGGAAGTCCAGGACGCGTCGCTCGTACGCCTCCGGCGCGGTCAGGTGCGCCTCGGCGTGGGCGGCTCCGGGGACCACGAACAGCTCCTTCGGCTCGCCTGCCGCGAGGAACATGCGCTGCGACTGGTGCGGGCTCACCAGCCGATCCTCTCCAGGCGAGATGAGCAGCAGCCCGCGCGGTGAGATCTGCGCCACCCGATGCAGCGGCGAGCGCAGCCAGACCCGGGCTCGCGCGCTGGCGGCGGCGAGCACCAGGCCGGCGCCCAGGCGAGCCAGCGGGTAGCCCACCTCGCGCATCCGGTTCGCGATCGGGTCGCGCAGCTCGGCATAGGCCGCGTCGGCGACGACGGCCGCCACCGGCAGGTCCGGCGCCGCCATGATCGCCACCGAGCCGCCCATGCTGATCCCCATCAGCGCGATCGGGCCCAGCCCCCGCCCCTCCAGGAAACGCACCGCCGCCGCCACGTCGCGCTGCTCGAGCGTGCCGAGCGAGATGAGGGCGTCATCGCTGCCGCCGTGCCCGCGGAAGTCGAACTGGAGGACGTGGTAGCGCTTCTGGAGCCACGGCACGAAGCCGGCCAGCCACGGCAGGCGATGCCACGAGAAGCCGTGCATCAGCACCACCGCGGCGCGCGTCTCGCGGGCTGCGGGAACCAGCCAGCCGGACAGCGTCACGCCGTCATCGGTCGTGAATCGGACGTCCTCGTAGGCGAGGCCGATGTCCGCCGGCGTGGCCGGGTCGCCCTCCTCCGGCAGGAACGGTCGGCGGCCGGGGCTGACGATCCGGCGCGACCCCTCGACGGTCAGGTAGCCGAGGTAGCCGAAGGTGACGGCCGCCGCGATCCGGCCCACCCAGCCGAGCACCCCGCGCCGTCGGCCCGGAGACGTCGCCATGCCGCTCGCCGGGTCGCTAGGTCTTGGCGGGCGGCTCAGCGGCCTCGCGGGCGGCGCGCATGAAGCCGGCCAGCGGGCGGGTCAGCTCGGCGAGCTCCATCGGCACCACCCACTTGGTGGACGCTCCCGCGGCCAGCGCCTTGAGTGCCTCGAGGTACTGGAGGGTCATCGTCTTCTCGTCGACGCCCTTGGCGGCACCGAAGATCGTCTTCAGCGCGTTGCTGAAGCCCTCGGCGCGCAGGACCTGCGCCTGCCGCTCGCCCTCGGCACGCAGGATGGCGCTCTGCTTGTCGCCCTCGGCCACGTTGATGGTCGCCTGCCGGGTCCCCTCCGACTCGGTGATGTTGGCGCGCCGGTTGCGCTCGGCGCTCATCTGGCGGTTCATCGCCTCCTGGATGTCCCGCGGCGGGACGATCTCGCGGATCTCGACGTTGGTGATCTTCACGCCCCAGCGGTGCGTGACCTCGTCGAGCTTGGAGCGCAGGACGTTGTTGATCTCCTCGCGCTTGGCGAGCACGTCGTCGAGTGGGATGTCGCCGATGACGGCACGCAGCGTCGTCGCCGCCAGCGCCTGCGAGGCACCCGTGAAGTCGACGACCGCGGTCACCGTCTCGACCGGGTCGAAGACCTTGGAGTAGACGAGGAAGTCGATGCTGATCGGGGCGTTGTCCTTGGTGATGCAGGTCTGCTGCGGCACCTCCAGGAAGCGCTCGCGCAGGTCGACCTTGACCGCCTGCTGGATGAACGGGATGAGCAGCACCAGACCAGGGCCGCGCCCGCCCTGCAGCCGGCCCAGGAAGAACACGACCAGCCGCTCGTACTCGCGGACGATGTTGACGACCGTGGTCAGCAGGGCGAGGAGGATCGCCAGGCCGACCAGCAGGATGACCAGGCCAACCAGATTGTCAGGCATCCGGAAGCTTCCCTTCTCGAGCAGCGCGAGGTTCAGTCGCGGCCAGCATAGGCCGTTGCATGATCGAAGACCACCTTCACCGATGTGTGTCGACCGCGCCCGGTCGCGGCCCCCAGCGCCCGCCGCCATTCACCGAGCCTGAACCGATGGGTGACCAGGTCGGCGACCCGTGGTGCATCGGGCCGGGCCAGCCGTTCCATGAGGTGGTCGAAGGTGTGCGGCGCCCCCGGCAGCGATGCCTCGCGTCCGTAGACGTAGCTGCCGATGACCCGCAGCTCGCGCGCCCAGGCAAGCGTCAGATCGAGGTGCTCCAGCTCCCCGGCGGTGCCGAGGAGAACGAGGCGGCCTCGCGGCGCGACCACCCGCAGGCTCGCATCCACGCTGCCTCGGCTGCCCACAGCATCGAAGACGAGCCCGAAGCCGCCGACGAGGACGTCGTCGCCGACGATCGGCCGATGGGCCTGGGCGCCGGTCACCTCCAGCGCCGCCCGCTGCGCTCCGTTCCCGCCGCGATCCAGCACCACCCGGCTGGCGCCGAGCCGCTCCGCCAACGTGGCCTGCAGCGGATGCCGGACCACGGCGGTCACGTCCGCCTCCGAATCCACCATGCCCAGGGCGAGCACCACGCCCAGCCCGATCGTGCCGCCACCGACGACCAGCACCCTCTCGCCGGGCAGCCGTGGAGCGGCCAGGACCGCGTGGAGCGAGCACGCCAGCGGCTCGACCAGGACGGCCGCCTCGTCGCTCAGCGAGTCGGGAACCCGGTGCAGCTGGCTGGCATGGGCCAGCATCGCCTCCGACCAGGCCCCGGGGAGGTCGCGGCAGTAGCCGATCAGCATCCCCGGCGAGATCGACCCCTCGGCCGCTCGGCGGCAGTGCGCGGGCAGCCCGTCGCGGCAGGAGGGACAGGGATCCAGGCCGCGCACGAAGCAGGAGATGACCGGGTCGACCACGACCCGCGCCCCAGCCCATGCCTCGAGCGCGCCGCCCGCCTCCTCCACCACCCCGACCACCTCGTGGCCCAGGATCGCCGGGAACGAGTTGAACGGCGAGAGTATGGGGCTGGCCCGACCGGTCAGGAGCGACGTGTCGGTGCCGCAGATCCCCGCCAGGAGCGGTCGGACCCGGACCCAGTCGGGACCGGGCAGCGCGGGCATCGGGTAACGGGAGAGCGCCAGCCACGGCATCCAGCCGCCGGTCATGGCGGGAAGGCGCCCGCCGACGAGGCGCAGGGCCCGCTGGTTCAGGCCGGACGCGCCAACGCGCAGGCCCAGGCCGCGAGCCTGCCCGCCCTCCATGGTGGGCCTCAGCTCATCGGGACGCGGCGGACGATGTACGGCCCAACCCGCTCCAGGATCTCGTCCAGGCTCTCGCCGGTGATCGTCAGGCCGTGGTTCTTGAGGCCGATCACCGCATGCCCCGGATCCGGCGCCTCGCGCACCAGCTCCGCCACCTCGCGCGCCAGCTCCTCCGTCCCGCAGGGATAGACCGCCTCGGTCGAAACCGCGCCGGCGACCCAGCCGTGGACGTGCAGGATGGCGCCGACCTCGGGGTGCTCGCGGTAGATGGTCAGGTGCTCGATCGCGTCGACCGAGACGCGCCGCGGCTTGACGTTCGGCGGGACGCTGAGGCGGATGACGCCGCGGTCGGCGTCGAAGCCAGTGACCAGCAGGATGTCACGGCCGATCTCGCGCAGCTTGCTCTTGTCGACCCCGCTGGCGCTCATCCAGAAGTCATCGCCGGATCGGCGCGAGCTGGCGTTGCCGTAGCTCAGCCCACCGATCCCGAAGAGGCGCTTCACGTGTCGCAGCTCGTCGTCGCTCAGCATCTCGTCGATCGGCCAGGGGGCGGGCAGCAGATCGAGCTCGTCGAGCCGCTGCCCCGCGCGGGCGATCGCCTGGGTGTGCTCGTCCCCGTCCCACAGCTCGCGGGGGAGGTCGGGCACGAAGTCGTTGTCGATCACCAGCCGGGACTCGGCGAGCGGGACGATCCGGTCGACCACGCGCGCGAAGAAGCTCTCGTCATCGGCCTCGCCGGCGATGCGGTGGAAGCCCTGCTCCATGGTGATCAGGTAGGCCTCCGGTCCCCCGCCGTTTCGGGCGATCGGGACGAAGACGTTCGAGAGCGAGCGGACCAGCAGCGGGTAGCCGGCGCGCAGCATGTCGTCCGGTGAGTCGGGCAGCTCCGCCACGCCGACCACGAAGATCTCCTTCGACCGGCGCCGGAAGCTGCGCGGCTCGTCGGCATCGACCGCGTTCAGCACCACCCGCACGTTCGGATCGATGTCGGTGGCGTCCCGCTCCCGATCGCGCTGGACGGGGTAGCCCCGCGCGGACAGCTCGGCCGAGACGCCGTCGAGGAACCAGGCGGTCAGGGCGCCGCCGGCGCCATCGACCACGGCGACGCCGTTCGGTCGCTCGGACCCCGCCGAGCCAGCGCCCAGTCGTGCGACGACTGCGTCAGCCATCCTTCTCCTCTGGCTCCACGATCAGCTCGAGGCCCTCCACCGCGACGACGCGCAGCGGGTTGCCCGGCTGGATCTCCCCACGCCGGCTGCGAGCCGACCATGCCTCGCCGCCAGCATAGGCGATGCCGGTCGGCGCGATGAGGGTCTGGGCCGTCCCGCCGGCTCCCACGAGGGTCGCGATGGGCAGCGTCGTCGATCGATTGGCGCGCATCTGGAGCAGCCCGCGCACCAGCAGGAAGAAGTAGGCGAGGCTGAGCAGGACAGCCCCCACGATCAGGATCGGGCTGATCGAGAACTCGACCGGATTGTTCGTGTCCACGCCGGTGTACAGGGCGAAGGCGCCCAGCAGGAAGCAGACCACCCCACCGACCGCCAGGAAGCCGTAGCTCGTAAAGTGCAGCTCGAGCACGAAGAGGCCGATGCCCATCAGGATCAGGAGCAGGCCGCCCAGGTTGAGCGGGAGGCTGTTGGAGCCGATGAAGGCCAGCACGATGGCGATCGCGCCCAGCGAGCCGCTGATCAGGTTCGGGTGGAAGAGCTCGGACAGGATCCCGTAGAAGCCGATCGTGAACAGGATGAAGGCGATGTTGGGGTCCGACAGGATGTGCAGGAACTGCTGCCCGGCGTTCATGGTCCCGTCGCTGACCGGCAGCCCTGTCAGCTTCGGCAGCGGCTCTCCGTTGAACTCGTAGACGTAGCCGTCGGCGCGGATCCCCTTGTCGATCTCGGTGAAGAGCTGGTCGGTGTCGGCCGCCAGGATGTCCACGATCGGCGGCGTCATCTCGAGCGCCTCCGTCACCGACGCGCTGGCCGCCTCCCGCACCGCGCTCTCGGCCCACTCCTCGTTCCGCCCATGGTCGCGGGCCAGCTCCGTGATGCGCGCCACGGCGTCGTTGGTGACCTTCCTGCTGAGGGTCTCCGGCAGGTCCTCGCCGTTGCCGCCGATGACCGACGCCGCACCGATGTTCGTGAGCGGCGCCATGGCGGCCACGTCCCCCGCCAGCGTGATGAAGGTCGCGGCGCTTCCGGCCCGTGCCCCCTCCGGCGCGACCCAGGTGATGACGGGCACCTGGCTGGCAAGGATCGCCTTGAGGATGTCGTCCATCGCGGTCAGCTCGCCGCCGGGCGAGTCGATCTCGATCACGACCGCCGCGGCGCCGGAGTCCGCCGCGGTTCGGAGCCCCTCCTCGATATACGCGGCGTTGATCTGGTCGATCACGCCCGTCAGCTGGAGCCTCAGCACGCCCACATCGGCTCCGGCAGCGGGGGCCGCCAGGGGGACGAGACCAAGAAGCAAGGCGCCGACCGCGAGGGCGCGCCGCAGCCGAGACATCGTTTCGAGTATACGCGTGGACCGCGGAATCGCCGTTTTCTAGGGCAGGTGATCCGCGACCAGGCGCGACCAGGTCTCCATCCGATCCCACGCCGCTCGCACCTCGGCGAGGGTCGCGAAGCGGCCGGCCAGCTTCTCGTGTTCGCGCACCTCGACCGGCCGACCCTGGGCCTCCACCTCGAAGACGACTCCCAGGTG
>DASYRA010000034.1:0-7591 GCA_036004845.1 Candidatus Limnocylindria bacterium
CGTCATCCGAGGCCTACGGCTCGGCAGCCTACGTGCCGATGGACGAGGCCCACCCGTCGGTCCCCTCCACCCCGTACGCGGCGAGCAAGGTCGGCAGCGACCATATCGTCCTCTCCTATTGGCACACCTTCGGGCTGGACGTGGCAATCATCCGGCCGTTCAACAACTTCGGGCCTCGCCAGAACTCCGGCACCTACGCGGGGATCATCCCGATCGTCGTCGAGCGCGCGCTGCGCGGAGAGGCGATCGACATCTATGGCGACGGCGAGCAGACGCGTGACTTCGTGTTCGTCCGGGACACCGCCGATGCCGCGGTTGCCATCCATGCGGCGCCCGGGACGCGAGGACGGATCATCAACATCGCGAGCGGGCGCGAGGTGTCGGTCAACCGGCTGGTCGCCGAGCTGCTCGACGTCCTCGGGGTCGAGCTGCCGGTCAGGCATGTGGCCCCTCGCCCCGGCGACGTGCGCCGCCACCTGGCCTCGATCGAGCTGGCGAGGGAGCTGATCGGCTTCGCGCCGGCGACGACCCTGCGACAGGGCCTCGTCGAGACGGTCGAGTGGTACCAGTCACGAAAGCGGCTGCCGGCATGACCGACGTCCCGCGAAGGATCTGGCTGGCGCGGCCCCAGACCGACGAGGCCGAGATCGACGAGATCCGCGGCGTGATGGAGAGCGGCACCCTGACCCAGGGCCCGAAGGTGGCGGAGTTCGAAGGGATGGTGGCGGAACGGATCGGGGCTGCGCAAACCTTTGCGACGACGTCCGCCACGACGGCGCTGCACCTCACCCTGGCGGCGCTCGGCATCGGACCCGGCGACGAAGTGCTGGTCCCTGACTTCACCTTCCCGGCGACCGCGAACGTGGTCGTCCAGCAGGGCGCGGTGCCGGTCCTCGTCGATATCGACCTTGCGACGTTCGCGATGGACCCAGCCGATCTCGCCGGGAAGGTCACGCCACGAGCGCGAGCGGTGATACCGGTCCACCCGTTCGGCCTCCCCGCCGACATGGATCCGATCCTCGAGGTTGCTGCGAGAGATGGCCTGGCGGTCGTCGAGGATGCCGCCTGCGCGCTGGGAGCGGACTATCACAAGCGCCCGGTGGGGAGCATCGGGTTGGCGGGATGCTTCAGCTTCCACCCGCGCAAGTCGATCACCACCGGCGAGGGCGGCATGATCGCGACCTCCGACGCCACCCTCGCGGAACGGATCAGGCTGCTGCGCAGTCACGGCGGCATCCGGCAGGGCGGTCGCTTCGTGTTCGAGGAGGCGGGCTTCAACTACCGGATGAGCGACATCCTGGCGGCGGTCGGCGTCGCGCAACTACGGAAGCTGGACGAGATGCTCCGCGTCCGTCGAGCTGTGGCTGCCCTCTACGACCGAGCGCTCGAGGGGGTGGCGGGGGTAAGGGCTCCCGGCTGTCCGGCCGGTTCGTCGCATACCTACCAGTCCTACGTCGTGCTGCTCGATCCGGAGCTCGACCGCGACGCGGTCATCGCGCGCCTCGCGGGGGCAGGCATCGAGACCACGCTGGGGACCTATGCCCTGCACGCCCAGCCGTTCTTCGCCCGCTCGTTCGGCCGCTCCCCCGGCGACATCCCCAGCTCATTCCGCGCATTCGTCAGCTCGCTGGCCCTTCCGCTGCACGCCGGCATCACCTCCGCCCAGGTCGACGAGGTGGTCGGGGCCCTGAAGGCGGCCATCAGTTCCGCCTAGTGCCGCGGCCCACCGTCAGCCGCGCGTCCTGCTGGGGATGGCCGAGACTGCGGGATACCTGGCCGGCCTCCAGCGCGGATTCGAGGAGATCGGGTGCCGCTGCCACTTCATCGATCTGACCGAGCATCCGTTCGGGTATTCGCGCACCGCGGCGCTTCCGGGGCCGTCGCGCTGGCGAGCGGCCCTCGCCCGACGCGTGGCCTCTCTCCCTCGAAGGTCGTGGCGACGCCTCGGTTGGCGGATGACGATGACGCTGGTCGACTTCCTGATCCTCGCCTGGGCGATCGGCCGGGCCGATCTCTTCGTCTTCACCGGCCACGACAGCCTCCTCTGGAGGAACCTGGACCTGCCGCTGCTGCGCGTGCTCGGCAAGCGCGTGGTGTGGGTGTTCCTCGGCTCGGACCATCGGCCGCCGTACCTCAACGGCAAGCGCGTGCGCGAATCTCGTGCTGCGGGCGAGGACGGCTACCAACAGATGGCGGAGCGCACGCGGGCGTTCGCGACGATCGTCCGACGCATCGAGCGTCGCGCAAACGTGGTGGTGGCGATGAGCGCCTCGGCACAGCTCCACACGCGCTCGTTCGTCCACCTGCTCGCCATCGGGATTCCCCACGCGGGCGACCGCGACGAGCCCGAGCCGCCGGCCAGACCCCGGCGGGTCGGCACGCCCGTGCGAGTCCTGCACAGCCCATCGGATCCAGCCAAGGGATCTGAGGCGATCCAGCGCTGCGTCGCCGGGCTGGAGGCCAACGGCCTGTCGCTCGAGTACCGGGAGATCACCGGCCGGCCGCATGCCGAGGTGCTCGACGCGATCGTGACCAGCGACCTGGTGGTCGACCAGCTGTACAGCGACAGCCCGCTGGCGGCCTTCGCGACCGAGGCCGCGTACCGCGGCCGCGCGGCGATCGTCGGCGGCTACTACGCGGACGCGATCGCCGACGACGTGCCGGCCGACCTGATTCCGCCGAGCCGGTTCGTGGCACCGGGGCAGCTCTGCGCTGCGATCGAGGAGCTGGCTCGGGACGAGGCCGGCAGGGCGGCCCTGGGAACCCAGCTCGCCCGCTTCGTTCGAGAGCGCTGGTCCCCGGCGGACGTCGCGCGACGCTACGTGCAGATCGCCTACGCCGGTCCGCCGGCCGCGTGGCTGTACGACCCGGCCCGCCTTCGCTACGTGCACGGCTGGGGCCTCTCGGAGGCCGAGATCGGCGACTATGTCGCGAGGTTCGTCGAGCGTTGCGGGACCTCGGCGCTGGCGCTCGACCATCATCCGGGGCTGCGCGCTCGCCTGCTGGAGCTGGCTGCCTCGACGCAGGGTGAGGCGTGAAGGGATGACGTCGGCGCGGCGCCTGGTGTCCGACTCGGCGATCTACGGCCTGGGCGGCGTCGCCAACCAGGCGTTGGCGGTCGTCCTGGTCCCGATCTACGCCAACGTGCTGGGCGTCGAGAACTTCGGGGTGATGGCGATCGTCAACACCACCCTCTCACTGGCGACCACCACCGTGACGCTGGCCCTGCCGCAGGCATTCTTCCGCTCATACCTGATGGAGCACGACGAGGTGGCGGGCCGAGCTCACGTCCTGAGCACCGCGCTCGGCCTGCGGCTGCTCGTCTCGCTGGCGGGGCTCGCGCTGCTCCTGCTCCTTGCTCTTCCGCTCACGCGGCTCCTCTTCGGCGACTCCTCGCAGCTCCTCGTCCTGCTGGCGATCGGCCCGATCGTGTTCTGCGACACGCTCAACCTGATGCCGCTCTCGGTGCTGCGAGCGGAGCGCCAGCCGGCCGCCTACGCGGCCCTCTCCTTCTCGCGAGCGGTGCTCGGCAGCGTGATGATCATCGTCTTCGTGGTCGGCTTCCGGCTGGGCGTGCTGGGGGTCGTGCTGGGGGCGCTCGTCGCCGCGGCGACGGTGGCGGCGGCGGGGATGGCCGTCCTGGCGCGTGCCGGGAGGGTCGGGCTGGCCATCGATCGGGCGCTGGCGCGCCACATGCTGGCGTTCTCGCTGCCGCTCGTCCCGGCCTCGATCGCGGGCTGGACGCTGAACCTGTCGGACCGATACCTGGTGGGGGCGTTCCTGGGGCATGCGGCGGTGGGGGTCTATGCCGCGGGCTACACCATCGGCCTGGTGATCAATGCGCTGGTGGTCGCGCCCTTCTCGTTGGCCTGGGGCGCGACCTTCTGGCAGATCTCGAAGGCGCCGCGCGCTCCCGAGATCTACGCCCGGGTGATGGCCGGCTTCGTGCTGGCCGCCTCCTTCGTCGCCCTCTTCCTGTCGGCGTTCAGCACCGATGCGCTCCGCCTCCTCTTCGCGCCCGCCTTCGAGGCGGGCCGCTTCGTGGTGCCGTTCAGCGCCTTCGCGTACGTCCTCTATGGCGTCTACACCATCGGCTCGACCGGGCTCAACATCGAGGGGCGGACTCGCGCGCTGCCGGTGACGACCGGGGCAGCCGCCGTCGCCAACGTTGCGCTGAACCTGGCGCTGATCCCCTGGCTCGGCTATCTCGGCGCCGCGGTGGCCACGGTCCTGAGCTATGGAGCCCTCGCCATCAGCACCACCCTCGTCTCGCAGCGCCATTACCCGGTCCCGTGGCACTGGCTGCGCATGGCGGCGACGATGGGCCTGGCGGGGGCGTTGGCGGCGGCGGCGCTGCTGGGACCGGATCATGTCGCGTGGCGCGTCGGCTGCGTCCTGGCCTACCCCGTGTTCGCCCTCGTCACCGGCATCGTTCGGCGCGACGATCTCGACGCGGTCTTCACGAGCCTTCGCCGACGCGCCGGCCCACCCACCGGCTAGGAAGCGGCGCTCGTCCCCTCCGGGCGACTCAAGGACCGATACACCCCCAACAACGCCCTGGCTGATTGCCCCCAGTTGTAGGACGTGGCAATGGCGGCTCGCCCGTTGCGCCCCATCCGGGCTCGAGCTTCGGGATCGGCGAGGAGGGCTCGGAGCGCCTCCACGATCGCTCGGCGGTCCGTCATGTCGACCGTCATCCCCGCATCGCTGCCGCGGATGACCTCCCGCACCTGCTCGAAGTCGCTGGCCAGCACCGGGATCCCGGCGGCCATGTACTGGAACAGCTTGTTCGGCAGCGAATACCGATAGTTGAGGCAGGACGGGATGATCGGCGAGACTCCGATCGTGGCTGAGGCCGCGTAGGCCACGACCTGCTCAGACGGAACCGGTGAAAGGAGATGCACCCGTTCGCCGACCGCGAGCTGGTCCGCCAGGTCGCGGAGGGCCGGCGCCAGGCCGCCACCGCCCAACAGCACGAGGTGCGCCATCGGGAGGTCCGTCATGGCCCGTACCAGCCCTTCGAGGCCCCGCTCGGCCATCAGCGCGCCCAGGTACAGGATCGTGTCCGCGCCCACCGGGATCCCCTCGGCGCCGGCCAGCGACCGCAGGTCGCGCGGCTCGACATTGGGGGCGGCCGCGGGGTAGTTCGGGACGAGGGTCACCTCCGGCAGGCGATGCCGGCGCTCCAGGTAGCGGGCGATCGGTGGGCTGACCGTCAGATGAGCCGCGGCCCGTGGCAGGAGGCGAGCCTCCAGCATCCGGAAGTAGAGCTGGCTGGCCGCGAAATAGAGCCGCGACCGTCCACGACGGGGGCGGCCGGTCCACAGGTCGTGGGCATCGTACACGAACGGGGCGCCCAGTCGCCGCGCCGCCCGCGCGACCGGCAACAGCGCGTTGCTGTCGTGCGCGTGCAGGATCTCCGGCCGCTGGGCGACCAGCTCCTCCTCCAGCTGCCGGGCATACGCGAACAGCCGCAGGCCCGGCACCCGGGAGCGGTGGCGGGCGACACGCACCACCTCGATCCCGTTGCGAACCTCCCGTGGCGGCAGCCACGGTCCGGCCTCCGCCAGGACCGTCACCCGGTAGCCCGCGCCAACGAGGGTCGCCGCCTCCTTCTCGACCCGCGTGTCATTGGTGAAGGGGTTGAGCACGAGCATGCTGACCCGCGGCCCGGTTGCGTTCGCAGATTGCACGCCCCGCAGATTGCCACAGTTCGTGGCGCTCGCTGGTCGCCGCCGCTAGAAGGCCTCGAGGTAGCGATCCACTTCCCAGCTGCTGACCTGCTTGCGGTACTCGTCCCACTCCTCGGTCTTGGCCTCGACGAACCGCTCGAAGACGTGCTCGCCGAGCGCCTCCGCGATGACCGTGTCCTTCGACAGCTCGTCGAGCGCCTCGCGCAGCGTGCCGGGCAGCTGCTTGATCTTGCGGCTCTCGAGCTTCGCCGCGTCGAAGTGGTAGAGGTTCTCCTCGACCGGGTCGGGCGGCGTCAGCTTGCGGGCCACGCCGTCGAGTCCCGCGGCGACCATGCAGGCGAAGGCCAAGTATGGGTTGGAGGAGGGGTCCGGGCAGCGCAGCTCGATCCGGGTGCTGTTGAGCTGGCCCTTGCTGATCTGCGGGATCCGGATCAGCGCGGAGCGGTTGATGCGCGCCCAGCCGATGTAGACCGGCGCCTCGTAGCCGGGAACCAGCCGCTTGTAGCTGTTCACCAGCGGTGCCAGCACGGCGATCATCCCCCGCGCGTGCTCGAGGGTGCCGGCGATGTAGCTTCGCGCGATCGCGGAGAGGCCGTACGAGTCGGAGGCATCGGCGAAGGCGTTCTTCCCCTTCTTGATGTCCCACAGGCTCTGGTGGCAGTGCATCCCGGAGCCGTTGATGCCGAAGAACGGCTTCGGCATGAAGGTGGCGTACAGCCCCTTGCGCGCGGCGACGGCCTTCAAGGTCGTCTTGAAGGTGACCGCGTTGTCGGCGGTGCGCAGGGCATCGGCGTACTCGAAGTCGATCTCGTGCTGCCCGGTCGCGACCTCGTGGTGCGCGGTTTCGACCTTGATCCCGAACGCCTCGAGGTCGTTCATCATCTCCTTGCGAACGTCGGTGCCGAGGTCGCTGGAGAGGTCGAAGTAGCCGGCCGCGTCATGCGGGAGGGCCTCCACTTCGTCGTCAACACGCTTGAGCAGGAAGAACTCCAGCTCCGGCCCGGTGTTGAAGACATAGCCGAGCTTCTTCGCCTTCTCGAGCTGCCGACGCAGGACCCAGCGCGGGTCACCGGGGAACGGCTCCCCGTGCGGGGTGAAGACATCGCAGATGACGCGCGCCGCACCGGTCGGGCCTGGCTTCCCGTCCGCCTCGAAGCCGGACTCCCAGGGGATCTCGGCGAAGGTGTCGAGGTCAGGGACGAGGAACATGTCGGACTCGGCGATCCGGGCGAAGCCCTCGATGCTGCTGCCATCGAACCACTTCCCATGCTCGACGGCCTCTTCCAGCTGATGCATCGGCACCTGGACCGATTTCACCTGGCCCACGATGTCGGTGAACTGCAGGCTGACGAAGCGAAGGTTGCGGTCCTCGGCGAGCTTCAGGGCGGCGGTGAGCTGCTTAGTGGCCATCCACGGGTCTCCTTGCGATGAGGGGGAGGTGTCGCGTCGAGGCTAGCCGCCAAGGGTCGCCGGCGGCAGCCCTCGAGCCGGTGTGGCGGTGGCGGATTGTTGTGCAGTATGCACAAGAGCGATCAGGCGTGGCGGCGGTCGGCCTCCGCCAGGATCCTGAGCGCGTCCTCGGCGCGGCGCGGGTCGATGCCCTGCTCCGCGCGTGCTGCGCGGAGCCGGTAGAGCACGGTGTTGCGGTGGACACCCAGCGCACGGGCAGCCGGCGCGATCCGGCCGTTGCTGCGGGCGACGGCCAGGAGCGTGGCTGCGATTCGGTCGTCCGGCGGCGACGGTGCGGCCCGGGTGGCCGGGCGTGACGCGGACCCGGGTGCCGGCGAGCGGCGCAGCAGCGCGCGCAGCGTCACCCCCAGCGCGTCGGCCGCGACCTCGTCGACGCGCGCGAAGGGCAGATCGTCGAAGAGCCACGCCGCGGCACCGGCTCGCACGCG
>DASYRA010000035.1:0-7533 GCA_036004845.1 Candidatus Limnocylindria bacterium
CCGGATCTTGCGCGACGGCCGGACCAGCGCCTCCCACCGATCGACCTCGTCGCCGAGCGGGCGCAGCAGCAGGATCTCAGCCGGTTCCCCGCCGGCCCGCGCACCCAACAGCCGCGCCGGGATGACCCGGGAGTCGTTGACCACGAGCACATCCCGGGGGCGAAGCAGGTCACCGATCTCGTGGAACGTCGAGTGCGCGACCTGGGGATGGCCCGACGTCGACGCCGCGCGGTCCAGGACGAGCAGCCGCGCCGCATCGCGCGGCTCGGCGGGTACCTGGGCGATCGCTTCGGGCGGCAGCTCGTAGTCGAAGTCGTCGACCCGCAGGCGGGCTTCGGGCAGCTCGGGCGTCATCGGCCCGGACAGCGTAGCGCCCGACCAGGGGGCCCGGCCGGGCGCCGTCGATGCGGGGTGGACTAGAGCAGCGTGGCGATCCAGTCCTGGGCGAAAAAGACCAGGAAGGCCACCGAAACGACCCACATCAGCCAGTGGATCTCGCTCATCTTGCCGCGGACGAGCTTGATGAGCACCCAGCTGATGAAGCCGGCACCGATGCCGACCGAGATGTCATAGGTGAGCGGCATCAGGATCATGGTCAGGAGCGCGGGAAGACCCTCTTCCACGTCCCCGACCGGGATGTCCTTGATCAGGGTGAACATCAGGTAGCCGACGAGCACCAGCGCGGGCGCGGTTGCCGCCGCCGGCACGATCAGGGCAATCGGCGAAAGCAGGATGGCCAGCAGGAAGAGAACGCCTGTGACCACTGAGGCGAAGCCTGTCCGGCCTCCGTCCGCGACCCCCGCCGCGCTCTCGATGTAGGTCGTGTTCGAGCTGATGCCGGCAGCTCCACCGGCCACTGCGGCAAGCGAGTCGACGAGCAGGACGCGACCGATGCCCGGCACCGATCCGTCTTCCCGGGCCAGTCCCGCTTCAGCGGCGACGCCGGTGGCCGTCCCCATCGTGTCGAAGAAGTCGGTCAGCATGATCGTGAAGACGATCAGGAGCGCCGTGATGATCGGCAGCTTGTCGAAGACCTGCAGCACGTCGAACTGGCCAAGCGTGTCGAACTTCGGGGTCGTGATCAGATCCGAGGAGGGGGGAACAGTGGCCACCCCCAAGACCAGCGCAATTGCTGTCGCCGCCAGAATGCTGATGATCAGCGCGCCCTTGATGCGCATGACGTACAGGATGACGGTGATCGCGAGGCCGATGAGGAAGACCCACTGGGCCGGCTCGGTTGGGAACGACACGGTGACCAGGGTTCCACTGCCGGCCTTGACGAACCCGCCATTAGCGAATCCGATGAACAGGATGAACAGGCCGATGCCGACCCCGATGGCCCTCTTGAGCGAGATCGGGACAGCGTTCATGACCGCTTCCCGCAGCCCGACCAGAACGAGCACGGTGACGACCAGGCCCTCGAGGACGATGACGCCCATTGCACCGGCGGGCGACAGGCCTCTGCCCGTCAATGAGAAGGCGACGGCGGCGTTGATGCCGAGGCCGGCCGCCAAGGCGAACGGGTAGTTTCCGACGATCCCCATCGCGATGGTTGCCACGCCGGCGACGAGCGCCGTGCCGGCCGCGATGGTGGCCAGCGTCCACGTGTCGCTTTCGCCGAAGCCTGCGGTGAGGATCGAGCCGTTCACGAAGAGGATGTAGGCCATGACCATGAAGGTGGTCAGGCCGGCGCGCGCCTCGGTCCCAAGATCGGTCCCCCGCTCCTTGAACTTGAAGTAGGACGCAATGCCGTCCACGGTATGCCTGCCCTCCGTCCATGCGAGCCCGTCCCGCGTCTGTTGGGCGACCGGGACGCGACCGGGGCGATCCTACTCCCGCCGGGACTCGCAGGAGCGGGTTTCTGCGCGTCTCGCGCAGCCGCCGTTCAGCGCCGGAGCAACAGGTTGAAGAGGACGGTCAGCACGATCGAGACCAGCAGCATCGTGCCAAGCGGGATGAAGAGTCCGCCGCGGTTGCCGGTGATCGCGATGTCTCCCGGCAGGCGGCCGAAGGGAAGCCGAATCCCGGCCATCGCCAGACCGCCGACGACGACCAGCACGAGGCCGATGACGAGGACGATTCGCCCGATATCGGGGCTCACGTCACTCAGTGTGCACCGGTCCCGCGTCGGCGCATAGTGTCGGCCCAGCCCCCGGTTAGTATCCCAACGGCGGCTGGTTCGGATCGACCTGGACCGCAATCGCCTCAGGCGGGAACCGTGCGGCCAGCTCCTGCAGCAACGCGCGGCTCAGTTCGCTCATGACGATGAGCGTTCGATTGTCCCGCTCGTCGGGCAGGACCTTGTAGATCAGCTCGGCGTCGGCGACGCCCTCTGAACGAAGGAAGGTCACAGCGTTCTGAATCTGCTGGAGCTCAGTGTAAGAGTGTTCGACCTCACGGATTCGGTATGGAACTGTCACCGTCCTTCCGAAGGCGTCAATGAGGCTACGACCTTCGTTCGTCGCCACTGAGAAGACGAGCTCACGGGTGGCCGGGTCCAGCCACGGGTATCCAAAGTCATCGGGATGATCCATCGCAAACTGCAGGGCCTGGCTGAATGCCACGGCTAGCACTTCACCGGCTGCTCCTGCTTGCACTTGCTCACCAATGGCGACGATCAGAATCCCGGTCGGGTCGACGGTGCTGGCCGCTGAAAGGGATGGGGACGTCGATGGCAAGGCCACGCACGAGCCGATCGGCGACCGCTCCGCCGACGGACATTGCGTTGCCCGCTCCCCGACAGGCTGGTGGCGGCCTCCGGTGATTTGGATGGCAGCCAGCGTCAACGTCGCGATGGCCAGCACCGTGACCGTCGCCACGAGCGCGTTGCGAGCGGGCCCTCCGGACATCGGCCTAGTCGAAGAG
Source organism: Candidatus Limnocylindria bacterium (assembly GCA_036004845.1). Lineage (GTDB taxonomy): Bacteria > Chloroflexota > Limnocylindria > QHBO01 > QHBO01 > CF-167. The sequence goes on from DASYRA010000035.1 coordinate 2,866, forward strand.
GCCGGGCTGGATCTCGGAGGATCCTGACGGTGGGGTGAGGCCCAGGTGCTCCCAGGCGCCCGCGGTCAGCTGCCGGCCGCGCGAGGTGCGCGCCAGGAGCCCGATCTGCATCAGGTACGGCTCGATCACGTCCTCGAGCGTCTCCACCGGCTCGGAGATGGTGGCGGCCATCGTCTGCAGGCCGACCGGACCCCCGCCATGGTGCTCGGCGATCGCGCGCAGCAGCTGGCGGTCGAGGGCGTCGAGGCCGCGCTCGTCGATCTCGAGCAGGTCGAGGGCATCGGTCGCCAGCTGGGCCGTCACCACGCCGTCGCCGCGGACCTGGGCGAAGTCGCGCGTCCGCTTCAGCAGCCGGTTTGCGATCCGGGGCGTGCCGCGGCTGCGGCCGGCGATGATCGTCGCCGCGGGCGGATCCAGTGCCACGTCGAGGATGTGGGCGCTCCGGACGAGGATCCGCTCCAGGTCCTCCGGCGTGTAGTAGTCCAGCCGATAGCTCACCCCGAAGCGGTCGCGCAGCGGCCCGGTGATGCTCCCGACCCTCGTGGTGGCGCCGATGACGGTGATGTTCTCGATCTGGAGCCGAACGGTGCGGGCGCCCGGCCCCTTGCCGAGCACAACGTCGAGGGCGAAGTCCTCCATCGCCGGGTAGAGGATCTCCTCGACCACGTGTGAGAGGCGATGGATCTCGTCGATGAAGAGCACGTCGCCCTTGTTCAGCGCCGTGAGCACCGCGGCCAGGTCGCCGGCGCGCTCGATGGCGGGGCCGGAGGTGGTGCGGATCTGCGCGCCCATCTCGGCGGCCACGATGTTGGCGAGGGTCGTCTTGCCCAGCCCGGGCGGTCCGTAGAGAAGGATGTGATCGACCGGCTCCGCGCGGTGGCGCGCGGCATCGATCAGGATCGCCAGATTCTCCTTGATACGGTCCTGCCCGGCGAACTCGTCGAGCCGCCGCGGCCGCACCGTTGACTCGAGGGCGATCTCGTCCTCGGCGACGACGGCGCTTGCGATCCGCTCGATGGTCACGTCGGCCATTCTACGGGCGCTCGATGTTCCCGAGATCGGCGGGCGTGTCGACGTCGGGCGCGTGGGCGCGCACGGGCACCCCGGTGACCAGCTCTGGATTCTCGCGAAGGAGCTGCCGGAGGCCGGCGTCTCCAGTCAGGCCGTCGACGAGATGGAAGTGCGTCCGCTCGACGAGCACTGGTGGCGCCAGCACGCCGTCCGCGAGGGCCGCAACGATCGGACGCTCGCCGCGGGCGCGCAGCACCGCCGCAACGGTGGCCTCCCCAATCCCCGGCTGGTCGCCCAGCAGAATCAGGGCCGCCGAGGCGCCTTCGCCGATGGCACCGATGCCAAGACGCAGCGACAGGCTCAGGCCGCGCTCGGGGAACGCGTTTCGGATCCAGCGCAGGCGCGGGTCGTCGAGGCTGGCCGGGGGCGAGAACCAGCCCGGCACCACGGCCACGAGCGGTGCCAGATCGGCGGCCATCGCAGTGACGATGACATGCTCGAGGAGGGTCCGACCGTCGACCACGGCCAGCTGCTTCGGGCTTCCGTATCGACGCGAAGCGCCGGCCGCCAGGATCACTGCGCCGACCGATCGGCCTCCATCCACCCGGCTATTAGACTGCGCCGCATGGCCCCGATGAAGGCGCGTTACGGGCACACCAACCTCGTGGCCCGCGACTGGCGGCGGCTGGCGGGCTTCTACGTCGACCTGTTCGGGTGCATTCCCGTCCCACCCGAGCGGGACTACCGCGGTCCGATCCTCGAGGCCGGGACGGGGGTCCCAGGCTCAGGCCTGCGCGGCGTGCACCTTGGGTTGCCGGGACACGGCGACGATGGCCCGACGCTGGAGATCTATGCCTATGACCGGGAGGAGCCAGCGCTCCCGCCTGCCGCCAATCGCCAGGGCTGGGGCCACATCGCTTTCGCGGTCGAGGATGTCCCTGACGCGCGGCGCGAGGTCCTCGCAGTCGGTGGAGCCGCCGTCGGCGAGGTCGTGACCGTAGCGACCGCCGATGGGCGGCAGGTCACCTGGTGCTACGTCACGGATCCAGAGGGCAACATCGTCGAGCTCCAGGCATGGAGCGACGTTCCGTGAGCGGGCCGGACGTCGTCGACCTGCTGATCACCGGAGGCACGCTGGTCGACGGCAGCGGCGCGCCGCCTCGGCCGGGCACCGTGGCGAGCCTCGATGGCCGCCTCCACATCGCCGAAGCGGACTGGCGCCCGGCCCAGGCGGGCCGCACGATCGACGCAACCACGATGGTGGTGGCGCCCGGGTTCATCGACCTGCACTCGCATGGCGGCCTGGTGATCCTCGCCGATCCGCGCCACGAGCCGAAGGTGCGGCAGGGGGTCACCACCGAGGTCATCGGCGTGGACGGCAACGGGTACGCACCATTCACAGATCCGGCGGACCTCGCCGCCTTCGTGGAGCTGAACGCCGGTCTCGATGGCCGCCCGGACATCGCCTATGACTGGAGCAGCGTCGCCAGCTACATCGGGCGATATGACCGCGGTCAGGCGGTGAACGTGGCGGTCGTGATCGGAAACAGCGCGCTGCGCATCGGCGCCATCGGCTGGGACGACACAGGGGCCGATGATCAGAGCGTAGCCAACATGCGCGCCATGCTGCGCGAGGCACTGGCCGAGGGAGCGTTCGGGATCTCGAGCGGGCTCGACTATCCACCCGGCTCGTACGCCTCGACCGATGAGCTGGCCGCCCTCACCGCGGAGGCGGCGAAGGCCGGCGGCTTCTACCACACCCACGTGCGCTATGGCCTCGGCGACCGTTTCCTGGACCCGTTCCGCGAGGCGATCGAGATCGGCCGCCGAGGGGACGGCCCGGTGCACCTCACGCACTTCTATCACCGGCAGACTCACCCTGGCGGTCCGGAGCAGCTGCTCGCCCTGGTCGACGACGCGCGAGAGGCAGGGATGGACGTCACCTTCGACAGCTACCCGTCCGAGTGGGCCTCGACCCGCCTCCTGATCCAGCTTCCGCAGTGGGTTCAGGCCGGCGGACCGATGCGCCTGAAGGAGCGCCTCGCGGACGACGCGGTGCGGGGACGGCTGCGGGCCGAGGTCGCGGCCCGGGGCGCGGCCTACACGGGGCCCGCGGGCTGGGCTGACATCCGGCTCGGGGCCTTCACGCAGCCCGACCACCTGCGCTGGGAGAGCTCCACCCTCGCCGACGTCATGGAGGAGACCGGCAACGATGCGGTCGACGCCCTGTGCGACCTCCTGCTGGCCGAGAACCTTGGCGTGGCGCAGGTGACGAGCGGACCGTGGAGCGAGACGCTCCCCCACTTCGTCCGTCACCCGGTGGGCATGGTCGGCACCGACTCCACCTTCCTGGGGGAGAAGCCCTCGCCCCGCACCTACGGCTCGTTCCCCCGCATCCTGGGGCAGTTCGTCCGTGATGAGCAGCTCCTCTCGCTGGAGGAGGCGGTTCGCAAGATGACCGGCGCGCCGGCGGCGCGACTGGGGCTGACCGATCGTGGCTTGCTGCGAGATGGGTACACCGCCGACCTGGTCGTCCTCGACCCCGCCCGGGTGCGGTCGAACGCGACGTATGACCAGCCGCGGCGGTATCCCGACGGGATCGCATACGTCGCGGTCAACGGCGAGCTGGTGGTGGACGGCGCCGCCCACACCGGGGCCCTGCCGGGGAGGGCCTTGCGCCGGGGCCGTCACTCCCGGTGAGCGCGGAAACGGTGCTATCGTCAGGCGAGGAGGAGAGAGCCGGATGACGCGCATCCTGCCGCCGGGCACTCGCGAGGTCAGCGTCCCCGACGCCCTGGTGGTCCCTCCGGGGAGCACCACGCCCGGGCGTATCGCCGTTCGGCAACCCCTCCGCCGCGAGGGACCGGCCAAGCTGAGCGGCCTCGCCATGTACGCCGACGACCTCGTCTTCCCCGGTGCCTGGTACGGCGCCACCGTTCGCTCCACCGAGCCGCACGCCACGCTGCTCGCCGTGGACCTGGACGAGGCATTTGACTGGAGCCAGGTGGTGGTCGTCACGGCCGCCGACATCCCCGGCGACAACGTCGTCAGCCTGATACGCGACGACCAGCCGATCCTGGTGCCGATCGGCGGCGAGATCCGCCACCAGGCCGAGGCGCTCTGCCTCGTCGCTGCCGCGGATCGCGAGACGCTGCGGGCCGCGAAGCGTCACCTGAAGGTCCGGACCGAGCGCCTGGCGGCGGTCTTCGACCCGCTCGAGTCGAGCGAGGAGATCTCGCACCTCGAGGTGGGGCGAGGCGACCTGGAGGCGGGGTTCGCCGAGGCCGAGCTGGTCATCGAGGGCACGTACCGGGTTGGGCACCAGGAGCAGCTCTACATCGAAAACCAGGCGATGATTGCGGTGCCGCAGGCCGACGGCGGGGTGACGGTGCACGGCTCCTGCCAGTGCCCGTACTACATCCATCGAGCCCTGAAGCGATCCCTGCAGCTGAGCGATGCGCAGGCGATCGTGGTGCAGGCGGAGACGGGAGGCGGCTTCGGCGGCAAGGAGGAGTACCCCTCGATGATTGCGCTCCATGCCGCGCTGCTGGCCCGGAAGGTCGGCAAACCGGTGCGCATGATCTACGACCGCCATGAGGACCTGAGCGCCACCACCAAGCGCCACCCGGCGGTCATCCATCATCGGACCGGCGTCAT
>DASYRA010000036.1:0-3916 GCA_036004845.1 Candidatus Limnocylindria bacterium
AACGACCAGAACGCCAACACCAGCATCCGCAAGACGATCACCAACCAGGCGGGCACCTGGTACTACGTCGTCAACGGAGTGTGGGCCGGCTACTGGCTGCGTGCCTCGGACGTCCTCTACCTCAAGCCCTGAGCATGGCGGGTGAGCTATCCCGTGGCGCTCCGACTGATCACCTCCGCCCAGACCTTGGCCACCCCAGCCCGGCTCTCTTCGATCCGGAATCGATCGGCCGTGGCCGCGACAGACGATGGGTCGTAGTCCGGAACGCCTGCCAATGCTGCCGCGAAGTCGCCATTCGATACCAGGGTTCCATTGACCCCATCCAGGACGATTTCGAGCAGGCCGCCGACGGCGGTGGCCACGACCCAGCGCCCGGCGGCGATCGCCTCAGCGGCCACGAGGCCGAATCCCTCGGCCGTCGACGGGACGAGCACCACGTCATGCGACGCCATCAGTGCGGGGATCTCGTCCGGGCTCACTTCGCGCAGGCCGGGTCCGACCAGGGTGTCCGCCAGGCGCCTGGCGATCTCGACCCCCTTGTCGGGCGAGGCGCCGCCCAGATAGAGGACTCGTCGCTGCGCGGGACGCGGGCTCGCGGAGAAGCGCGACAGGTCCACGCCCGGCGGCACGACCACCGCCTCCGCCCCGAGCTCACGAACGTGATCCGCCGTGTCGGCGGAGTTGGCGATCACCGCGTCGGCGCCACGCACGACGCGCCGTGCGAGCCAGGCGTGGGCGAGGTTGCGCTTCGTCATGTCCCGCACGTCGCTGCCGTGGGCGAAGACGACGAGCGGGAGGCCACGGAGGCGGGCTGCCAGCAGCGCGATCGGGCCGGACGGCAGGACGAAGTGGCCCTCGACGCCCTCGAAGTGGCCGCGCCGCGTCAACGCGCCCCACAGCAGCGCCAGCGCGCGGACCGGGCGCCGTCCGGAGTAGTCGCGCGGGGCGACCACCGTGGCGAGCAGCGCGGGGTCGCGCAGGCGGTCGCGGACGAACGAGCCCGCCGCCGGCCGGTCCGGGGTGGGATAGCGGGCGGTGACGACCAGCAGGCGCATCGTTCGCGACGGTAGCGCATCGAGCTCGGCGCCGAAGACGCTGCGGGTGCGCCCGCGTAGAATCGGCGGCGATGTCAACCATCGCGCCGGCTCGACGTCCCGACGGACGCGCCGCAAACCAGCTTCGCCCGGTCAAGATCGTCCACGACTATCTGAAGTACGCCGAGGGATCGGTCCTCATCCGGGTCGGCGACACCCGGGTGATCTGCGCGGCCACCATCGAGGACCGCGTCCCAGGCTGGATGCGGGGCAAGGGCAGCGGCTGGATCACGGCCGAGTACTCGATGCTGCCGCGCGCCGGGACCGAGCGCAGCCAGCGCGAGGCCAGCGCGGGGAGGATCGGGGGTCGGACTCACGAGATCCAGCGCCTGATCGGGCGATCGCTGCGCGCATGCATCGACCTGCCCCGCCTCGGGGAGCGCACGATCACGCTCGACTGCGACGTCGTGCAGGCCGACGGCGGGACGCGCACGGCCAGCATCACCGGTGCCTACGTGGCCCTCGCTCGCGCACTCAACAAGTTCGGCATGGCCCACCTGCTGGTCGGAAAGGTGGCCGCGGTCAGCGTCGGCATCGTCGGCGGCCAGACCCTCCTCGACCTGAACTACGCGGAGGATTCGAGCGCCGAGGTCGACTTCAACGTGGTGATGACCGATGACGACCGGCTGATCGAGGTGCAGGGCACCGGTGAGCAGCGCTCGTTCTCGCGCGACCAGATGAACCAGATGCTCGACCTGGGGTCGGCCGGCATCCGTCAGCTGTTCGAGGTGCAGCGACTGGCGATCGAGGCCCCCGCGGCCGAGTGAGCGACCTGCTCCTGGCGACCGCCAATCCGGGCAAGCAGCGCGAGTTCGGCCGCCTTCTGCAGGACCTCGGCGATCGCCTGGTGTTCCCACAGCAGATCGGGCTCACCCTCGACGTCCCCGAGCCGCACCTGACCTATGCGGAGAACGCCGCCGCCAAGGCGGCTGCCTACAGCCGCGCGTCCGGGCTGCCTGCCCTGGCCGATGACTCCGGCCTGGAGGTCGCGGCACTCGACTGGGGCCCAGGCCCGCGATCGGCGCGGTATGGCGGCTCGGAGGTCGGAGACCGGGCGGAGTTCATCCTCGAGCTGCTCGGCGATGCCACCGACCGACGCGCGCGGATGGTGTGCTGGCTGGCGCTCGCGATTCCCGGCGTCGCGCCGGATGGGACGGCACGCTCACCGCGCATCGAGCTCTTCAGCGGCGTCATGGAGGGGTCGATCGCGCGCGAGCCGCGGGGCGACGGGGGATTTGGGTACGACCCGATCTTCGCGCTGCCCAGCGGCGTCACCACCGCCGAGCTGCCCGAAAGCGAGAAGGACCTCCTCTCCCATCGGGGACGGGCGGTCGCCGCCGCGCTGCCCCGTCTGCGCGGGCTGGTCGACGACGGTGCGGGCGCCGATACAATGCAGTCCCCCTGAGGAGCCTGCGTGAACGAGCAAACGGCGCGCATCCATCCGACCGCGGACGTCGCGGCGAGCGCGGTCATCGGTCACGGCACGAGCATCTGGAACCAGGCCCAGGTGCGCGAGGGGGCGCGCATCGGCGCCGATTGCGTGATCGGCAAGAACGCCTACGTGGACGCGGGAGTCGTCATCGGCGACCGGGTCAAGGTTCAGAACAACGTCAGCCTGTACCACGGCGTCACCATCGAGGAGGGCGTCTTCATCGGCCCGCACGTGTGCTTCACCAATGACAAGGTGCCGCGCGCCATCAACCGCGACGGCAGCCCCAAGACCGATGCGGACTGGGCGGTGACCCCAACCCTCGTTCGCTTCGGCGCGGCGCTCGGCGGGAACAGCACCATCCTGCCCGGGGTCAGCGTCGGTCGATGGGCGATGGTCGGCTCCGGCAGCGTGGTGACGCACGACGTGGCGGACTACGAGCTGGTGGTGGGCAACCCGGCGCGGCGGATCGGGAGCGCCTGCCCATGCGGCCAGCCGTTGCGCGACGCCGCCGATGGGACGCCGTTCCACGGCAGCTGTCCGCGCTGTGGCGAGCACATGCCGCCCCGGCCGGGCGAGGAGGGGGCGTGAAGGTCCTGACCGTGGTCGGTGCCCGCCCACAGTTCGTGAAGGCGGCACCGGTGAGCCGCGCCCTTCGCGACGAACACAATGAGCTGCTGGTGCACACCGGTCAGCATTACGACGACGCGATGAGCGCTGCCTTCTTCCGAGAGCTTGAGATCCCGGCGCCGGACCTGAACCTCGAGGTCGGAAGCGGCTCGCACGCCACGCAGACGGCCGATATCCTGCGCCGCCTCGAGCCGGTCATCGGCGAGAACGAGCCGGACGGGGTCATCGTCTACGGCGACACGAACTCGACCCTGGCCGGCGCGGTCGTCGCCAGCAAGATGCAGTACGGCAACGGTCGGCGGCCGTGGCTGGCGCACATCGAGGCCGGCCTGCGATCCTTCAACCCGGCCATGCCCGAGGAGCGCAACCGGATCGTCGCCGACCACCTCTCGGACCTCCTCCTGGCGCCGACGCCGGCGGCGATCGACAACCTCGCCGGCGAGGGGCTCGCGCAGCGAAGCGAGCTGGTGGGGGATGTGATGGTCGACACCTTCCGATGGGCCGCGCCCCTCGCGGACGCGCACCTGCCCGACGTCGCCCGCGATCTGGACGGGTACGTGCTGCTGACCCTGCATCGCGCCGAGAACGTCGATGATCCCCAGCGCCTGGCCTCGCTCATCGCCATGCTCGGGGTGGGCCGGCCGGTGATCTTCCCGGTGCATCCGCGAACGCTGGAGGCCATCGGCCGGGGGGCTCTGGAGCTCCCGCCGAACGTGCGAGCCATTGACCCGGTCGGCTACCTGGCGATGCTCGCGCTGGAACG
>DASYRA010000037.1:0-17372 GCA_036004845.1 Candidatus Limnocylindria bacterium
GCCCTCGACGCGACCGATGCAGCCATCGCCTGACCGAGAGGCCGGTCGATGACGATGGCGGAGGCGGTCGCTCCGCGGAGTCGCGGTCGCTCGCTGCTGACGTTCGCGGCGTTCGTGGTCGCCGTCCTCGTCGCGTGGGAGCTGGCCAAGTTCATCGGCGGTGATCCGTGGCGCTACTTCGGCTGGGAATGGCGACCGCCGCTCAAGTTCGCCTTCGCCTCCGATCTCCTCCTGCCGCACGTCTGGCAGATCGCGGCCGCGCTGGCCGAACCGGTGCAGCGGCTGCGCAGCGACTCCCTGGGCCAGTTCCTGCTCGGGGCTGCGTTCTACACGTGGCGCGAGGCCGCGATCGGGTTCGTGGCGGGGACCATCCTGGGGATCGGGCTGGCCACTGTCTTCGTGCATTCACGGCTCCTGGAGCGAGCCTTTGTCCCGTACGTCATCGCCAGCCAGACGATCCCGATCGTGGCCCTGGCGCCAATGATCGTGTTCGCGTTCGGGACCAGCATCGTGAGCGTCGCCATCGTGGCCACCTACCTCACCTTCTTTCCCGTGACGATCGCCATGATCCGGGGCCTGCGCTCGCCCGACCCGCGAGCGCTTGACCTGATGCGCTCCTACGCAGCCTCCCCGGCAGCGATCTACTGGAAGGTGCGGATGCCCGCCTCGCTCCCGTACCTGTTCACGGCATTGAAGATCAGCGCCACGGCCAGCATCGTCGGCGCGATCATCGGCGAGGGGCCGGGCGGCGTGAACGACGGACTCGGCCGCTCGATCATCAACTTCAACAACCAGTACATCAGCGGTCCGGAGAAGCTGTGGGCGACGATTCTCGTCGCCGCGCTGCTGGGGATCGCCTCGTACACGCTGGTGCAGATCGCCGAGCGTGTCACGCTCCGCGCGGCGCCGGCGAGGTCAGCGAGATGACCACGGTCCATAGCGAGCACGCGCCGGTCGTCCGCCTGGCGGGGGTGGAGAAGAGCTTCGCCGCCCACGGCGAGGTGGTCACCACGGCGCTCTCCGGGATCGACCTCGAGATCAGGCAGGGCGAGTTCGTCTCGCTGATCGGCCCGTCCGGCTGCGGAAAGAGCACCCTGCTGCGGATCATCGGTGATCTCACGCAGCCGACCGGCGGCACGGTGACGGTCAACGGAAAGTCGGCCGCTGCCGCTCGTCGAGGCCGTGAGTACGGCATCGTCTTCCAGGCGCCAGTCCTCTTCGACTGGCGACGCGTCGAGGACAACGTGCGGCTGCCGCTCGAGCTGCTGGGCATGGGCCGCGCGGAGCGGGAGGAGCGAGCCGGCGAGATGCTGCGCCTGGTGGAGCTGACCGATTTCGCCCGTCACTACCCCTACCAGCTGTCCGGCGGGATGCAGCAGCGCGTGGCGATCGCTCGGGCGCTCGCCCTCGAGCCTGCCCTGCTGCTGATGGACGAGCCGTTCGGCGCATTGGACGAGATGACTCGAGAGCGGATGAACTCCGAGGTGCTGAGGATCTGGGAGAAGACCGGGACAACCATCGTCTTTGTCACTCACTCGATCCCGGAGGCGGTCTTCCTCTCCAGCCGGGTGGTGGTGATGAGTCACCGGCCGGGCCGCATCACCCATACCGTTGACATCGACCTCCCCCGCCCGCGCGGTGTGCATTCGCGCGAGATGCGGCGCTACTTCGAGCTGGTGACCGAGGTCCGCCAGCAGCTGCGTGGCGGCGGAGCGGACGAGGACGTCGAGGCCAGCATCGACCAGGTGGTGGCCGAGGAGGGCAGCCTGTGAGCCGCCGCCGGTGGCGAGGGCGCGTCCTCTACTACCTGCCCTCAGTGGTCGTCTTCCTGGGGGTCATCGGGCTCTGGGAGTTCACCGTCCACAGCGGCGTCCTGCCCCGACCCTCCGCCATCATCGGTGCGCTGACCGAAAACTGGTCCTCCGGGCGCTGGCCGCTGTTCGCGGCGGCGCGCAACACGTTCCTGGAGGCCATGCTGGGCCTGCTCATCGGCTCCATCTTTGGTGTGGTGTGGGGCGCGCTGGTGGCACGCTGGGCGACCGCTCGCGACGCGCTTCTGCCGGTCGCCATCGCCGCCAACGCGGTCCCGATCATCGCCTTTGCCCCGATCATGAACAACTGGTTCGGCGTGCTGAACCCGCTGTCGAAGGCCGCCATTGCCGCGGTCCTGGTCTTCTTCCCCATCTTCATCAACGTCGTTCGTGGCCTGGCCGCGGTCGACCCGGCCGCCATCGAGCTGATGCGCTCATACGCGGCCAGCGAGTGGGTCATCCTGCGCAAGGTGCGCATCCCCGCCGCGCTGCCGTTCTTCCTGACGGGCCTGAAGGTGAGCACCACGCTCAGCCTGATCGGGGCCATCGTGGCCGAGTACTTCGGGGGGTCGAGCGACGTCATCGGCCGCGTCGTCGTGCAGTCGGCCAGCGCGTTGCGCTGGGACGTTTCGTGGGCGGCAATCCTGTTCGGGGCCACCACCGGCATCCTCTTCTATCTCGCCATTGCGGGGGCGGAGCGGGTGCTCATCCCGTGGCACGCATCGGTCAGGGGGGATGCACCGGCCTGAACGCCGAAAGGCTGGCGTGGGACTGGGACGGTCCCTAGAATCAGTCGCCAATCGTTGAGCGGTCCCGGTGGGACCTCATGAGGAGTGGAGATGAACCGATCCCGTGCATTCCTGACCCTGACGACCGTGGTCGTCCTCGTGCTGTCCGCCTGCAGTGCCGCGGCCAGCCCGAGCTCGGGTGAGCTGACCCCGGTCAAGGTCCAGCTCCAGTGGGCGCCGCAGGCCCAGTTCGCCGGCTACTTCGCCGCCAAGGAGAAGGGCTACTACGCCGACGAGGGCCTGGACGTCGAGATCGTGCCGGGCGGACCGGACGTGATCCCGCAGCAGGTCGGCTCGGCCCCCAACGGGCCGGAGTTCACCATCAGCTGGGTGCCGAAGGTGCTCGAGGCCCGCGAGGCTGACGAGCCGTCGGACCTGGTCGACATCGCACAGATCTTCCAGCGCTCCGGAACGCTGTCAGTCAGCTGGAAGGACAGCAACATCACCGAGCCGTCTGATTTCGAGGACAAGAAGGTCGGCGTCTGGGACTTCGGCAACGAGTTCGAGGTGACGGCTGCGGCCCGTGCGGTCGGCCTCGAAGAAGGGACCGACTATACGAAGGTCATCCAGCCGTTCGACATGACCCTCCTGCTGTCGCGTGAGATCGACGTCGCCGAGGCGATGATCTACAACGAGTACGCCCAGGTGCTGGAGGCTGAGAATCCGGATACCGGCGAGCTCTACCAGCCCGGGGACCTCAACGTCATCAACTACAACGACGTCGGGACGGCGATGCTCCAGGACGCGCTCTTCGCGCGTGCCGCGTGGCTTGCCGAGGATGGCAACGAGGAGATTGCGGTCAAGTTCCTGCGCGCAACGTTCAGGGGCTGGATCTACTGCCGCGAGAACGCCGAGGACTGCGTGAACATGGTCCTAGAGGCGGGCAGCACCCTTGGTGCCGGGCACCAGACGTGGCAGCTGAACGAGATCAACGCCCTCATCTGGCCTTCACCGGATGGCATCGGCCAGCTAGACGCGGCGCTCTGGGACCAGACGGTCCAGATCGCGCTGGAGTCCGGGATCATCAAGGCCGAACCCGGCGATGATGCCTTCCGGACGGATCTCGCAACCCAGGCGCTCGAGGGGATCTCCGAGGACGCCAAGGGGGAGGACTTCGAGAAGGGGACCGTGGAGGTCACGCCCGGCGGCGAGTAGGCCACCTTCGTTTCGCAGCTGAGAGGCCCCTCGTCCGCGAGGGGCCTCTCGCTATTCCAGCGTGATCGCCGGCTCCGCCCGCCGGACGAGCGGCCCCATCAGGGGCGGCACGACGATGGCGGTGATCACCACCATCCCCACGATCACCGCGTACAGGTCCGGCTTGATGGCCCCGGCGGTCAGCGCCAGCCCCGCCACGATGATCTCGACCTCGCCGCGCGGCACCATCCCCCAGGCGATGAGGACGGCCCGATTCCGACCAGCTCGGATCGCGCCCAGGAACGAGCCGGCGAACTTGGAGGCGATGGCCAGGACGGTCACCCCGACGAGCAGGGCGAGCGTCGGCAAGCTGCCGAATGCGGCGGGGTCGATCTGCGCCCCCACGAAGCCGAAGAAGAAGGGCGTGAAGAAGGCGGCCACGGGCGCCGTCTCCGTCTCCAGTGCATGCCGCTCGCTCGACTCACCGACAACCATCCCGGCCAGGAATGCGCCGATGATCGCGGCCAGGCCGATCTGGGCGGCCAGCGCTGCCAGGCCCAGCATCAGGATCATGCCGGGCAGGAACGGGGTCTCGGCGAATCGGGGATCGGTCAGCAGCGAGCGGCGCGTCCGCAGGATCCCCGTCCCGCCGATCACCACGATCCCGATGAACGCCGCGGCCAGCGCGAGCAGCAGCAGGATCCTCCCGACGCTGACATCGCCATCCGCGCTGCCCACCGCCACTGCGACGATCAGCATGGCCAGCACGTCGTCGATCACCGCGGCGCCCAGGATCACCCGCCCGGACTGCGTCGCCAGCGCCCCGAAGCTGCGCAGCGCGCCGCTGGTGATGCCCACCGACGTGGCGGTCAGCGAGGCGGCCAGGAAGATGCGGCCCGTGTCGCTCAGGTCCAGCGCCACGCCTACCAGGTAGCCTCCGGCGAACGGCAGGGCCACGCCCAGGATCGCCACCCCGAAGGCCGTGCCCCCGACCCGCGCGACCTCCCCGACGCGGGTGTGGACGCCCACCTCGAAGAGGAGCAGGACCGCGCCGATCTGGGCGAAGAGCGAGGTCTCGGGAGTGATCTGGTACCAGCCCAGCACGGCAGGGCCGACCACCACGCCGCCGAGGATCTCGCCGACCAGCGCCGGCTGTCCGAGCCGCTTGAAGGCCTCGTCCCCCAGCTTCGTCGCCAAGAGGAGCACGAACAGCTGGAAGAGGACGGCTGGCAGGTGCTCCATCCCTCGTCCCTTGCCCTCGTTCCGGTGCGCAAACGACAAAGAGACCGCGCACCGTTGCGCAGTCTCCACCTCAGGTCCGGCGATACGGGCCCGGCCACGGCCCTGCCTCTCGACGAGGCACGAGACCGAGTCTAGCCGTTGCCCTCCGCGTCGGGCAAGCCCGACCAGGCATCGTCGATCCGCTCGGCCAACTCGGCCAGCGACTCGACGATCAGGGCGGGTTGGACGCCGTCGGGCAGGCGCTCGATGAAGCCCCACGGACCGCGTCGGATCCAGACCGCCCGCATCCCGGCCACGACCGCGGGCAGCACGTCGTTGTCGACCCGGTCACCGACGTAGGCGACCGATGACGGTGCGGGCGAGCCGATCAGCTCCAGTGATCGATCGAAGAACCGCTGCGACGGCTTGGCGGCGCCCATCTCGGCCGACATGGCGATCACCTCCGCCTCGACCCCGATGTGGCGCAGCTCCTCCACCCGGCTGGCCGGCTGGTTGCCGATCACCGCCACCCGGTAGCCGCGTGCGCGCAGCGCGTCCATAGCGGGGATGGCATCGGGATAGACGTCGTCGGGTTGGAAGCCGCCGTAGATCGCCTCGTGCTCGGGCCAGGCGGTGCGCCAGTCGGCGACGTTGAAGAGCTCGAAGACGTCCCGGTGCTCGCCGCCACGGGCGAGCACCGCCCCGAAGCCGGCCAGGAAGGTGAGGCGCGGGATGCCCAGCATGTCGGCCCAGATCGACCAGACTCGCGTCTCGTCGATGATCGTCTCCCCCACATCAAGCACGACCCACCGCTCGGTCACCTCGCCAGGAGCTCCCGGGTGCGCTCGATGACCGCCGCGACCTCCTCCTCTGGCAGGTCTGGATGGGCGCGGCTGATGATCTCGCTCGCGCCGCTCGGCAGCTTCCGCTCCTCGATCGGGCCCTCGATCAGGGCGGTGTTGAGGACGCCCTCCGGCCGGTTGGGGGCGAGGTGCACGTGCAGGTGGTGGATCCCGCCGCCGAAGACGTACGCATAGACGAGGGCCGCGCCGCTCGCCTCGCGCAGGGTCGCGCTTGCCCGCGCGATGGCCGGGCCGAAGGTCGCTGCCTCTGGCCCGTCCAGGTCCGCGAGGAAGGGGATGTGGCGGATCGGCTCCAGGTACGCGAAGCCCCGGGTCGGTGAATGGCGGGACATGGAGAGCCGCCAGAGGTCGTCGCGCCAGACCTCGACTCGGTCCAGCTCCGCGTCACCCTCCGGGCCGGCGCAGATCGCGCAGACGACCGGCTCGATCACGAGCTCGCTCCCGCGGCACAACTGTTGCTTGTACATCCGCGCAGGAGAGCGACCGCAGGCATCACGTCACAACTGCGACTTGTGTGATGTTGCGGATTGAGGCTGATCGGCGCTCATGCACAACCAGTGCTTGTGCGACACCCTGAGCTGGCGGTAGAGCAACAAGCTACGCAGCCTTCACCCCGGAGACGAGCGCCTCGACGCTCTTCCTGGCGTCGCCGAAGAGCATCGTCGTCTTGGGATCGGCGTAGAGGGGATTGTCGATCCCCGCGAAGCCGGCGGCCATCGAGCGCTTGAGGACGATCACGTGCTCCGCCTGGTCGACGTTGAGGATCGGCATCCCGTAGATCGGCGAGCTGGTATCGGTCCGGGCGGCCGGGTTGGTGACGTCATTGGCGCCGATGACGAGCGCCACCGAGGCGTTCGGGAAGTCGTCGTTGATCTCGTCCATCTCCTTGAGGCGGTCGTACGGGACGTTCGCCTCGGCCAGCAGGACGTTCATGTGGCCCGGCATGCGGCCGGCGACGGGGTGGATCGCGAACTCGACGTCCACCCCCTTGGCGACGAGCAGGTCCATCAGCTCGCGCACGGCCTGCTGCGCCTGGGCCACCGCCATCCCGTAGCCCGGCACGATGATCACCTTCTTGCCATAGGCCATCAGCACGGCGGCGTCCTCCGCGTTGATCTCGCGCACCGTCTGGTCGCCGCTGGCTCCCGCGGCAGCGGCCCCGCCCGCGGTCCCGAAGGCGCCGAACAGGACGTTGAAGATGGACCGATTCATGGCGCGGCACATCAGCTGGGTGAGGATCCCACCGGAGGCCCCCACCAGCGTGCCGGCCACCAGCAGGGCGTAGTTGTTCAGCACGAAGCCGGTGGCCGCCACTGCGATGCCGGTGTACGAGTTGAGCAGCGACACCACCACCGGCATGTCGGCCCCGCCGATGGGCATCACCGCCGCCACGCCCAGCACGAGCGCCAGCGCCACGAAGAGCAGGAAGAGCGGGACGCTGTTGGTGACGAGGGTCAGGACCACGCCCAGCCCCAGGATCCCAGCCAGCAGCGCGCCGGTGACGATCTTGTCGCCGGAGTAGGTGACGGGTCGCCCGGAGACGATCCCCTGCAGCTTGCCGAAGGCGATGATCGAGCCCGTGAACGAGACCGAGCCGATGACGGCGCCCAGCAGGGTGGCGACCATGAACGTGACCGGCAGCAGGGGCCCGGAGTCGCCGGCGTCGCGGAGGAACTCGGCGGCGGCCACCAGCGCCGCCGCTCCGCCACCGGCGCCGTTGAAGATGGCGACCATCTGGGGCATGGCGGTCATCGGCACCCGGCGGGCGCCGACCGCCCCGACCAGCGCCCCGACCGGGATGCCCACCGCCAGGATCCAGACCGTCGAGAGGCCGCCATCTCGCAGCAGGAACTCGGTGACGAAGACCCAGCCCACCACGATCGCCATCCCGGTCGCCGCCAGCCGGTTGCCGCGCCGCGCGGAGACCGGGGACGAGAGGAACTTCAGCCCCAGGATGAAGGTGATGGAGCCGACCAGGTAGACGAAGAAGGTGACGACGTCGAGCGCGCTCATGGCTTCGCGTCCGGCCGGCGCTTGAACATCTCGAGCATGCGGTCGGTCACCACGAAGCCGCCGACCACGTTGATCGTGCCGAGGATCACGCCGAGCAACGCCAGCACGACGCGCAGCGGTCCCTCCGCCGAGGCGGCGACCAGCATGGCGCCGACCACGATCACGCCGTGGACCGCGTTCGCGCCCGACATGAGCGGGGTGTGGAGCATGGTCGGGACCTTGCTTACCACCTCGTAGCCGACGAAGGCGGCGAGGACGAAGACGAAGAGCGCCTGCAGCAGCGCCTCGGTGGGGAGGGTCTGGACGGCCTCGTTCACGCGGAACCTCCGGCCGGGGCCGCAGCTGGCTCGGACACCTCGATCCCCAGCGCCTTGGCGGTCGCCTCGTTGACCACCTTGCCGCCGTGGGTGATCGTCGCGCCGCGGGTGATCTCATCACTGAAGTCGAGGTCGATGCCGCCGTCCTTGATCAGATGCTTCAGCAGCGTCTGCATGTTCTTGGCGTACATGGCGGTGGCGCTGCCGGGCATCGTGGCCGGCAGGTTGGTGAGGCCGATGATCGTCACGCCGTGCTTGACGACCTCCTTGCCGGCCTCGGTCCCCTCGACGTTGCCGCCCATCTCGGCCGCCATGTCGACGATGACGCTGCCGGGCTTCATCGAGGCGACCATCGCATCGGTCACCAGCTTCGGTGCGGGGCGGCCCGGGATGAGGGCGGTGGTAATTACGAAGTCCGCCTCCTTGACCCGCTCGGCGATGAGCGCGGCCTGCCGGGCCTTGTAGTCGTCGCTCATCTCGCGGGCATAGCCGCCGGCGGTCTGGGCGTTCGCCTTCTCCTCCTCGGTCATCTCGACCTCAATGAAGGTGCCCCCGAGGCTCTCGACCTGCTCCTTGACGACCGGCCGCACATCGGTCGCCTCGACCACCGCGCCCAGCCGCCGGGCGGTGCCGATGGCCATCAGCCCCGCAACGCCCGCCCCCATCACGATCCCGCGCGCCGGCCGCACCGTGCCCGCCGCGGTGGTCAGCAGCGGCATGAACTTGGGGAGTCGCTCGGCCGCCAGCAAGACGGCCTTGTAGCCGCCGACCGTGGCCTGCGACGAGAGGGTGTCCATGCTCTGGGCGCGCGTGATGCGCGGGATGGAATCCATGCTGATCGCCGTCACACCGGTCTCGGCCAGGCGCCGTGCCAGCTCCGGGTTCGAGAGGGTTCCCAGCGTGCCGATCAGGATCGCGCCCGATCGCATCATGCCCGTCTCCTCGTCGGTGGGCCGGCCGACCCGGACCACGACGTCGGCGTCGCCGTAGACGGCGGCCGCATCGGGCACGATCGTGGCGCCTGCCTCGCGGAATGCCTCATCGCCGATGAACGACGCGTCGCCGGCGCCCGACTGCACCACCACCTCGACCCCATCGGCGACGAGGGCGGTGACGGCCGCGGGGCTCAACGCCACGCGGGTCTCGCCGGGCGCGGTTTCGCGGGGGACAGCGATCTTCATCGGGCAGTTCCTGGCGTTCCATCGGATGACACCGACGAACCGCCGCAGCGGTCGGCGCGTGGCGGTTCGGGAAGCAGAGTGTAGCACCGCAAAGGGACACGGCCGTCCACGCCGGGCACCGGCATCGGTGTAGATTGCGCTGCATGGACGCCGAGCCGATGGGCACGCCTCAGGCGGTCATCGCCACGCAGGGCCTGACCAAGCATTACGGGAAGGTCGAGGCGCTGGTCGACCTCACGCTCGACGTGCAGCCCGGCGAGATCTTCGGCTTCCTGGGGCCGAATGGAGCTGGCAAGTCGACCCTCATCCGCACCCTGCTGGGCTTCCTGCACCCGACTCGAGGCTCGGCCACCGTGCTCGGGCTCGACATCGTGGCCGACTCGGTCGAGATCAGGCGGCGGACGGGCTACCTCCCCGGCGGGATCGCGCTGTACGACTCCCTGAGCGGAGCCGATGCGCTGGAGTACCTCGCCGACCTGCAGGACCGGGGCTCGACGATGCGCCAGGAGCTCTGCGAGCGGCTCCAGATGCCCGCTTCGGTGCTGCGCCGCAAGGTGCGCGACTACTCGCGCGGGATGCGCCAGAAGATCGGCGTCATCCAGGCCCTCCAGCACGATCCGGAGCTTGCCATCCTGGACGAGCCGACCGAGGGTCTCGACCCGCTGATGCAGCACGCGTTCTATGCCCTGATGGACGACCAGCGGGCCAAGGGGCGCAGCACCTTCTTCTCCAGCCACGTCCTCTCCGAGGTGGAGCGCATCTGCGACCGGGTGGCGATCATCCGCTCCGGTCAGCTGATGGCGCTCCAGAACGTCGACGATCTGCTGGCGCGCCGCAAGAAGAAGGTCGAGCTACGCTGGCGCGGCGTTGCGCCCGATCTGACCGGCATCCCCGGCCTGGCTGACGTGGAGGTGAAGGGCGATCGCATGCGCGCCACCCTCCAGGGCGACGTCTCAGGCTTCGTGCGCGCCATCGCCTCGCCCTCGCTCGAGGACCTGACGATCGAGCCCGCGCGGCTGGAGGAGGCGTTCCTGGAGTACTACGCCGGGGACGAGGCGAGCGAGGAGATGCGCGGATGAACCTGCGCCTCTACCTGCAGACGCTGCGCTGGAACCGGGTCCGCCTGGCGGCGATCGTGGTCGCCTCGGTGGGCTGGGGGATGCTGATCCCGGTCGTGTACGTCGCCTTTGCCGACGCGTTCAAGCAGCTCGCCAACTCGGGCGCGTTTCCGAAGGAGCTGCTGAACTTCGGCTCGGGGAGCCTCTTCACGCTGCCGGGTGCCCTGACGCTGGGGCTGCAGCATCCGCTCGCCATCGCCTTCGTCGGCATCTTCGCCGTCGGATCGACGGTGAGCGCCATCGCGGGCGAGCGTGAGGGGGGAACGCTGGAGGTCCTCCTGTCGCGGCCGATCTCGCGACGCACGGTGTACGTGACCCTGGCGGCGGCAACGGCCACGCTCATCGCCATCGTCATGCTGGCCCTGCTCGGCGGTCAGCTCATCGGCGTGGCCATCCAGGGGGTGGGCGACGAGCTCGACCTGGGCCTGATGCCGCTCGTCTTCCTCAACGGCCTGATGCTGTGGTCGGCCTTCGCCGCCTTCGGCCTGGCGGCCTCGGTCAGCTTCGACCGGCACGCGCCGGCGCTGGGCCTGACGCTGGCCTACCTGCTGATCAACTACTTCCTGGAGATCCTGGGCTCACTGTGGCGAGACGTGGCCTGGTCCCAGGAGTACTCGCTCTTCCACCACTTCAACCCGGGTCAGATCCTGACCGGCGACGCCGACCCGGTCGACTTCGTCATCCTGGCGGTGGCGATCATCATCCCGGTCGTCTACGCCCTGATCGTCTTCCCACGCCGCGACCTGTCCGCGCCGAGCTGACGCGCCGCTAGCCGGGGCGGAGGGCGAGCTCCGTCGCCTCCTCAACGGTCATGCGCTGGCCCTCTGCAAACGCCGCCGCCAGCGCCGGGTCAGTGGTGAGGGCGGCGGGGTAGAAGTCCGCCGACTCGCGGTTGATCCGGGCGAGCCCGGCTCCGGTGCTCGCCTCGAGCGCTGACGCATAGCCCGCGAGACGGATCGCGCGCATCGTGTCCCCTTCCGTCCAGAAGAGGGCACCGAAGGCGTCGAAGATCATGCCGTAGCCGGACTTGTCCTCGATCTCGGTGAAGAGCGGGAGCGCCTCTTCCAGCAGCTGGCGCATCGCCGTGCGGTCGAGTGTCAGGTTGTAGAGGGCGAGCATGTACAGGGTCCAGCCGATCATGAACCGATCGTCCAGGCGACGGAAGATCTCCAGGGCCTCCTGCGCCAGGTCGATGCCGCCCGCGAAGTCGCGGAAGAAGTAGTACGTGTTGGCCTCGCCCCACAGCGACCTTGCGATGCCCGCCTCGTCGCCCAGCCGGCGGTAGATCTCGACTGCCTCCTTCGCCAGGGCCCGCGCCCGCACCTGGTCCTCGTGCTCAAGGGTGAAGGTGAAGCTCAGGTTGTAGATGGCGTTCGCGATTCGGGCGTCGTCGCCCGAGGCTCGGGCGATCTCAACCGCCTCCTCGTACCAGCCACGGGCAACGTTGAGCTCGCCCTGCCAGTAGGCGATGCCACCGGCCGCCTCCAGCGCTGCTGCACGGGCGTCGGGATAGTCCGTGCTGCCAGCAAGAGCCAGGACCGTCTCCGCATGCTCACGCGCCTCAGCCAGGTACCCCCGCATCTGCCAGAAACGCCACGAGGCGGCGAAGATCTGCATCGCCATCTCCGCGTGGCCGTGGGCGATTGCCCTCGCCAGGGCGGCGCGGATGTTGTCGTGCTCCCGTTCGTCGCGGTCCAGGATCGCCTTCTGGTCCGGGCCGAAGATTCCTGCGGCGCCATCCTGGACCAAGGCCAGGACCCAGGCCGCGTGCCGCTCGCCCATCTCTTCCGCCTCGCCCTGCTCCTCGAGCCGCTCCGTCGCAAACTCGCGGATCGTGCTCAGCATGCGGAACCGTGGCTCGCCGTCCGGATCGCTTTCCTCGCGCACCAGACTCTTGTCGACGAGCGAGGTGAGCGCGTCGAGGGGATCGACCGCGTCGCCGGGCTCGAACGCCACGCGCTCGATCGCCTCGAGGGTGGCTCCCCCGGCGAAGACCGCGAGGCGGGCGAAGACGCGCTTGTCCGCCTCGTCAAGGAGGTCGTAGCTCCAGGCGATCGCACCCCGCAGGGTCTGGTGGCGCTCCGGGAGGTCGCGCGATCCGCCGGAGAGGAGCTTCAGACGGTCGCCCAGCCGTTCCATGATCGCCTGCGGGCTCAGGACACGGACCCTGGCCGCCGCCAGCTCGATCGCCAGCGGCAGGCCGTCGAGACGCACGCAGACCTCGGCCACCGCGGGTGCATTGGTGCTGGTGACGGTGAAGTCCGGGCGCACCGCCATGGCGCGTTCGGTGAAGAGCGCGACCGACTCATAGGTCGACAGCTGCTCGAGGTCGGGCAGATGCTTGGGATCCGGGACGCCCAGGGGCGGCACGGGGAACTCCTGCTCGCCGGAGACCCGCAGCGGGCTGCGGCTGGTGACCAGCACCGAGATCTTGGGCGCCCGGGCCAGCAGCTCGGCGATCTGCGGGGCCGCGTCGTTGACCTGCTCGAAGTTGTCGAGCACCAGGAGGAAGCATTTGGCGCCGATGTGCTCGACCAGGCGGTCGAGCGGTCGCGTCCCCGGATCGACGAGCCCGAGGACCTGGGCGATGGTGGGCAGGACCAGGTCCGACTGGCTGATCGTGCCGAGCGGCACGAAGTAGATGCCGTCGGGGAACCGATCGGTGGCATCGGCCGCGATCTGGAGGGAGAGGCGTGTCTTTCCCGTCCCGCCCGGGCCGGTCAAGGTCAGCAGCCGACCGTCGATGAGCAGCTGGCGCCCCTCGGCGATCTCGCGCTGGCGGCCGAGGAACGAGGTGAGCTGCATCGGCAGGTTGTTCGGGACGGCGTTCAGCGTGCGCAGCGCGGGGAAGTCGCTCGCCATCCCCTCGATCACCAGATCCCAGATCCGCTCGGGGCGGGACAGGTCCTTGAGCCGGTGCTCCCCCATCTCGCGCAGCGTGACGCCGCGCGGCAGCGAGCCCTCCACCAGCGCCCGGGTCGTGGCCGAGAGGAGCACCTGGCCGCCGTGCCCAGCGTTGGCGATCCGGGCGGCGCGATGGACATCGAGCCCCACGTAGCCGCCGCCGCTCAGCACCCCTTCACCGGTGTGCATACCCATCCGGATGCGGATCTGCGCGCCGTCCGGCCACGCCTCCGCGGCGAGTCCACGCTGCACCGACACCGCCGCAGCCACCGCCTGCGGCGCTCTGGTGAAGACGACGAAGAACGAGTCGCCCTCCGTCCCGATCTCGACGCCATGCTGCTCCGCCCACACGGCTCGCGCGATCTCGCGATGCCGCTCCAAGAGGGGCGGCCACCCGGCACCGAGGTCCTGGGCGAGGCGCGTCGAGCCTTCGATGTCGGTGAACACGAACGTGACGGTCCCGGTCGGAATCTCGGTCACGCCACCAGTGTCGTCGCCCGACCCCGGCACGGCAAGCCTCCGCAGCAGGGCATTTCGCTCGGCTACCCTGCGCATCGATGATCGCCTCAGTCTTCGGCGCCCTCGCCGGTCGGCCGGTGATGACGGCGGTGCTCGGAGCGATGTCGATCGCGTTCTCCGGCATCCTCGTGCGGCTGGCGCACGTCGAGCCGGCTACGGCGGCGATCTTCCGCTGCGCGTACGCCCTGCCCGCGCTCGGCCTCATCGCCTACCTCGAGCGACGGACCTATGGCCCCCGCCCCGCGGCCCAGGTGCGGATCGCCATGCTGGCCGGGGTGTTCCTCGCCCTCGATCTCGTCATCTGGCATCACACCATCGCGCTGGTCGGCGCCGGCCTGGCGACGGTGCTCGGCAACACCCAGGTGGTGATCGTCGCCTTCCTGGCGTGGCTGATCCTTGGCGAGCGCCCACCGCGGCGTACCCTGCTGGCGCTGCCGATCGTGCTGGTCGGCGTCGTCCTCATCTCGGGTGTCATCGGCACGGACCCCTACGGCACCAACCCCGGACTCGGCGTGATCCTGGGGATCGTGGTGGGGATCGTCTACGCCGCGTTCCTGCTCGTGCTTCGCCGTGGCAATTCGGACCTGCGGCGGCCCGCCGGGCCCCTCTTCGACGCAACCCTGATCAGCGCCCTGGCCTCGCTGGTGATCGGCCTCCCGCTGGGGGAGGTCGACCTCGTCCCGAGCTGGCCGGCGCACGCCTGGCTGCTTACGCTCGCGCTGACCTCGCAGGTCCTCGGCTGGCTGATCATCAGCGTCTCGCTGCCGCGGCTGCCGGCCGCCCTGACCAGCGTCATCCTGACCCTCCAGCCGGTCGGGTCGGTGCTGCTGGCGATGGTCCTGCTGGGCGAGGCGCCGTCGGCGCTCCAGCTGCTGGGGGCCGGCACCATCCTGGTCGGGCTGGTGCTCGCCACCATCCGCCTCCGCGGGGAGCCGCAGCGCCAGCCGATCGCCGAGCCGGAGATCGGCTAGAGGCTATGGTTGGCCCGATGCCTGCCGACTCGCTCCTGATCACCGGGCGCGGCCGACTCCTCAGGCCGGAACCGTATGACGGACCGCTGCCGTGGGCGATTCTCGTGCGCGATGGTCGGATCGCGTGGCTCGGCGCGCGAACAGACGCGCCCGATGCCGGTGGCGTCACGGACGTTGCCGAGGCTCTGGTCACGCCGGGCCTCGTCAATGCGCACACGCATCCTGCCTTCCTGGGTGACCGATCCGATGAGGCGGCGGCGCGGCTGGCGGGAGCTCCATACAGCGGCGGCGGGATCCTCCGCACGGTGGCGACGACACGAGCGGCAACCGACGATGACCTGCGTGCGGTGATCGAGGGGCGGCTGGCCGAGGAGCTGGCGGCCGGCACAACCACCGTCGAGTGCAAGTCGGGCTACGGGCTATCGACCGCTGAGGAGCTGCGCGCCCTGCGCCTCATCGGCGAAGCAGCTCAATCCGTCTCGACGCACGTCATCCGCACCTTCCTGGGCGCGCACGCGGTCCCGTCCGAGGCCGCCTCAGCGGACGAGTACGCCGCGCTGGTCGCCGAGGAGATGCTGCCGGCTGTCGTGGCTGAGGGAGCCGCGGACTTCTGCGACGTCTTCTGCGATCGGGGGTTCTTCTCGCTCGAGGCGACCGAGCGGATCCTGACCGCCGCGGCGCGCCATGGGTTGGCGATCCGGATGCACGCCGATCAGCTGACCCGCTCCGGGGCCACGGAGCTCGCGGTTCGCCTTGGCGCCACGAGCGCCGATCACCTGGAGCAGCTCGACGCCGCCGGCGTGGCTTTGCTGGCCCGGTCGCGCACCGTGGCGACCCTGCTCCCCGGTCCGGCAATCGTCGTACAGGGCGGCCTCCCGCCGGCGCGCGCCCTCCTCGACGCCGGCGCGACCGTCGCGCTGGCCAGTGACGCCAATGCGGGCACGTTCGGTGCGTGGGGGGCGATGCCGCTGGTCATCGGCCTGGGCGCCACCCTGCTCGGCATGACCGTGCCGGAGGCGATCGCCGCCGCGACGGCCGGGGGCGCCGCGGCCCTGGGGCTGGCCGGCCGGAAAGGTGTGCTCGCCGTGGGCGCCGACGCCGATCTCGTCGCCTGGGACGCCGAGCATGAGGGGGCGTTCGCCCTGCACCTGGGTGCGGTGCGGCCGGCGCGGGTCTTCGCCTCCGGCTACGCCCCGTCCACGTAGATCAGCGCCTCGCGTCGGATCCCGCGCCCGACCAACCGGGCGAACAGGTCGGGGACCCACCAGCGCAGGAAGAAGAGGCGGCAGCCCAGGCAGAAGCCGGTGACCGCCAGGAGCCCCTGCAGAGCGATCACCGCCGCGACCGGAAGCCAGCCCCACGGCGCCAGGCCCGCGGCCAGCAGGCCACTGCCGAGCGCCAGGAAGGTCGTGCCGAGGGCCTGCGCGAAGCGGGGTGGCAGCTCGTGCTCGAGCTCAGATGGGCCAAGCCGCAGCCACGTGCGCACCAGTGGCCACGGGCGGGCGAAGAGGAACCACCGGGTGCCGAGGCTCGCAGACAGACCGAGCAGCAATCCGACGGCTGCAACCAGCGGCCAGGCGTTGAGCGCCGCCGCGAGCAGCAGCGTGAGGCCAGAGGTTGCCGCGCCGAAGCGCTGGGCTCGCGGGTCGATCCAGCGGCCGGAGACGGGTCGCTCGGCCGGCGCCAGCGTGGCGGGAATGGTGATTGGTCGGGTGAACAGGGACATCGGGCTCCTCCTCGGGGCGTCACGAATCGACGAGGGTGCGCGAGGAGCCTCAGACGCGCGGCGCGAATGGCGCCGGGAGAGTTACGCGGCGGCTCCCCGCCGCGTACAACCGCAGGGCTCGCCCTCGAGGCGCGACAGCAGGTCGGCGGCGCTCGGTGTGCGGCGAGACGGATTCATGAGGCGGGCAGCATACGCCGACCTATCATGCTGCGCCAGTGGACCGATTCGACCTCGTCATCATCGGCGCCGGCCCCGCGGGCGAGGCCGCGGCCTTTAAGGCGCGCGCGCTCGGCGCATCGGTCGCCGTCATCGATCGCGACCTGTTCGGAGGCGCCTGCCCGTTCTTCGCGTGCATGCCGTCCAAGTCTCTCCTCCATTCCGCCGCGGTGCATGCCCGCGGCGGCGACTATCCATGGCCGCGCGCCTCGCAGCGACGCGACTGGATGATCAGCCGCGAAGGCACCGACTACCCCGATGACTCGCGCCACGTCGACGACCTGAAGAAGGCCGGCGCGGTCGCGATGCGCGGCAGCGCCCGCCTCGACGGCCCCGGTCGTGTCGTCGTCAGCCACGACGGCGTCGAGCACCCCCTGGAGGCCCGTGCCGTGATCCTCGCCGTCGGCTCCACCAGCAAGATCCCGGACCTGCCCGGCCTCTCCGAGGTGCCGTACTGGACGAACCGCGAGGCCACCTCGACCCGCGATCTGCCCGAGAGCCTGCTGATCCTCGGCGCCGGGCCGACAGGAGTGGAGCTCTCGCAGGTGTTCGCCCGCTACGGGGTGCCGGTGACGCTGGTGGTGCCCAGC
>DASYRA010000038.1:0-30448 GCA_036004845.1 Candidatus Limnocylindria bacterium
CGCCATCGTCAGCGCCGCGGTCGCGTTCAGGACGTTGTGCTCCCCCGCCAGTGGTGAATCGAACGGCTGTTCGAATAGTGTGAAGCTCGCTCCCCCGCCCGCGTAGGCCACCTCGTGCGCCTCGACCTCGCCGCCCGGGCCATATCGTAGGATCCGGCCTTCCCAGCCTCCCAGGCGCTCCAGGAGGGCCTGGGAGCCACTGTCCAACGCGTTCGTGAGGAGGAGCCGGCCTCCGAGGCGTGGGTCTTCCCCCATCTCGCGCACGAAGCGCTCCATCGAGTCCAGCACGGCGTTGCGGTCGGCGAAGTAGTCGGGGTGGTCCATCTCGACGTTAGTGACGATGGCACCGGCCGGGTGGTAGTTCAGGAAGTTGTCCCCGAACTCGTCGCCCTCGACCAGGAACGGCGCGCCGCCACCCTGTCGGACGGTGGCGTCCCAGGCGGGAATGAAGGCGCCGACCTCCACCGTCGGATCCATCCCGGCGGATTCGAGCAGGTGCCCCAGCAGCGCGGTGGTGGTTGACTTGCCGTGGGTGCCGGTGACAGCCAGGCCGATGTGACCCTCAGCCGCCATCAGCTCGCCGAGGAGCGCCTGCCAGGTGACGATGGGGAGGTTCGCCGCCCGTGCCGCGACGAGCTCGGGCAGGTCGGGGTTGGCGCGCAGGGCGGGCGTGATGGCAACTCGATCGACGCCCTCAAGGTGCGCCGGATCGTGGCCGCTGATGACCCGGATCCCCGCGGCGTCGAGGGGAGGGGTGTACGGCGACGGCGTGTCGGCGTCGCACCCGTCGATCTGTGCCCCGGCGTGATGAAGCAGGAGCGCCACCCCTGCGGCCCCAGAGCCGGCGATGCCGATGACGTGGATCCGCTCACCGACGCGCATCAGCTCGCCGCCGAGACCTCGTCCAGCGCCAGCTCGAGCGATGCCATGGCGGCGGCGGCCTGGTTGCCATCGCGATCGTGGCTGAAGACGCGGTGCTCGACGCGGGCCGGGTGGCCCCGGCGCGCGACGCCCAGGTAGTGGGTCCCGACCGGCTTCCGGTCGCTCCCGCCCTCGGGTCCGGCGATGCCGGTCACGCTGATCCCGATCTCGGTCTCGAAGCGGTGCGCGGCACCCGTCGCCAGCGCGGCGGCGACCTCCTCCGAGACGGCACCGTGCGCCTCGATCAGCTCGTGCGGGACGCCGAGGGCCTTCTCCTTGGCGAGGTTGGAGTAGCAGATGACGCCGCCGGCGTAGTAGTCGCTGGCGCCCGGGGTCATCGTGATGGCGTGCCCGATCAGGCCGCCGGTCGACGACTCGGCGGTGGCCATGCGCCAGGCGCGGGCCCGCAGGGCGTCGCCCAGCTGTGCTCCCGCCCGCGCCAGCTCCTCCTCGCTCGGGGGGCTCATCGGTAGTTGATGAACTGCAGCGCCACCGCGTAGTCGAGGCCGCGCAGGTGGCTGATGACGCCCTGCAGCTCGTCCTTGCTCTTGCCCGAGACCCGGACCGCGTCACCCTGGATTGCGGGCTTTACCTTCGGGAAGCGCTCGCGCACCATCTTGGCAATCTCCTTGGCCTGCTCGGTAGTGAGTCCGCGATGCAGCCCGATCCGTTGGCGCACCGTTCCGCCTGCGGCCGGCTCGAGCTTGCCCCAGTCGAAGACCTTCAGCGAGAGCCCACGGCGGACCGCCTTCGTCTCGAGCAGGTCCTTCACCGAGCCGGCGCGGAACTCGTCGTCGGCGTGGAGCGTGATCTCATCCTTGCCGAGCTCCAGCGATACCTTGGCGCCCTTGAAGTCGTAGCGCGTCGCCACCTCGCGACGCACCTGGTCGAGCGCGTTGACCAGCTCCTGCTGATCGAAGTCGCTCACCACGTCGAATGAAGAATCGGCCATCTCGTCTCCTGCGGTGATCGCTCCCCTATCTTCGCGCCTCTGGCCCGCTGCCGCCGCTCGCCGTCGGCGAGGGCAGCGCGCTGCCCGTCGGGTTGGGCGTGGGGCTCGCTGGCATCACCACCGTGATCGTCCGGCTCACCGGCGCACTGTCGCGGCCTGTGAGGGGGTCGTTGGCGACGAGGGTGATGACGTTGGCGCCGGGGACGAGCCCGACGCGCACGCTGAAGGCGCCGCTCGCATCCGCCGTGGTCGTCGGGTTCTGGCGCAGGCCATCGGTCGTGATCGTGGAGTTCGGCTCGGTGATGCCGCGGATCGTGTACTCGTCCCCCTCCCAGCCGACGACGTCGGCGGCGGGATCGGTGATGCGCAGGTCCGGGGTGCGCGCGAAGGTGACCAGCTCGCCGACGAGGTACACCACGAAGGCCACCACCAGCACGGTCAGGATCGCGGCCGCGATCGCGCCCGAGCTGACCACGAGGGAACGGCCCTGGCGCGCGGCCATCGGCCGGCGCGCGGACGGCACGGCGGGACGCTCGACGGCGGTGCCGCGCTCGAGCCGATACAGGTCGATCAGGTACTCCGGGTCGAGGCCCAGATAGAGGCCGTAGTTGCGTATGAAGCCGCGGGTGTAGATCGGCTCGGGCAGGTCGCGGTAGTCACCGCGCTCGAGCGCGGACAGGTACCGTATTCGGATCCTGGTGTCCCGCTCCACGCGGGCCAGGTCGATGAACCTCGCCTCGCGGGCGGTTCGCAGCACCGTGCCGAGCCTGGTGGGTTCCCGCTCCGTCACTCCCCGTCCTCGCCGGGACTGACCTCGCCTCCCCATCCATCGGGCGTGACGAGGACCTCGCGGAAGCGACTCCCATCGGCCGGGCCGACGATCCCGCGATCCTCCATCTGGTCGAGGATCCTCGCCGCGCGGGCATAGCCGATCCGGAGCCGCCGCTGCAGGAGCGACGCCGACGCCTTGTCCGAGCGCCGGACGATGTCGACCGCGGCGGAGAGGAGGGCGTCTCCCTCGTCATCCTCCTCGCCCGGGCGCCCACCTGACTTGCCATCGCGCCTGGGGGCCGTGATCTCGGGGCGGTACTGCGGGCCGCCCTGCGCGCGCCAGTGCCGCGCCACGGTCTCGATCTCGTGGTCGGTGACGAGCACACCCTGCAGCCGCACGGCGCGGGGCGCGTCGATCGGCTGGTAGAGCATGTCGCCGCGGCCCAACAGATCCTCCGCCCCGACCGTGTCGAGGATCGTGCGCGAGTCCACGCCACTGGTCATGGCGAACGCGATGCGCGACGGGATGTTGGCCTTGATCAGGCCGGTGATGACCTGCACCGATGGGCGCTGCGTGGCGACCACCAGGTGGATGCCGGTGGCGCGGGCGAGCTGAGCGATGCGTGTGATGGTGGCCTCCACCTCGTAGGCGCTGACCATCATCAGGTCGGCCAGCTCGTCGATCACGATCACGATGTACGGCATCCGCGGCTCGCCGGAACGGAGCGCCTCGTTGTAGCCGGCGATGTTGCGCACCCCGCGCTGCGCGAACTCGTGGTAGCGGCTCTCCATCGTCCCGACCGTCCACTTCAGCGCGTTCACCGACTTGTCGTTGTCGACGATCACCTCGGTCAGAAGGTGCGGGATGCCCTTGTACTGGGCCATCTCCACGCGCTTGGGGTCGATCAGGATGAGCTTCACCTCGCTCGGCGAGGCGCGCATCAGCAGCGAGCAGATGATCGCGTTGACGCACACGCTCTTGCCCGATCCGGTGGCCCCCGCGATCAGCAGGTGCGGCATCCGCGACAGGTCGGCGCTGAACGGCTGGCCGGCGACGTCCTGCCCCAGGGCGAAGGCGAGCTTGCTGCGCCCGGACGCCTCGTCGAAGTTCGGTGAGCTGAGCACCTCCTTGAGGGTGACGAGGTCGAAGGCGCTGTTCGGGATCTCGATCCCGACGTACGGCTCGCCGGGGATCGGCGCCTGGATCCGGATGCTGCGCGCCTTCAGGTCGAGGGCCAGGTTATCGGCCAGGCCCTCGATCCGCGACAGCTTGATCCCCGGCTCCACGTCCAGCGCGTACTGCGTCACTACCGGCCCCTCCTGGATGCGGGCAACCTTGACCCCGATCCCGAAGTGGGCGAGCGTCTCGCGGATCCGCTGCCCCTTGGAGGTCAGGTCCAGCTGGGCGGCGCTGCTGGCCGGGGCGTCGTCCAGGAGGGTGATCTCCGGCAGGTCCCAGCTGCGGATCGTGGCCTCCAGGGCAGCGTCCGCCACCTCGTGGTGCTCGACCTCGGCCAGGTGCGCCGTCTCCTCGCTCTCGAGCTCGTCGACGGTGACCGGCACCGCCTGGGCGGGCTCGATCTCCCCGATCGGGAACGGCACGTCGCGGGGACGCGGCAGCGGCGCAGCGCCCTCCGGAGGCCGGGCGCGACGCAGGATCAGCGGCTCCTCCTCGACATCGCCGGCTCCCAGGACACTGCGCACTCGATCCAGCAATCCGCGCTGCCCCGGAGCCGCGGTCGCGAGCGCCGCCTCGGGCCGGGCACGAGGATCCGCCGCTCCCCGCCGCGCCTCGATCTCCGCCAGCTCCGTCCGCTCGTCGCGCCGCTGCAGCCAGGCGGCAACCAGGTCTCCGACCGTCATGTTGAAGTAGAGCAGCAGCCCCACGACCAGCATCAGGCCCAGCACGACCCACGCCCCGGCGGCGCCAATCGCGCTGCTCAGCGCGGCCGACGCGGCGAAGCCGATGGCTCCCCCACCCTCGCCGCGATCCACCCCCTCCGCCCCGTTTCCGCCGGTCAGGTGGAACATCCCCAGCAGGCCCACGGACATGATCGCCGCGCCGGTGGCGGCCATCCAGCGTTCGGCCGGCATCGTCTTGAGCCAGAGCATGAACGCGAAGCCGGCCAGCAGCACCGGCGCGAAGGCGATCCCCCAGCCGAGCAGGAACGACAGTGCGTCGTGCCAGGGCTTGACGATCAGCCCTGCATCAGGCGCGAAGAGGGCGATGGTGCTGATGACGGCGGCCACCAGCAGCAGCAGCGCCAGCACCTCGCGCGCGACGCGCCCGCTGATGGTCACCGTGGTCGACGCCTTGCGGCGACGCGAGCTGCCCCGCCGCGACCCGTTCCTGCGCCGCCTGGTCACCGGCGCCTCAGACCTCCATCACGATCGGCAGGATCATCGGCCGGCGCTTGGTGCGCTCGAAGAAGAAGCGCGACAGGGTATCGCGGATCTTCGTCTTCAGGTAGCCCACCTCGGCGGCGTGGGCGTCGGCGACCGGCTGCAGCAGCGCGTCGGTCAGGTGCTGGCAGGCCGCCGCCATGACCGGGTCGTCAGGGTCGGAGAGGAAGCCGCGCCCGACCAGGTCCGGTCCGGAGACGGCCTGCCCGGTCGCGCGATCGACGGTCAGCGCGACCATCACGACGCCATCCGAGGCGAGGGCGCGCCGGTCGCGCAGGACGACGCCATCCACCCCGTCGATGGCGGCGATGCCGTCGACCAGGACCGCGCCGGCAGGGACGGAGCCAGCCAGCCGTGCCCGCGTGCCGTCGAACTCGACCACCTGTCCATTCTCCAGCACGAAGATGCCGTCCACCGGGACGCCGGCTCCCTCGGCCAGCAGCCCGTGCTGCACGAGCATCCGGTACTCGCCGTGCACCGGGATGAAGTGCCGTGGCTTGACGAGGCCGAGCATCAGCTTCAGCTCCTCGCGGGAGCCGTGGCCCGAGACGTGGCAATGCACCAGCGGCTCGTAATGGACCATCGCCCCCTCCTTGAAGAGGTTGTCGATCGTCTTGGCGACCGCCTCCTCGTTGCCGGGGATCGGCGAGGCGGAGATGATCACCGTGTCCCCCGGCTCGACCGTGATGGACCGATGGTCGCGGTTGCTCATCCGGGTCAGGCCGGACATCGGCTCACCCTGTGATCCGGTGGTCATCACCACCAGCCGGTCCTTCGGGAGGCGCTGCAGGCCGTCCTTGCCGGTCAGCGTCCCGTCGCGTGGGTCGAGGTAGCCCAGCTCGAGGGCGATCGCGATGTTCTGCTCCATGCTGCGCCCCAGCGCCACCATCTTGCGGCCGCTGGCCCAGGCGGCGTCGAGCACCTGCTGGACGCGGCCGATGTTGCTGGCGAAGGTGGCGACGATGACCCTGCCGGTCGCCTCGCGAACGAGCTGCTTGAGCGACTCCCCCACCGTCTCCTCCGACAGGGTATAGCCCTCGCGCTCGGCGCGCGTCGAGTCGGAGAGGAGGAACTCGACGCCGTGGTTGCCGATCTCGGCGATCAGGCCAAGGTCGGCGCGGCGGCCGTCCGGCGGGGTGTGGTCGAACTTGAAGTCGCCGGTGTGCACGACCGTTCCGAGCGGGGTCCTGATGGCGAAGCCCATCCCGTCGGGGATGGAGTGGTTGACGCGGAAGGGCGTGATGGCGAACGCGCCGACACGGAACTCGACCGCCGGCTCGACCACGACCAGCCGGGTCTGCTCGAGCAGCTTGTGCTCCTTCAGCTTGCCGGTGACCAGGCCGGCCGTCAGGCGGCTGGTGTAGATCGGGGTGCCGGGGATCTGCGGCAGGACGTACGGGAGGGCGCCGGTGTGATCCTCGTGGCCGTGGGTCAGCAGGATGGCTCGGACCCGGTCACGGTTCTCGCGCAGGTAGGTCGTGTCCGGGATGACGAGGTCGATGCCGAGCATCTCCTGCTCGGGGAAGGCAAGCCCGCAGTCGACGACCAGGATCTCCCCGGCCGCCTCGATGACGGTGATGTTCTTGCCGACCTCGCCCACCCCGCCGAGCGGAATGATGCGAAGGGTGTCTGGCATGGTGCTCCTAGAAGAGGGTCATCTGTTCGGCGTCGTCGGTCTCGGCCGTCGGCGCCGGTGGCGCCGGATCGGGCGAGACCGCCTGAACCGATTCCGTACGTTCGGCTTCGATCGCCTGGCGGGCGGCCAGCAGCGCCGCCGGCAGGCCACGCATGTCTGCGAAGAGGGTCTCCCGCAGCGAGGCCTGGTGCAGCGCCGCAGCAGGATGGTACATCGGGAAAACGAAGCGGCCGCCCGATCGGCGCAGTCGCCCGTGCACCTCGCCGATGCGCGCATCCGGCAGGTAGCGACGCAGCGAGTGGCGCCCCAGCGTGACGATCACGGCGGGATCGAGCGCCGCCTCCTGGCGGTCCAGGTAGGGGCGGCAGGCGCTGACCTCGTCGGGCTCCGGGTCGCGGTTGCCCGGTGGCCGGCACTTCACCACGTTGGCGATGAAGACGTGCTCCCGAGCCCAGCCGATGGAGTGCAGGAGCTCATCGAGGAGCTGCCCGGCCGGTCCCACGAAGGGGCGGCCGGTGGCGTCCTCGCGGGCCCCCGGGCCCTCCCCCACCAGCAGGACGTCACTGAGCGGGTTGCCCTCGCCGGGGACGGTCAGCTGCCGACCGACGTGGAGGGGGCAGCGAGTGCAGCCGCTGACCTCGGCGGCGACCGCGGAGAGCAGCGCCTCGGCCCCCATCGGCGTCAGGACTCTTCGCTGACGCCCGCCTTGGCCATGTGCCGCTCCATCGCCGCGCGGCGGCTCAGGTTGACGCGGCCCATGCGGTCGATCTCGGTCACGATCACCATCAGCTCGTCGCCGATGGCAACCACGTCCTCGACCCGCGCGACCCGGTAGTCGGCCAGCTGGCTGATGTGCACCAGCCCCTCCTTGCCGGGCATGATCTCGACGAAGGCGCCGAAGTTCATGATGCGGGTCACCTTGCCGAGGTACTCCTTGCCGACCTCGACGTCCTTGGTGAGGCCCTCGATCCAGCGGATCGCCTTCTGGGCGCCTTCCTGCGAGACCGATGCGATCTGGATCGTGCCGTCGTCCTCGACGT
This sequence comes from Candidatus Limnocylindria bacterium, assembly GCA_036004845.1. Taxonomy (GTDB): domain Bacteria; phylum Chloroflexota; class Limnocylindria; order QHBO01; family QHBO01; genus CF-167. Next base: position 7,724 of record DASYRA010000038.1, read on the forward strand.
TGATCTCGGTCCCGGTCTCGGCGACGATCTGGCGGATCACCTTGCCGCCGGAGCCGATGACGTCGCGGATCTTGTCGATCGGGATCTTGAGGGTCGTGATCCGCGGCGCGTACGGCGACAGCTCGCTGCGGCTGGCGCTGATGACCGCGGTCATCTTGTCGAGGATGAAGAGGCGGGCGACGCGCGCCTGCTCCAGGGCGTCGCGCATCACCGCCATCGGGATGCCGCCGACCTTGATGTCCATCTGCAGCGCGGTCACCCCTTCGGCGGTGCCGGCCACCTTGAAGTCCATGTCGCCATACGCGTCCTCCTTGCCGCTGATGTCGGTCAGCACCGCGTGCCGGCCGGTGGCGGTGTCGGAGATCAGGCCCATGGCCGCCCCCGCGACGGGGGCCTTGATCGGCACACCGGCATCCATCAGCGCCAGGGTCGAGCCGCAGGTGCTGGCCATGGAGGTCGAGCCGTTCGAGCTGACCACCTCGCTCACCACCCGGATCGCGTACGGAAACTCGTCCGGCGACGGCAGCACCGGTACCAGGGCGCGCTCGGCGAGCGCTCCGTGGCCGATCTCGCGCCGGCCCGGCCCGCGCATCGGTCGTGCCTCCCCGACCGAGTAGGGCGGGAAGTTGTAGTGGTGCAGGTAGCGCTTCTCCGTCTCCGGGGAGATGGTGTCGAGCCGTTGCACGTCGGACGACGGCCCGAGCGTGGCGATCGACAGCGCCTGGGTCTGCCCGCGGGTGAAGAGGCCGGAGCCATGGGTCCGCGGCAGGACGCCGACCTCGACGCTGATCGGTCGAATCGTGCTCGTGTCGCGTCCGTCGATGCGGATGTTCTCCGAGAGCACCAGCTCTCGTGAGGTGGCCTTGGTCAGGACGTCCATCAGGCCGGGGCCGATCCCGTGCTGGCGTCGGATGTCCTCCATCCGCTCGCCCTGCTCGGCACGGTTGTAATCGGTGCGGCTGCGCCGGATCTCGGCGGCGATGTCCGCCCGAATCGCCTCGAGCCGCTCGCCCAGGCCGTTCGTCAGGTCGATGAACAGCTCCGCGGCCGCCTCGGCATCGGGCATCGCCCGGTGCGCTGCCCCGTGGTCACGCCCGAAGACGAACCGCACCAGGTCGCCGAGCTTGTAGCTGCCCGCATCGGGATAGAGCTGGTAGGCCAGCTCGAGGGTGTCATACACGGCGCTCGGCTGCCAGCCGGCGTCGTGCGGCAGGTGTCGCAGCACGAACGGGAGGTCGAAGCCCACGTTGTGGGCGACGACCGGCGCATCGCCGACCCAGGCGGCGAACTTCGCCAGCACCTCGGCCGCGGTGGGCGCCTTGTCGACGTCCCCGTCGCTCAGGCCGTGGATCTGGTGACCCACGATCGAGCGGCCCGGGTTCACCAGCGACTCGAAGCGGTCGACCACCTTGCCGTCCTTCACGCGCAGGGCGGCGAGGTCCACGATGTAGCCGTTCTCCGGCTTCATGGCGGTGGTCTCGACGTCGAACACGACGAACTCGGCCTTGCTGTCGCCGAGTGCCGTGCCGAGCTTGACGATCGAGTCGGCCTTGGGACCGAGGAACGGGATCTTCTTGGGCTTGCCGGCGGTTGCCGCCAGCTTCTCCTGCAGGTCGATGCTGTGCTGCAGCTCGCGGTGGGCATACTCGATCGCATCGGCCATGACCGATTCGGAGAGGATCTTGGCGCCCGCCTCGACCATCATCACCGCCTCGCGGGTGCCGGCCACGACCAGGTCGAGCTGGCTGTCGTTCAGCTGCGTGTTGGTCGGGTTGGTGACGAAAGCGCCATCGATGTAGCCGACCCGCACCGCGCCGACCGGCCCGAGGAACGGGATGCTGCTGATCGCCAGCGCGGCCGATGCACCGTTGATGGCCAGGATGTCGGGATCGTTCTCCTGGTCGGTCGAGAGGACCGTCAGGACGATCTGCACCTCCTGCTTGTAGCCCTTCGGGAAGAGCGGGCGGATCGGCCGGTCGGTGAGGCGCATCGCCAGGATGGCCGCCTCGGAGGGCCGCGATTCGCGCTTGATGAAGCCGCCGGGGATCTTGCCCGCGGCGTACATGCGCTCCTCGTAGTCGACCGTCATGGGGAAGAAGTCGATCCCCTCGCGTGGCTCGGCGGAGACCGCCGTCGCCAGCAGCACGGTGTCGCCATAGCGGACGAGCACCGCACCGTCGGCCTGCTCGGCGAGCTTGCCCGCCTCGAACGAGAAGGGCTGGCCGCCGATATCGGCCTCTACTTTCATTGCCACAGATTCCTCCAGATGTCTTGGTGGTGCCGTGCGACCTGGCGCTCGGCCCGCACACGAGCCCCGATCCGATCGAGGTGGCGGGCGGCGCAGCTTGCAGGCGCGGTTGGTGGTTGATGGGCGGATGCGGTTGGCATCCATGAGTCCGGCCGGGATGCTGGGCCGGATGCGGGCGAGCCGGGGTCGATGAGACTCCCGGGTCGTCGAAGCGACGTGTGCGTGATTAGCGGCGCAGCCCCAGCCGACTGATCACCGCGCGGTAGCGATCCACGTCATTTCGGACGAGGTAGGCCAGCAGCCTGCGGCGCTGACCGACGAGCTTGAGCAGCCCGCGGCGCGAATGGTTGTCGTTCTGGTAGGTGCGCAGGTGCTCGGTGAGCGACTTGATCCGCTCGGTGAGAAGCGCGATCTGCACCTCGGGGGAGCCGGTATCGCCATCGTGCGTGGCGTAGTCGTCCATGATCGCGCTCTTCGTGTCTCCGGCGAGCGGCACGTATTCCTCCACTTTTCTTTCCACTTTTCGCGGTGCATCGTACCAGACCGATGCCCTCGACGCCGGCCGGGGCGCCTCCGCTCAGCTCATGCCGAGCACGGCTCGACCCCGCTCGGCGTCCCGCTGCATCTGGGCGACCAGGGCGTCGGCGTCGGCGAATCTCTGCTCGTCGCGCAGCCGGGCCAGCAGCTCGACGCCGAGCCGCAGTCCGTAGAGGTCGCCGTCGAAGTCGAGCAGGTGCACCTCGGCCAGCACCTCGGCGCCGTCATGGAAGGTCGGCCGGGTTCCGATGCTGATCAGCGCCGGGTGACCGGCCGCCACCTGGCTGCCGGCCTCCGTCACCCGGCCCGCGTAGATGCCCAGCGACGGCATCGCAGGCAGGTACTCGAACCGCAGGTTGGCGGTCGGGAAGCCCAGCTCGCGACCGCGTCGATCGCCGATCACCACGATCCCCTCGAGGTACGGCACCACGCCCAGCGCTCGTGCTGCCTCCACGTCCCCGTCAGCGATCGCCCCGCGGATCCGGGTCGACGAGACGGGTTCACCGTCCACTTCGACCGGCGCGACCAGGCGGACCTGAAACCCTCGTTCGGCGCCGAGCTGCTGCATCCGGTCGGCCGTCCCGCCCCGGTCCCGGCCGAAGGCGCTTCGCGGGGAGATCGCCAGCCCGCCGAGCACGAGCGCCGGGGAGAGGGCGGCGAGGAACGCCTCGGCGGTGAGGGCTCGGACGCTTTCGTCGAACCGAATGGGGATGACCCGCTCCACGCCGAGCGCCTCGATCCGCCTGATGTTCAGGCGGATGGGCGCGAGCCGGGCCACGCGGGTGCCCGGTCGCAGCACCTCTTCAGGAGGAGGGTCAAAGACGAGCGCTGCGCTGGTCATCCCTCCGTCGGCCGCCGCGTCCCGCGTCGCCTCGAGCAGGGCGCGATGGCCGAGGTGCACGCCGTCGAAGACGCCCAGGGTGACGACCGCGCGACCGGTCGGCGGCAGGTCGGCCAGCGCGACGGCGTGGATCTCGTCGCTCACACGGCACCGGAGGGTTCAATCACCGTCCGTGGCTCGAGCAGGCCATCGCGCAGGATCCCGATGCCGAGCAACCCGCCGTCGGCGAAGACGGCGTGCCGCCCCGCACCCGCAGTCCCCGGCATCTGCACCGACGATCCGTGCACGAAGCGGCCGGCCGCCTCGGCATCCAGGCGCACCTCCGGGAGGTGCAGCAGTGGTCCGACGGGCAGGATCGCCTCCGCCAGCCGACCCGCGGCCGCCAGCTCCTCGAGGTGGCCGGGCGCCACGGCGTCAGCGACGAGCAGGCCCGCTGCCTCGGTGCGTCGCAGGGCGTGCAGGTGGCCGCCGCAGCCGAGCCGCTCGCCGAGATCGCGCGCCAGCGAGCGGATGTACGTGCCGGGACCGCAGCGGATGTCGCAGCGGACATCGAGCCAGCCGTCGCCGCCCTCCGACCCCAGCAGGTCGATCGCGTCGACGGTGACGTTGCGCGGCGGCGTCTCGACCGGGTTGCCTGCGCGCGCCGCCCGATGCGCGATGACGCCTCCCGACTTTCGGGCCGAGAAGGCGGGGGGACGCTGCGCGAAGGTCCCCACGAACGACCTCAGAGCTGCGGTGACGGTCGCGAGGTCGGGCGGCTCGCTCACGGGCTCGAGCGGCCCCTGCGCATCGTCGGTGGCGGATCGGATGCCGAGGCGGATGACGGCTTCGTACCGTTTCGAGCCGCCGGTCAGGTCGTCGCTGAAGCGGGTCGCGGCGCCGACCAGGATCGGGAGGACGCCGGAGGCGAGTGGATCGAGCGTGCCTGCGTGCCCGATGCGACGCATCGTCGTCAGCCGGCGCACCAGGTCGACCATGTCGTGTGACGTCGGCCCCACCGGCTTGTCGAGGTTAACGACCCCGAGCATCGCCGCGGACCAGCTCTCGCTCGGCCTCCGCCAGGACCGGCTCGCGTGCATCCTCGAGGCCGGACTGCAGCGTGCAGCCGGCCGCCCGCGGGTGACCGCCACCGCCGAAGGCCGAGGCGATGGCCACGGCGTCGGCCAGGGCGCTCGTGCGAACACTGACCCGGGTCTCCTGAGGCCCCACCTCCTTGAAGAGGATCGTCACATCGGCCAGCCTGGTCGACCCCAGCAGGTCGACGAAGCCCTCCGAGGCGGTGGGCTGCTCGCCGGTGCTCGCCAGCATCGCCGCGGTCATCGAGGCGTAGACGATCCGCCCGCCGGCTCGCTGGCCGATGCCGGCCAGCATCAGGCCCCACAGCGCCAGCGTGCTGAAGGGCTTGTCGGCGTAGACGGCGCGGTTGATGGCGGCCAACGGGGCGCCCGCCTCGACGAGCTCCGCCGCCACGCGCAGCGTCCGGGCGGTGGCATTCGGATGGGCGAACGTGTGCGTGTCCTGCACGATGCCCGCCATCAGCGCCGTGGCGAGCTGCGCGTCGAGCGAGACCCCGAGCTCCGGCAGGAGGAGCGTCACCAGCTCACAGGTCGCCGCCGCCTCGGGATCGATCCAGACCGCCTCCCCGTACCCGGGGTTGCTCACGTGGTGGTCGATGTTCACGATCCGCGCGCGGGCGAACCAGTCGGCCTCCTCGGTGGCCACCGACCCGATCCGGCTCAGCTCTCCGGCGTCCACGACCACCGCCACGTCGGGCTCGAGGCCCGGCCTGCGGCGGACGCGCTCGACGCCGGGCAGGAAGGCCAGGAACGGCGGTGGCGGGTCCACGCTCACCACCTCCGCCTCCTTGCCGAGCCGCTCGGCCGCCATGGCGATGGCGATCGCAGCGCCCAGCGTGTCGCCGTCGGGGTTCTCGTGGCAGAAGGCGGAGATGCGCTGCGCTCCCCGCAGCACCTCGGCGACGTCGAGCACTAGGCCTCCCCCGCCTCGTCCGGGGCGGGGTCAGCCGGGGCGGGGTCGAGCTCGCGGATGATCTGCAGGACGCGATCCCCGGACGCGATCGAGTCATCCTCGCGCACCGTCAGCTCGGGGACGTGGCGCAGGGAGAGCCGCTCGCCGAGCCTGCGGCGCAGCCATGGCGTCGCGACCCGGAGCGCGCTCATCGTTCGCTCGCGTTCGGCATCGGTCCCCAGCACGCTCACCCACACGCGCGCGTGACCGAGATCGCGGGCCGTCTCGACGCGGGTGATGGTGGCGAACCCGAGGCGTGGATCCTTCATCTCGCGCTGCAGCAGGTCCATCAGCTCCTGGCGGATCTGGCTGTCGAGCCGGTCGGTCCGCTGGCTCATCGGCGGCGGTTCACGCCTGCTCGGACACCATCTGGAAGCACTCCACCAGGTCGCCCTCGGCGATCTCGATGTTGCCGAGGCCGATCCCGCACTCGAATCCCATGGCGACCTCGCGGACGTCATCCTTGAAGCGCTTCAGCGACTCGACCCGGCCCTCGGCCACGACCTGGCCGCCGCGGAAGAGGCGGACCTGGCCACCGCGCACGATGCGACCGTCGACGACGTACGAGCCGGCGACGTTCCCGGCCTTGCCGGCCTTGATGACCATCCGCACCTCGGCGTGCCCCTCGATCTGCTCGACCAGCTTCGGGGTCAGCATCCCGCTCAGGGCCAGGCCGACGTCATCGGTCAGCTTGTAGATGACGTCGTACATCCGGACGTCCACGCCAAGCGCATCGACCGCGCGCTGGGCGCCGGGATCGAGCTTGGTGTTGAAGCCGATGACGACCGCCTCCGATGCGCTGGCCAGCTGCACGTCGGACTCGTTGATATCGCCCGCCCCCTCGCTGACGATGTTGACCCGCACCTCGGCGGTGTTCAGGCGCTCGAGCGCATGGCGGATGGCACCCAGCGAGCCCTGCACGTCGGTCTTGAGCACGACCCGCAGCTCCTTGACCTCGGAAGCCTGGATCTGGGCGCTGATGTCCTCGAGCGTGAAAGCCGCCTTCCCGTCGCCGGAGGTCGCGGCCTGCTCGACCGCCTCGGCCATATCCCGCGCCGTCTTCTCGTCGGGCACCACGCGCAGGATGTCGCCGGCCTCGGGCAGGTCGGTGATGCCGATGATCTCGACTGCGGTCGCCGGCTCCGCCGTCTTGACGCGCTTGCCGGCCGCGTTCTGGAGCGCCCGCACCCGTCCGAAGGTGCGTCCGACCGTCACCACGTCGCCGATCTTCAGGGTGCCGGTCTGTACCAGCACGGTTGCGACGTTGCCGCGTCCCTTGGCCACCTTGGACTCGACGATGGTACCGATCGCCGGCCGATTCGGGTTGGCCTTGAGGTCCTGCAGGTCGGCGACCAGCAGGATCATCTCCATGAGGTCGTCCAGCCCGACCTTCTGCTTGGCCGAGACGGGCACGGCGATGACGTCGCCACCGAACTCCTCGATGAGCACCTTGTTGTCGGCCAGCTCCTGCTTCACGCGGTCGGGGTTTGCATCGGCCTTGTCGATCTTGTTGATCGCCACGATCATCGGCACCCTGGCGGCCCGGACGTGATCGATCGCCTCCTTCGTCTGCGGCATCACGCCGTCGTCGGCGGCGACCACGATGATGGCGAGGTCGGTGACCTGCGCGCCGCGGGCGCGCATCGCCGTGAACGCCTCGTGACCGGGCGTGTCCAGGAAGACGATCCGCTTGCCGTTGTGCTCGACCTCGGAGGCGCCGATGTGCTGGGTGATGCCGCCGCGCTCCGCGGTCGCCACGGAGGTGCTGCGAATCGCGTCCAGCAGGCTGGTCTTGCCGTGGTCGACGTGCCCCATGATGGTGACGATCGGCGCGCGGGTGATGAGGTCGGCGGCCTCCTCCTCCGTGAACAGGACGCGCTTTCCGGCGCCCTCCTCCTCGCTGCCGGGCGCCACGATCTCCTGCTGCGAGGCCGCCTCGGCGGCGGCTCGCTGCGCGACCCCTCGCTCGACCGTCTCGATCCCCAGCTCGCCCGCCACGAGCGAGGCGGTATCGAAGTCGATCGACTGGTTGATCGTGGCGAAGATGCCGTTGCGGATCAGCTCCTTGATCACGTCCGCGTGCGAGACGCTGAGGGCCGTGGCGAGGTCCGTGACCGATACCGACGACGGGAGCTCGACGGGGGCGCCGCCGCGCGGGACGACCGGCTGGGTCTCCACCGCCAGGCCGCCCTCGGGCCCGCCGTCACGGCGGCGCTGCGGACGCGGGCCGCGGCGCGGCTGGTATCTACGCGGAGGCATGGGTCACCTCCGCCAGGATCTGCCCGACGGCGACCGGCCCCCCGAACGCCCGCTGGATCCCCTCCGCCAGGCGCCGTGGGTCGCGACACGCGGCCTGGTCGCACAGATACGTCCCGCGTCCGGGGGCCTTCCCGCTCGGGTCGACCGCCACCGACCCATCGGTGCGGCGCACCACGCGCGTCATCGACCGCTTCGGGTGCACCTCGCGACAGACCGCGCAGGTCCGCTGCGGCTGGTGCTCAGGCCTCCGCTTCGGCATCGACCGGGGCCTCCTCGGGGGTTGCGCCGTCTTCCGGGGCGCTGCCATGTGCGGCGGCCGCCGTGGCGACCCCCGCGTCGGAACGGATGTCGATGCGCCAGCCGGTCAGCTTGGCGGCGAGGCGGGCGTTCTGCCCCTCCTTGCCGATCGCCAGCGACAGCTGGCGCTCCGGGACGACCACGTTGGCGATCTTGTGCTCCTCGTCGATGCGCACGTTGAGGACCTCGGCCGGCGAGAGCGCCTCGGCCACGAACTGCGCCGGGTCCTCGTTCCAGAGCACGACGTCGACCTTCTCGCCGTTGAGCTCGGCCACGATCGCCTGGATCCGCGCCCCGCGCTGGCCGACCGCCGCGCCCTTGGCGTCGACGCCCACCTGGCGGCTCTCGACCGCGACCTTTGACCGACTCCCCGCCTCGCGGGCGATGCCCCGGATCACCACCGTGCCGTTGTAGATCTCGGGGATCTCCATCTCCATCACGCGGCGCAGGAAGCCGCGGTGGGTGCGGCTGACGACCAGCACCGGGCCCCGCGTCGTGCGGCGCACCTCGAGCACGTAGACCTTCAGGTGCTGGCCGATGCGGTAGTGCTCACCGGGAAGCTGCTCGCTGACTGCGAGGACCGCCTCGACGCCCTTGCCCAGGTCGAGGACGACGGCCTGGTCGGTGGTGCGATGCACCACGCCGGTCATGATCTCTCCCTCACGGCTGGCGTACTGGCTGTAGACCACGTCGCGCTCCGCCTCGCGCAGTCGCTGGCGGTAGACCTGCCCGGCGGTCTGGGCGGCGATGCGGCCGAGCTGCGCCTGGGTCACGTTCTCCGGTACGCGGACCTTGGCCCCCACCCCGGTGGTCGGGTCGATCTGCTGGGCGGCGGCGACGAGCATCTGGAGCTCGGGATCCTCGACCTCGTCGGGGGTGGCGACCACCTCGTACTCGCGAAAGACGCTGATCTCGCCGGACTCCGGGTCGACGCGCACCACCACGTTCTCGGGGGCGTCGGCATTCCGGCGGTAGGCGGATTCGATCGCCTGCTCCAGGGTCTCGATCAGGATCTCCTGGGGAACGCCCTTTTCAGCGTTCAGCTGGAGCAAGGCTCCGATGAAGTCCCGGTTCACATCCGCACCTCGCCCCATCCGGGCAGAAACAAAAACGTGGGACTGGCGAACCGACCCACGTTGCACTCATGATCAGTATCAATTTGGTCCGCTCGAACGGTCCGCGAAACCGCCCGGAGTATAGCAGCCGAGGCGGCCTCCCGCCACCGGCTGAGAGGGGCTGGAGCCGCTAGCCGCCGATCAGGTTGGCCACGTCTCGGATCGAGATCAGGATGACCAGGACGATCAGGACCATGAAGCCGGTGAGGTACACCAGCGCCTCGCGCTCGGCGGGGAGGCGTCGGCGGCGGACCGCCTCGACCACCGTCACCGCGATCCGGCCACCGTCCAGCGGCGGGAAGGGAAGGACGTTGAGGACCGCCAGGTTGACCGACAGCAGCCCCATGAAGTAGAGCTGCACCCGGAACGGCGCCTCGAGGACGCGACCCGTCTCGGAGGCGATGCCGATCGGCCCGACGGCCGTGCCGGCGTCGGGCGCCAGGCCGAGCAGTCCCGCCACGGCGGCGGCGAGGCCGCCGGGGATCTCCAGCGCGATGCCGCCCGCTGTGCCGATCCCCTCCCAGGCGGCCTCCACCGGACCGCTGGCGGTCGGCGGCACCTCGACGATTTCCCCGGGCTCATAGCTGAAGCCCACCGCCCCCAGGCCCTTCGCCCGCTCGGCGTCGCTGAGGGCCCGCGGCGTGACCCGGATCGTCATCAGCTCGCCATCGCGCCGCACGCTGAGCTCCACGAGATGCCCCGCCCTGCCGCGGACGTAGGCGGTCAGGTCCTGCGAGACGTCGAAGGTCCGGCCATCGGCGGCCAGGATCACGTCCCCCACTTCGAGCCCCGCCGTGACCGCCGGGCTGCCGGCCTGGACCTCCGTGACGGTCAAGGGTCCGTGCCCCTCCGTCCCCGACAGGCTCGCAACCACCGCGAAGAGGACCGCGGCGAGGAGGAAGTTCATCGTGACCCCCGCCACGAGGACCACGAGCCGCACCCAGATCGGCTTCCGGTTGAAGGCGCCCTCCATCGCCTTGTCCACCGCCGCCTCGGAGAGGCCGCGCTGCCGCATCTTCTCGGCTTCGAGATCGCCGTCCTCCCCCAGCATCTTCACGAAGCCGCCCAGCGGGATCCAGTTGAGCGAATAGCGGGTGCCGTGCCAGACCACTGAGCCGACGCGGGGCGGAAAGCCGACGCCGAACTCCTGCACGGTGATGCCCGCGCGCTTGGCCGCGATGAAGTGGCCGAGCTCGTGGACCAGGACGAGGACCACCAGCACGCCGATGAAGGCGAGGATGGTTCCGAGGACATCCATCAGGCGGCGCCGCCGAGGCCGAGCTCAACGCTCAGTGCGGCTCGCACCTCGCCGTCAAGGGCGATGATCCCGGCGAGGTCCGGCTCCGCGCCGTCGCCCCAGCGCTCGACCGCGCCGGAGATCACCTCGGCGATGCGTGGAAAGCTGATCGTGCCCGCCAGGAAGGCCGCCACCGCGGCCTCGTCCGCGGCGTTGAGGATCGTCCCCCGGTTGCCACCCGCCGCTGCCGCGGCGCGCGCCGCATCGTACGCCGGGAAGCGGCCCGCTTCGAGCGCCTCGAACTGCAGCGCTCCCCACTCCTGGGGCGCGGCATGGCGCGCCGGCGACGGGAGGCGTTGCGGGTAGGTCAGCGCGTACTGGATCGGGAGGCGCATGTCGGGGAGGCCGAGCTGGGCCTTATACGAGCCGTCGGTGAACTCGACCAGCGAGTGCACCACGCTCTGGGGGTGGATCACGGCCTGAATCCTATCGTACGGGATGCGGTACAGCCATCTGGCCTCGATCGCCTCGAATGCCTTGTTGACGAGCGTGGCCGAATCGATCGTGATCTTCGGGCCCATCTGCCAGGTTGGGTGCGCCAGCGCCTCGGCCGGGGTCACGTCCTCGAGCTCGTCGCTCGCGCGACCCAGGAACGGGCCTCCCGATGCGGTGAGGACCAGACGCTCGACGTCGTCGAGGCGTTCCCCCGCGAGGCACTGCCAGATCGCCGAATGCTCCGAGTCGATCGGCCGCAGGCGTTCGACCGGGTCGCCGTCGAGGTCGGCCAGGAGTCGCTCGACGAGGTGCCCGCCGGTGACGAGCGTCTCCTTGTTGGCGAGCGCCACGCGTCGATCGCTGCCCAGCGCGGCCAGCACGGCGGGCAGGGCAGTCATGCCGGTGGTGGCGACCACGACCATCTCGGCTCCGTCGAGGGTGGCGAGCTGCTCCAGGCCGTCGGCCGCCCAGCGCTCGGGCGCCAGGTCGCGGGGGCGAGCGTCGGCGCACCAGGCACGCGCCGTCGGCCATGCCGCCAGCTGCGCGGCGAACTCGTCGGTTGCGCGCCCGGCCGCCAGCCCAACGACGGAGAATTGATCCCGGTGCGCCGCGATCACCTCCAGCGTCTGCCGTCCGATGGATCCGGTCGACCCGAGCAGGACGACCCCGGTCACAGGCTGTAGCCGGCGATCAGCAGCGCGTAGGCGACCAGGACGGGCGCGGCGAAGAGGAAGGAATCGATCCGGTCCAGCACCCCGCCGTGCCCGGGCACCAGGAACCCGGACTCCTTTCGGCCGGCGGCCCGCTTGACCAGCGACTCGGCCAGGTCGCCGGCCTGGGCGGCGAGGCCGATGATCGGGCCGAGGACGAGTGGCTGCCAGGGGTCGAGCCCGATCAGCCACGCGCCGGCTCCCGCGGCCACGGTGGCGACCAGCAGGCCGCCGACGAGTCCCTCCACCGTCTTCGACGGGCTGATGTGATCGATGAGCCGCCGTCTCCCCAGCCACCGCCCAGTCAGGTACGCGCCCGAGTCGTAGCCCCACACCACGAGCAGGAGGAGCAGCATCCAGGCAGTCCCCGCGTGCAGGCTCAGGGCGCCGATGGGAGTGGTGGCGCTGCCACCCGCGGGCGCCAGGTGAGCGACCACCGCGATGAACGGGGCCAGGAGCCCAACGTAGGCGACGCCGAACGAGGTGACGGCCCAGGTCATGAATCCGTCCCGCGGCTCGGCGCGCGTGAATCCGGCCACACCCAGCACCACCACGGCGGCAGCGAAGGCGACCGCCGGCAGGCCGGGCGGATCGGAGGCGCGCAGCAGGTCGGCCAGCGCTCCACCCACGAGTGCCTGGTTGGCGGCGACCAGGCCGGCGCCCGCCACGACCAGGCCGGTCGCCAGCGCGACGACCTGGGGCGGCGCGAAGCCGCCGGCGTCGAGGAGAGAGATCAGCTCGACCATCGCCAGAAAGATGAGGAGGGCCACCAGGGACGAGACCCACGGCTCGCCGGCGATCACGACCGCAACGACGATCGGCACCAGGATGGCGGCGCTGATCAGGCGGGTGGCGAGCATCGGCTCATCATGCCCCGTAGCGGCGTTGACGTCGGGCGAACTCCTCGATCGCGGCATCCAGATCGGCCTCGGAGAAGTCCGGCCACAGGGTGTCGGAGAAGACGAGCTCGGCGTAGGCACCCTGCCACAGCAGGAAATTGCTGGTGCGCTGCTCCCCGCCGGTCCGCACGATCAGGTCCGGATCGGGCTGGCCGGCGGTGTACAGCTGCTCGCCGAAGCGTTCCTCGTCGATGTCGGGGGCGGGCACCCCGGCCGCGACCAGCGCCCGCGCAGCGTCGATGATCTCGGCGCGGCCGGCGTAGTTGAAGGCGATGTTGAGCGCCATCTTCTCCCCGCCTCGTGTCCGATCCTCCGCCTCCCGAATGGAGCGCACGATATCTGCCGGCGCCTCGTGAAGGCGACCGATGACCCGCACTCGGATCCCCTCGGCAACGAGCTCATCGGTGTACTGGCGGACGGCGCCGTCGATCAGGCCGAGCAGCCCTGCCACCTCGTCATCGGGACGCCGCCAGTTCTCACGGCTGAAGACGTAGAGCGAGAGGACCTCGATCCCCTTGTCGGGCGCGACCCGCACGATGGGACGGATCGCCTCGACCCCCTGGACGTGGCCGGCGATGGCCGGCAGGCCGCGCGCTGCGGCCCAGCGGCGGTTGCCGTCCATGATGATCGCGACGTGTCGCGGATGCTCACGGAGCGGCAGCGGCTCAGACCTCCATCACTTCCGCTTCTTTGCGCTCGCTGCGCGCGTCGACGATCTCGACGAAGCGGTCCGTCATGCGCTGCAGCGCCTCGAGCTCGCGACGCTCCTCGTCCTCCGAGAGGCTGCCGTCGCGGAGGCCCTTCTTCAGGTGGTCGGCGACCTCGCGTCGATGGACGCGCAGCTCGACGCGTGCCTCCTCCGCCCGCTTGCGGACCTGCTTCACCATCTCCCGGCGCCGCTCCTCGGTGAGCGGCGGCACGTTGAGCCGCACCACCGTTCCGTCGACGTTCGGGGTCAGGCCGATCTCGCTCTTGATCAGGGCGCGCTCGATGGCGGACAGGACCGATCGGTCCCATGGCTGGATCACGATCAGGTGCGGGTCGGGCGTGCTGATGCCGGCGATCTGGTTCAGCGGCGTCGGGGTGCCGTAGTACTCGACCTGGATCCGTTCGACGAGGGCGGTCGATGCGCGTCCCGTGCGGATCCCCGCGAAGTCGCGCTCCATCGCCTCGACCGATCGCTGCATCTTCGGCTCCGCGGCCAGGATCTCGGCGTGGGTCATGACCGTCCCTCACCCCCGATGCGAGTGCCGATCGTCTCGCCGCGCACGGCCCGCAGGATGTTCCCCGGCTGCGTCATGTCGAAGACCACGATCGGCATCTCATTGTCCATCGCCAGGCTCACGGCCGTGGCATCGAGCGCCTCGAGCCGGCTGGCCAGGAGCTCGGTATAGCCGATCTGAGCGAAGCGCGTCGCGCCGGGGTGCTTCTCGGGGTCGGCGTCGTACACGCCGTCGACCCGGGTCGCCTTCAGGATCACCTCCGCCGCGAGCTCGACCGCACGCAGGGTCGCGGCCGTGTCGGTGGTGAAGTACGGGTTGCCGGTGCCGGCCACCAGCACCACCACCCGCCCCTTCTCCAGGTGCCGAACCGCGCGGCGCCGGATGTACGGCTCCGCGATCTCGTTCATCCCGATGGCGCTCATCACGCGGGTCGCACAGCCCGCCTGCTCGAGGGCGTCCTGCAGGGCAAGCCCGTTCATGGCCGTCGCCAGCATCCCCATGTAGTCGGCCGTCGCCCGATCCATGCCGGAGGCGGCCGCCGCCACGCCACGGAAGATGTTGCCGCCACCGACCACGACCGCCACCTCGATCCCGTCGCGGCGCGCCTCGGCCACCTGGGCAGCGATGCCGCGCACGACATCGGGGTCGATCCCGTACTGGCGGTCGCCCATGAGTGCCTCACCAGAGAGCTTCAGGAGCACTCGGTGCGGCAGGCTCGCGATGTCGCGGGCGGGATCGCTCAATCTACGCGGCCTCCTGGCCGTCGCGTTCGGCGGTCTCCCCGACCGCCATGCGCGCGAAGCGCGCGACGCGGATATTTTCGCCCAGCAGGGCGATCTTCTCGCTGATCAGATCGCTGACCCGCTGCTCGGTGTCGCGGAACGGCATCTCCAGCAGGCAGACCGACTCCAGCCACTTGTTGAGCTTGCCCTCCACGATCTCCGGGACGCGGTCGGCCGGACGCCCATCACGCTGCGCCTCGGCTGCGAATTCCGCCTGCCGCTCGGCGATGATCTCGGCCGGCACCTCGTCGCGGCTCACCCACATGGGCGAGAGGCCGGCCACCTGCATCGCCAGCTCCCGGGCAAGCTGCTGGAAGTCGTCGGTGCGCGCCACGAAATCCGTCTCGCAGTTGAGCTCCAGCAGCACGCCCAGGCGCGCGCCGTGGTGGATGTAGCTGGAGATGATGCCCTCGCGCACTGCGCGGTCCGCCTTCTTGGCAGCGGTCGAGAGGCCCTTCTCCCGAAGCCAGGCGACGGCCTGCTCGACATCGCCGCCACTCTCCTCGAGCGCGCGCTTGCAGTCCATGATCCCTGCCCCCGTCTGCTCGCGGAGGGCCTTCACGTCCTCGGGTCTGATCATCGCGTGTGGTTCGTTCCTTCCTGTCAGGACCGATGCTGCGTCAGGCAAGCGTCGGATCTTCGTCGGTCTCTTCCTCGGCGGCCTCGGCGGCTCGGCGGGCGCGCGCTCGGCGCTCCTCCTCCTCGTCCTCCTCGGGCTCTGGCTCGAAGACGAGCGCCTCGCCGCTGGCCAGTGCCGCGCTGTAGTCGGCATCGGCCACCAGGGCTGCGTCATCGACCGGCGGAAGCGCCTCGGCCTGCTCGAACTCCTCGTCGAGACGCGCCTGACGCTCGACCTGGGCCTCGAGCGCTGCATCCGCCACCTTGGCGCAGATGAGGCGCACCGAGCGGATCGCGTCGTCGTTGGCCGGAATCACCCAGTCGATCTGATCGGGGTCGCAATTGGTGTCGGTGATCGCCACGATCGGGATCTCGAGGCGGCGTGCCTCGAGGACGGCGATCGATTCGCGGTGCGGGTCGACGATGAAGAGGGCTCCAGGCACGCGGCGCATGCGGCGGATTCCGCCGAGGGCCGTGTTCAGCTTGGCGATCTCCTCGGTGAGCTTGCCGGCCTCCTTCTTGGTGAGGCGCTCGAACTCGCCGGCGTCGCGCCGTGCCTCGAGTGCCTCGAGGCGCTGGATGCGGCGCTTGATCGTCGTGAAGTTGGTGAGCATCCCGCCCAGCCAGCGGTTGTTGACGTAGTGCTGACCGCTGCGCTCGGCCTCCTGCAGGACCGATTCCTGGGCCTGCTTCTTCGTGCCGACGAAGAGGATCGAGTCCCCGCGACGGATCGTCTCGCGCACGAACTCGAGCGCGGCGTCCATGCGGGTGACCGTCTGGGCAAGGTCGATGATGTGGATCCCGTTGCGCTCTCCAAAGATGAAGTCGCGCATCTTCGGGTTCCAGCGCCGGGTCTGGTGTCCGAAGTGGACGCCAGCCTCCAGCAGCTGCTTCATGCTGACTGCAGCCAAGTGAGTTCCTCCGGTTTCTTCCTCCGCTCGCCTCAACTCCCTGCGGTCGACCCGTCGAGCGCGACGAGCACCGTGGACCGCTGGATCGGCGGGCGTGTGTGATGGGATCGCTGGGTCCGCATCCGCACCTGCGTGAGGGCGTTGCGAACCGCGCGGCAGTATAGCATCGGCTGCCGAGGGTCTCCCGGGGGGTGGCCGGGAACCGGTGCAAACGGTACCGAAGTACCCCAATCCCCATTCCTCTCGTACCTTGACCATGCGCCGATGCCTGCGACGATGCGGCTGCCTGTTCGCCGAGGAGTCGCCGTCGCATGTCACACCGGATCCACCTGCCCCTCGTTCGCATCGCCGCCCTGGTGGCGGTGATCGCCGGCAGCGCGGTTGCGGTGCCGGCCGCAGCGACCGACCGGGTCGTGGTCGTGCAGCCCGGCGACACCCTCAGCCAGATCGCGCTGGAGCACGGCCTCACCGTTGCGCAGCTGAGCGCGCTCAACGGCATCCGTGATCCGAACCGAATCTACGCGGGCCAGCGCCTGCGACTCACCCCGCCGCCTGCGGGGACGCCGGCACTGACCGCGATGCCGAAGGCGAAGGGCGTCGTGCACGTGGTGGCCTGGGGCGAGACGTTGACCGGCATCGCCCGCCGGTATGGGTCGACCGTCTCGGGCATCGCCGCGGCGAATGGGATCGCGAATCCGTCGTACCTGCGCGTCGGCCAGCGCCTCACCATCCCCGGCACAGCCGCCCCGGCTGCCTCGAAGAAATCGAAGCCCGCCGCTGCCCCCGCCACGGCCCGCGCCATCCATGTGGTCGCCTCGGGCGAGACGCTGACCGGCATCGCCCGCCGCTACGGGTCGACGATCTCGGCCATCGCCGCGGCCAATGCGATCGCCAACCCCTCGTTCCTGCGCGTCGGCCAGCGGCTCGTGATCCCTGGCACCTCGGCGTCGCCCCCTGCCCCCAGCATGCCGGCCGGCATGGCGTCCCTGGTGGCGGCCCGTCGCGAGATCGGCAACATCATCCGGGCCGAGGCGAGGGCGCAGGGCGTGTCCGTTGCCTTTGCGCAGGCGGTGGCCTGGCAGGAGTCCGGCTGGCAGGCCGGAGCGGTGAGCCGAGCCGGCGCAGTGGGGGTCATGCAGCTCACCCCGCCGACCGCCGACTGGGTCGCCGTCACGATGCTCGGACACCGCATCGACCTGTACGACGCCCGTTCCAACGTCCAGGCCGGCGTCGCCCTCCTGCGCCACTACCTGGAGCGGTATCACGGCGACCGCAAGCTCGTGCTGGCCGCCTATTTCCAGGGCCAGACCGCCGCAGACCGACATGGCGTGTACCCGGTCACCCGCCCGTACATCGCCTCGATCCTGGCGCTGGAGCGGTTCTTCGCTGGCTGAACCCCGGACAGCTCACCAGGCATCGATGGCGCGATGATGCGTGAGGCGCCACCGATCTCGCGCAGTGGGGCGAACCCCCACCAGGTCTACGCGCATCCCCTCGCCGACCGGAGCCCGGGACTCAGCCGCGAAACGTCCCAGCGCCGAGCGGAGGCGCTGGAGCCGATGCCGGTCGATGCTCTCGGATGGACCGCCGGCCCGCGCGGTCCGACGCAGCTTCACCTCGATCGCGACCAGCGTCCCGTCCGGATCTCGTGCAACGAGGTCGAGCTCTCCCTGCGGGCACCGCCAGCGGCGTGCGAGGATCATCCAGCCGCGCGCTGACAGCCAGGCGGCGACGACCTCCTCGGCGCGCTCGCCGAGCGCATGTCGCGGGTCCGGCACCGGGTTCGCTCCTTCGCGGGAGGCGAGCAGCGATGCGTGCGTCCTAGTCCTCGGGGTCCAGCTCCTCCTCGGTCAGGACCAGCCCGTCGAGGAGCATCTCGAGCGAGAGCTGCTCGCCGGCGAGCAGCAGCCGCAACGGCGCGAACGAGCGGCGATGCCATTCACACGGCCCCTCGCGCATCAGCGCCTCGACGTGGCGTCGGGTGCCGTAGCCCTTGTTGCGGGCGAATCCGTAGGCCGGGTAGCGATCGTCGAACTCGGCGCAGATCCGATCGCGCGTCACCTTGGCGACGATGCTGGCGGCGGCGATCGAGGCGCTGATGGCGTCGCCGTCGATGATCGGCCGTTGGGGGAGGTCGACCTCGCGCAGGCTGAGCGCGTCGATCACCAGGTGGTCCGGCATCGGATCCAGGTGACCGAGCGCCTGGCGCATGGCGAGCTTCGTGGCCTGCAGGATGTTGATGCGGTCGATGACCTCGACCTCCATGCAGCCGACGCCGACACCGTCGGCACGGTCCAGGATCAGCTCGTAGAGCGCCTCACGGCGGGCGCGGGAGAGCACCTTGCTGTCGCGCAGGCCCTTGATCCGATGCCGATCCGGGAGGATGACCGCCGCGGCCACCACCGGGCCGGCGAGCGACCCACGACCCACCTCGTCGATGCCTGCGATGCGCTGGAACCCGGCCAGCCGCAGCTCACGTTCGTTCCGCATGTGCGCGTCACGTGGACGAGAGGGGTGCCGCTTTGGGCGGCGTGCCGGTGCGTCGAATAGGCGACCGGTCACCGGCTCAGCGGCCGGGTCGGCGCTCGCGCAGGGTGGCTGACTTCCCGACCCGATCGCGCAGGAAGGTGAGCTGGGCTCGTCGGGCCACCCCGTGGCGCACGATCTCGATCTTCTCGACCCGGGGCGCGTGGACCATGAAGGTGCGCTCGACGCCGACGCCGGAGGCGATCCGACGCACCGTCATACGCTGGTTCAGTCCCCCGCCACGAAGGCGCATCACCGTCCCCTCGAAGATCTGGATTCGCTCGCGGCTCCCCTCGACGACCTTGACGGATACCTTGACGGTGTCGCCGGGTGCGATCGCGGGGACGTCGCTGCGGAGCTGCTCGCGCTCGAGCTCCTTGATCGGATCCATCCTGCGGGAGACCTCGTTATCGCGGCGTTAGCCGCGGATGATCGGCTCAGTGGCGCGCCGGAGCGGCGCGAAACGTGACGAACGCGACCGACATCCGGCCGCGACCGGCGGAGTATAGCAGCGGCCCCGGACCGGGGCCAACCCGGACGCCCTGGCTGATGCTGTCAGTCGGCCGATCCCCGCAGCTGGTCGAGAATCGCGCGGTCCTCGTCGCTCAGCGGCGCCGCCGTCAGCAGGTCCGGGCGGCGGGCGAGGGTGCGGCGCAGCGCCTCGATGCGCCGCCAGCGCGCAACCTCGGCATGGTGACCGGAGAGAAGGATCGGCGGCACCGCGACGTCACGGAACCGCTCGGGCCGGGTGTAGTGCGGTCCTTCGAGGAGGCCGTCCGAGAAGGAGTCGGACTCGTGGGAATCGGCTTCGATGACGCCGGGGACCAGGCGCCCGACGGCGTCGATGAGGACCAGCGCCGGCAGCTCGCCGCCGGTCAGCACGTAGTCGCCGATGCTGACCTCCCGGTCGGCGAGGATGCGGGCCCGTTCGTCGATCCCCTCGTACCGGCCACAGACGAGCACCAGTTGCCGCGCCGCGGCCAGCTCGCGGGCCAGCCGATCGGTCAGTCGCTCACCCGCGGGGTCGAGCAGGATCACGTGGGCCCCACTCGCGCGCAGCGGCTCGATGGCCGCGAACAGCGGCTCGGGGCGCATCACCATCCCCGCTCCCCCGCCGTAGGGAGCGTCGTCGACGACCCGGTGCCGCCCGATGCCGTGCTCGCGCAGGTCGTGCAGCGTGACGGACAGGATCCCGCGCTCGACGGCGCGGCCGATGACCGAGGTGCGCAGCGGCGCGTCGAAGAGCTCGGGAAAGAGGGTGACGACATCGATGCGCAGCAGCGCGGCGTAATGCTCGTCGGTCATCGGTCAGACCTCCTCCGCCTCGTAGCGGACCACCATCCGCCCCGACCCCAGGTCGATGGATCGCACCACCTCGCGGAGTGCTGGCACGAGCAGCTCGCCCATCGGCCCCTCGATGCGGTACACCTCGTTCTCACCTGCCCGGAAGACCTCCACCACCAGCCCCAGCTCGTTCCCGGCCTCGTCGAAGGCGGCCAGACCGATCAGCTGATGCCAGTAGTAGGTCTCCGGGGGCAGCGGGCTGGCCGGGGCCTCGAGGTAGCGCCCCACCAGTTGTTCGGCCGCGGCGCGATCCGAGATCCCTTCGAGCCGAAGCACTGGGACGCGACCGCCCCAGCCCGCCTCGAGGATGGCGCGGGGCGCGGCCTCGTCCTCGATCCAGATCGACTCACCGGCCGCCAGCCGCTCGGGATGGTCGGTGAGGGCCTCGATGCGCAGCGAGCCGGCGAGACCCTTGGCGCCGAGGACGCGGGCCACCGCCAGGCGCTCAGTCGTCGCCGACGATCTCCAGCTCGACGTGCCGGCCATCGCGGGCACCCATGACTCGCAGCAGGCTGCGGATGGCATTCGCGATCCGCCCATCGCGGCCGATGATGCGGCCCATGTCGCCCTCCCCCACCTTGAGCGTCAGCGTCACCTCGTCGTCGGCCTCCATGACCTCGACCACGACGGCGTCGGGATCGTCGACCAGCGAGCGGGCGACGTACTCGAGGAAGGCTTTCACTCCGCGGCCTCTTCCGTCACAGCTTCGGCTGCGGGAGCGGCCTCTTCCGTCACAGCTTCGGCCGCGGGAGCGGCTTCAGTGGCGGCCGCCGCCTCGTCCGCCGGCGCCTCATCCGCAGCTGCCTCTTGGGCTGGTGCCTCTTTCTGTGGCGCTGGCGCCTCCTTGGCCTGCGCCGCGGCTGCGGCCTTGCGCGAGCGCTTCGGCTTGGGTGGAGTCGGCCTTTCCGCGGCGGGCGGCGCATCGGCGGATGGCGCGCTGCCGTTGATCTTGATCAGCCTCGCCACCGTGTCGGACGGGAGCGCGCCCTTGCTGACCCAGGCCGCCAGCCGGTCGGCATTGATCTGCACCGTGGCCGGTGTCGTCAACGGGTCGTAGAACCCGAGGATCTCCAGGGCGCGGCCGTCACGCGGGCGCCGGCTGTCGATGGCCACCACTCGATAGCTCGGCCGCTTGGTGGCTCCCACGCGTGAGAGCCGAATGCGTACTGCCAAGGGACTTCTACCTCTCTGCTGTCTGACGGCAGTCGCCTGCCGATGCGAAGTCGCTGATGTCGTCAATCCCACGCGCGCCGGCCGTCACTTGACCGTCAGCACACCGTTGATTTCCAGTCGATCGTCGTTGGCGGATGCGCTCACCGCAAGCTCGCCGATCTGGTGGAGGATATCGCGAAGTTCGCTTCCCGGGTCGAAGACCCCGGTCAGCGCATCCACCAGAGCAGGCACATCGGCCCAGAATTCGTTGCCCGCGTGCGTGCCGGCGAGCTCAAATGCGGCTTCATGGCGATCGTCCGAGGCGAGCGTCTCGCCGGCGGCGCGCGCCTCAAGCGCCGCGGCCACCTCGGCTGGATCGCGCCCAAGGACCACGACGCCATCCGCCACGGCGTAGGCCAGCGTGCCGACCTGCGAGAGCGCGATGCTGGTGATCGTGGTGCCGGCCGCGTCGCTCGTGCTTACCCGCGCCCCGCGCGAGGAGAGCGCCGATCGGATCCGATCGAGTCCCGCCTGTGCCGCGGCCGCGTCGCTCGGGCGAAGCAGGATCAGTCCGTGCGGCCCGTCGGCTGCCACACTCCGCAGCGCCACTGCCGCCTCGCCATCGAAGAGCGGCAGGAGATCGCTGTCGAGGTTGATGCCGAGCCCCAGCCCCACGATTAACCGGAGCTGGCTCACTGCGTCGACTGCCGCACTCGCGGCGCCGTCGCGGGGCAGCGTAGCCTCGAGCTCCTCGACGGTCTGTGCGAAGCCGAAGAGAACCGCCTCCGCGCTCGTGGTCCGCGGCATCCAGCCGGCGAGTGTCGGCGACTGGCTGGCAAGGGCGAACGCGGCGCGCGCTCGGTCGCTGGCCGCGTCGTCGGCGAATGGGGCGGCGCCGCGCAGGTGCCATCCGTCAGCCTCCGCCGTGAGCGCCATCGCGAGCGTTCCGTATCCGGCGACCTGATCGGCGTCGGTGAACCCGGCCGCGCGCGGCAGATCGACGTAGACCGATGCCAGGTGATCGGCCGCGACCTCGCGCATCGCCGCCAGGAACGCAGGCGAGTCGGCGAGCGACGGCGCGAGATTGTCTTCGGCATCGAGGGCGGCGCGCAAGCGGTCCGGCGTGCTGGCCACCACCAGCAGGTCGTCGAGCAGGGCGTAGCTGGTCCCCTCGCTGGTCATCACCGCGTGGCCGCGGATCACCTCCGCCTCGAGCACAACGCCCAGTGACGCGAAGAGGCGGGGCACTCCCATCCGCGCGGCTTCGGGATCCTTCACCACCGCGAGCAGCAGCAGCTCCGGTGCCGAGCCTGCCTCGGCCGGCGACGCCGCGACCGCGATCTGCGCGCCGAGCCACGGACGCAGGTCTGCCAGGTAGTCGATCCCCGCCTGGCCCAGCAGACGCGCCGCCACCTCGTCGATCTTCTGCTCGAGCGTCGCCTGGTCGCCGAAGCCACGCAGGTGACCGACGAGCCCGAAGAGATTCATCTGCTGCCCGGCAGA
>DASYRA010000039.1:0-13806 GCA_036004845.1 Candidatus Limnocylindria bacterium
AGCCTCAGCCTTCGCCGGCTCCATCCCCTCCATCTCTCGCACAAAGGCTCCGACCGCTCGGCCCAGCTCGACGGGGCGGCCCAGGGCGTCGCCATGCCAGAAGGGCATCTTCCCCGGCTGGCCGGGGGCGGGCGTGACGAGCACGCGATCCGCCCGGATCTCGTCGATGCGCCAGGAGGAGGCGCCGAGCAGGAAGACCTCGCCGACGCGGCTCTCGTACACCATCTCCTCGTCGAGCTCGCCGACGCGATGCCCCTTTCCCCCCTCTTCACCGGCCAGGAAGACGCCGAACAGGCCCCGGTCCGGGATGGTGCCGCCCGAGACGACGGCCACCACGCGGGCGTCGTTCCGGCTCTGGATCGTGTCGGTGGCCCGGTCCCACACGACACGGGGCCTCAGCTCGGCGAACTCGTCTGACGGATAGCGGCCGGAGAGCATGTCCAGCACCCCCTCCAGCTGCTGGCGGGAGAGCTCACGGAACGGCTCGGCCCGGACCAGCAGGGAGTGCAGCGCCTCGACCGTCCAGGGATCCATCGCGCAGATGGCCACGACCTGCTGGGCGAGCACGTCCAGCGGGTTGCGGGGGATGCGCGTCTCCTCGATCGCCCCGTCGAGCATGCGGCGGACCACCACCGCGGCCTCCAGC
This sequence comes from Candidatus Limnocylindria bacterium, assembly GCA_036004845.1. GTDB lineage: Bacteria > Chloroflexota > Limnocylindria > QHBO01 > QHBO01 > CF-167. Next base: position 647 of record DASYRA010000039.1, read on the forward strand.
AGGTCACTGCGATGGTTCGGGAAGATCTTGCCGATCGAGGGTTCGCCCACCTGGTGTCCGGCGCGCCCGATCCGCTGCAGGCCGGCCGCCACGCTGGGTGGCGACTCGATCTGGACGACCAGGTCGATCGCGCCCATGTCGATCCCCAGCTCGAGGCTGGAGGTCGCAACCAGCGCCGGCAGCCGCCCCGCCTTCAGCTCTTCCTCGATCTGCAGCCGTTGCTCGCGGGCGATGCTCCCGTGATGCGCCAGCACCATCTCCCTGCCGGCGAGCTCGTTCAGGCGGCTGCTCATCCGCTCTGCCAGGCGGCGCGAATTGACGAACACCAGGGTGGACCGATGCGTCCGGATGAGCTCCAACAGGGCCGGATAGATGTTCGGCCAGATCGAGTGCCGTTTCTCCGGACCGCTGTCCTCGTCCGCGCCCGCCGACAGGTTGCCGAGATCCTCGACCGGGACGATCACCTCGAGCTCGAGCGTCTTGCCGGCGCCGGCATCGGCGACCTCCACGGCCCTCCCCGCACCGCCCAGGAAGGCGGCGATCGCGGACAACGGGCGCTGCGTCGCCGACAGGCCGATCCGCTGCGGCTCGCCATCGGTCAGCGCGGAGAGCCGCTCCAGCGAGATGGCGAGGTGCGCCCCCCGCTTGGTGCCGGCCATGGCGTGCACCTCGTCGACGATCACGTACTCCACGCCCCGCAGCGACTCCCGCGCCTGGCTGGTCAGCAGCAGGTAGAGCGACTCGGGGGTGGTGACCAGGATCTCTGGCGGGTCACGCATGAGCTGGCGTCGCGCCTCGGCCGGCGTGTCGCCGGTGCGCGACGCGACGCGCACCTCGGGCAGCTGCAGGCCCAGGCGCTCCGCCGTCCTCCGAATTCCAGCCAGCGGCGCGCGCAGGTTGCGCTCCACGTCGTAGGTGAGGGCCTTGAGCGGCGAGACGTAGACGACCCGCAGGCGGCGCTCGCGGGGCCGGGGTGCCGCATCGGTGAAGAGGCGGTCGAGGCACCACAGGAAGGCGGCGAGGGTCTTGCCGCTCCCGGTCGGTGCGTGCAGGAGGGTGTGGTGTCCGGCCGAGATGGCAGCCCAGCCCAGGACCTGGGCCCGCGTGGGCGCGGCAAACGCCTCGCCGAACCAGGCCCGGCTGGCCTCAGAAAAGGGTGCGAGAGGATCGTCGCCGGACACGATTCGCTCAGTCTAGCGCGCCACTTCCTACTAGTACATCTGTTCGATTCCGACAGCGTGGCAACGGCTAGCCATCTGGCGTATAATAGTTGCATGAACAACCATCTGATCGCGACCGAGGTCCCGGACGAGCGCATCTCGCGGGCCCTGTCGCGTGGCCACACCATCGACATCACCACCACCGGGCGCCGGAGCGGTCAGCCGCGCCGCATCGAGCTGGTCTTCCACAACATCGACGGCCACGTTGTCATCAGCGGCCTGCCGGGCAGGCGAGACTGGTACGCCAACCTCCTCGCCAATCCTCGATTGACGTTTCACCTCAAGGGCGCAGTCAAGGCCGACCTCCCCGCGACCGCCCGGCCGATCGTTGAGCCGGTCGAGCGACAGGCGGTCATGACGCGCGTCGCGCAGAACTGGGGCCGCACCGACCTCGAGCGGATGCTGCAGCGCTCGCCGCTGGTCGAGGTCACCTTCGACCAGGCGGCGTGACAAGGGCCGGCCCCTCGCGGGACCGGCCCTCGCCGGGCGCGGCGGCTCCGAGCTTCCGCCGCGCGTCGTCATCAGTCAGTTCAGCGGATCGCCATCTCCTGACTGGAAGAGCCCCAGGACTCCGCGACCGACGAAGTTGAAGGCGTGCGTCACCATCGGGTACTGGCCGTCCTCCGCGGTCTGGAACTCGATGATGGCGCCCTGCGCCGGTGAGAGGTCGACGGCCTGCGAGCCCCAGCTCCCGTCGTTGCCGCGCAGCAGGTGGATCCCCTCCCTGATCACCGTGTCGAAGATGGTCCCCACGATGTGGAACGACGAGTCGATGTTCGGGCCAGCGTCGAGGATGAAGATCCGGACCCGCTCCCCGGTGCCGATCTGGATCGGGTTGTCCAGGTACTGGTTGGCAACCCCGTTGAACATCACGAAGTCCGGCGCCGGGGCACCGGCGGCCGCCTTGGCCAGGCTGGCCGGCTCCTTCTGCGGGCCGAGGTACCACTCTGACTGGACGATCGCGAACTCCCTGTCGACCGCCGGCAGTCCTTCGGGGGGCTCCACGATCACCATCCCGAACATCCCGTTCGCGATGTGGTGCAGCGCCGGCGACGTGCCGCAGTGGTACATCCACACCCCCGCGTACTCGGCGGTCCACTCGTAGAGCTTCTCCTCGCCCGGCTTGATCGACGTCATCTCGTCGTTCCAGGCGACCTGGCTGGCATGAAAGTCGACCGAGTGCGACACGGTGCTGGTCGCGGGATTCTTGAGGTGGACGCGGATCGTGTCCCCGACCTTTACGCGGATCACGGGACCCGGGACGCTGCCGTTGAAGGTCCACACCATCTGCTGATACCCGGTCGCGACCGTCATCAGCTTCTCCTCGACGACCAGGTCGATGTCATGGACGTCCCCGGGAAGAAGCGGGGGCGCAGTGGCGTCGCGCAGCTCGTAGGCCGGGGCGCTCGGATCAGCCGCCACATCGAAGCTGGGGGCGGGTCCGCCATGGCTGTCCCCGCTCGGCGAGGGGGCGACGCCGGCGACCGTTACGGTGCCCGTCATCCCGGCGTCTGAGTGACCCGGGATGGTGCAGAGGAAGGTCGTCCCGCCGGCCGGGATCGTCACGGTGCCGGTGGCCATCTGGCCGGCCTCCGCAGCAATCTTGGTCCCATCGGCAAAGGTGAGATCGTGCGCGACGGCTCCGGTGTTGTGGAACATCACGGCGTAGACGCCGGGCTCGGCGACGTCGACCGTGGCGGGGTCGAAGCCGAGGTCGAAGGCGCTGATCGTGATCTCACCGAGCGCTTCACCCGGGGCTGCTCTAGCGCTCGCCAGGGGTGAGCCTGAGGCGGACCGCGTCCCGCCGCTCTGCGTGGCGACTACGGCATAGATCAAGGTCAGCAGCAGCACGCTGGCCACCGCCGAGGCGAAGAGAAAGATGCGACCCACTGCGTTCCTGTTCTGCCCGACTCGGCGGGCGCTCGGAGTCCGACGTCCGCATTAGGCCAGACGGCCACCAGGCGCAGCACATGCCGTTCGGCACGTTCGCGACGTGCCGATGGCACCGGGGATCGGTCCTAGCCTCTCCCGATCCGCCCCAGGTGCGTGTCGCGGAAGTCGGTCGGCAGCTTGAGCCCGTACCCGAGCGCGCGGTCCAGGGCCACGTGCGCGAAGAGGACGGCGCCAGCTAGGGACAGGGCGGACTGCGCCATGGGCCAGCCGAGTCCCAGGAGCACGATCGGCACGACAAGGTTATGCGCCAGGTTGTAGGTGATCGCGCCGAGACGCGGTCCGCCGAGGTAGCCGATCATCGACAGGTCGGGCGCCAGCAGGGCGGGCAGCAGCCAGTACGGATTCCCGTGCATCTCGAGGTAGCGATACACCCCGGCAAGGAACAGGGCGACCCACTCGGCACGCAACAGAAGCGCGAGCCCGCCCATCGGCTTCTCTGCGTTCACTCCCACTTGAAGAGCCGGACGGCGAGCACGAAGGTGATGATCGCCCACACCCCCATCCCCAGCAGCTCTGGCCCGAGCGAAGCGAGGCCGGCGCCGTCGTTCACCACTGCCCGCAGCGCCTCGTTCACGTAGGTCAGCGGCATGAACTGGGTGATGCTGGCCAGGAAGTCCGGCATCGCGTCGCGCGGGAAGAAGACCCCGGAGAGGAACATCATTGGCAGGCTGATCAAGTTGGCGACTGGTGCCGCCTGGTCCTCGTTCTTCGCCCAGCCGGCGATCGAGAAGCCGACCGCCAGGAAGATGATCGCCGCGAGCAGAACGATGACAGCCAGGCTGGCGTAGTCGCCGAACATCTGGAGCCCGAACCAGATGCCGATGCCGAGCAGGATCGCGACCTGGACCGCGCAGATGATCAGCCGCGACGCGACCTGCGCGCCGAGGAAGTAGGCCGGCGAGGTGGGGGTCGCGAAGAGCCGCCGCAGAGCTCCCGTGCGCTTGAGGTGCACGAACCCGAAGGCAACTCCGAAGAGGCCGAGCTGCATGACCGTCATCCCGACGATCCCGGGGACCAGGAAGTCGATGTAGCCCAGATCTCGCGACTTGACCAACTCGAACGTGACCGGCGGGGCGAAGGCCCCACCAGGCGGGTTGCCGCCGCCGGCCGTTGCGAAGAGCGCCGTGCCGACGGCCTGCTGGAGCAGCCCCTGCCCCACCTGCGCCTGGGCTGGATCGGCGGTCGAGGCGTATGCCACCAGCTTGCTCTCCACACCGGGCTGGCGGTTGAAGCCGTCAGGGATGACGAGGACGAAGTCCAGGTCACCGTCCTCGAGATCGGCCAGCTCCGCGTCGCGCGACCCGCTCGTCGGCTCGATGTAGTCGAAGGCGGCCAGGCCGTCGATCAGGTCGGCGCTGGCGGCGTTCCGGGCCTCGTCGACGATGCCGAGCTGGATGGTGGTGGCGCCCTCGAAGTTCAGGACGCCGAAGATCAGCATGATGATCAGCGGCAGGAAGAGGCTGAAGAAGACGGCGGCGCGGTTGCGCACGAACATCAGGACGCTCGCCACGAAGAGCGCCCAGAACATGCCGAGCCGAATCCCGAATGGGCGCATCGGTCAGCCCTCCTCCCGCAGGTCGTGACCGGTCAGGTCCAGGAAGACGTCCTCCAGGTTGGCCAGCCGTTCGACGCGCACCTTGGTGAACCCGCGTCCGAGGAGCGCATCGACCAGCCGCTGCGGCGTGTCGAGGGCGACGATCACCCCCCGGTCCATGATCGCGACGCGGTCGCAGAGCTCCTCCGCCTCTTCCATGTAATGCGTGGTGAGCACCACCGTGTGGCCGCGCTCGCGGATCTGGCGCACGAGGCCCCAGAGATGGTGGCGCGCCTGCGGATCGAGCCCGGTCGTCGGCTCGTCGAGGAACAGGACGCGCGGCTCGTTGACCAGGGCGGAGGCGATGCTGAAGCGCTGCTTCTGCCCGCCTGACAGCGTCCGCACCTGCGCTCGGGCCTTCTCGGTGAGCTCGACATCGGCCAGGAGGGCTGCGGCGTCCACCTGACGGTCGTAGAGGTGGCCGAACAGCTCGAGCAGCTCGACCAGGTGCAGCTCGTCGAAGAAGCTCGACGCCTGCAGCTGGATGCCGATGCGCGCCTTCACCCCACGCGGGTCCTCCTGGACGTCGATCCCGTCGACGATGGCGCTGCCGGAGTCGATGGGACGCATCCCCTCGATCATCTCGAGGGTGGTCGTCTTGCCGGCGCCGTTCGGGCCGAGGATGCCGAAGACCTCGCCCTCGGCGATCTCGAAGCTGACGCCATCGACCGCCTGCAGGGACCCGTATCGCTTGCGGAGGTCACGCACGACCACGATCGGAGCGCCGGTCGGGGCGCGTCGAGACGAGGTGGCGGCGGCATCCTGGGTCATCGGCCGCACATGCTAGCCGACGAGGGTGCGGTACAGGTCCAGCGTGCGATCGGCCACCGACGACCAGCTGAATGTCTCGGCCGCCCGCCGCCGGCCCGCTGCGCCCATGGCGGCCCGGCGCTCGGGGTCGCCGATCAGTGCGTTGATGGCCGCGGCCAGGTCGCGCGCGAAGCGGGCCGGGTCGACCGGGGTCATCGGCTCGGCCGGAGAAAGCTCCACCGGCACGAGCACGCCGGTCTCGCCGTCCGCCACGACCTCCGGGATCCCGCCCACGGCACTCGCCACCACCGGCGTCGCGCAAGCCATGGCCTCCAGATTGGTGATCCCGAACGGCTCATAGACCGATGGGCATGCGAACACGGCCGCATGGCTGTACAGCTGCCTGATCTCCGATCGGCTCAGCATCTCGGGGATCCAGACGACGTTCGGTCGCGACTCGCGGGCCTCCTTCACGAGGGTCTCGACCTCGGCCGCCAGCTCCGGGGTGTCCGGCTGTCCGGCAGCCAGGACGACCCCGATCTCCGGGTCGAGGTCTCGGATCGCATGCAGGAGGTGCACGAGCCCCTTCTGACGCGTGATGCGTCCGACGAACAGGACCGACGGGATGGACGGGTCGATGCCGAGGCGCTCGACCGTTTCGGTCGCGGGGTCGGGAGCGAAGAAGTCGGCGTCGATGCCGTTGTGGATGACCGTCACGCGATCGGGCTTGACGTCGAAGTGATGGAGCACGTCCTCGCGCGTGCCGGCACTGACCGCCACCACGGCATCCGCCGCCTCGAGCGCAGTGCGTTCGACCCAGGAGGAAAGGTCGTAGCCGCCGCCCAGCTGCTCCCGTTTCCACGGGCGCAGGGGCTCGAGCGAATGGACCGTCACGACCAAGGGGATGCCGCGCCCGCCCTGGATGAGGAGCCCGCCGAGGTGGGTGTACCAGGTGTGGCAGTGGACCACGTCGGCGTCGGTCGGGTCCGCGGCCATCCTCAGGCAGCGGCCGAATGCGTCCCAGACGGGGCGGAGGCGGTCCTCGCCACCGGGGAGCCGCTCGTCCGGCGGATAGCCGGCGACCCGCCACGACTCCCCATCCTCGCGCTGAGCGCCGAAGGTCCTCACCTCGACAGGGATCCGGCCACGCAGTGCACGGGTCAGCTCGGCGACGTGCATCCCCGCTCCGCCGTACACGTTCGGCGGGTACTCGTTGGTGAGGATCAGGGCCTTCACCACCCTAGCGTAGCGGCACCCGACGGGACGGTCGCGGCTCGAGAGCCAGATACTCCCCTGTAGTATGCTGAGAGCCCCATGGCCGTTGAGACACCCGCTCCCCTGACCGAGCTGACGCTCCCCGTCACCGGCATGACCTGCGCGTCGTGCGTGACCCGCATCGAGCGCTACCTCAACCGTTCAGAGGGGGTGGCCGATGCCGTCGTCAACCTGGCGACCGAGCGGGCGACCGTCCAGTACGACGCGCGGCGGATCGATCGCGCTGGGATCGTCGGCGCCATCGAGGCGGCAGGATACGAGGTCGTTGCCGCGCCCGCGACGGCGGACCCGGAATCGGCGATCGACGCCGAGGAGCGCATCCGCGCGGACACGCGCCAGGCGCTCCTGCGAGACGCGTTGACCGCGACGGGCATAGGGCTGGCAATGATGGCCGTTGCCTTCTGGCCGGGCGGCGTGCCGTGGCCGATGGAACGGGTGAACGTCTGGATGCTCGCCCCGGCGACCATCGTGCAGTTCGTGCACGGGCGCCGCTTCCTGGCGGCCGCCGCCAGGGGCCTGCGCCACGGCGAGGTGACGATGGACACCCTCGTCTCGATCGGGACCCTGGCTGCCTACGGCTACTCGCTCGGCATCACCGTGGCCGGCCTCGACAGGGAGACCTATTTCGATTCGGCAGCGATCATCATCGGCCTGGTGCTGCTGGGCCGATGGCTGGAGGCGCGCGCCAAGGGCCAGGCGGTCGGGGCCGTGAAGGCGCTCGTCAGGCTGCGTCCCACGACGGCCCGCGTCCTGCGCGACGGGAGCGAGACCGACCTGCCGATCGACCAGGTGCGCGTTGGCGACCTGTTGCGGGTGCGTCCCGGAGACCGCGTACCGGTCGACGGCGTCCTGATCGATGGCGCGTCGGCCATCGACGAATCGATGCTCACCGGCGAGTCGATGCCCGTCGACAAGCACACAGGGGACCAGGTGGTGGGTGCCACGCTCAACGCATCGGGCTCGTTCGTCATGCGCGCCGATCGAGTCGGGCGCGATACCGCCCTGGCGCAGATCACCCGGCTGGTCGAGCAGGCGCAGGGCTCGAAGGCACCGATCCAGCGGGTGGTGGATGTCGTGACGGCGAGGTTCGTCCCCGCGGTGCTGGCCGTGGCGCTGCTGACCTTCGCGGCCTGGATGCTGCTCGGACCCGAGCCGCGCCTGCCGGCGGCGCTCGCCGCGGCCGTCGCGGTGCTGATCATCGCCTGCCCGTGTGCCATGGGCCTGGCCACCCCGACGGCGATCATGGTCGGCACCGGGAAGGGAGCCGAGGCGGGCATCCTGGTCCGCGACGGCGCGACGCTGGAGCATGCGCAGCGGGTCACCACGGTCGTCCTCGACAAGACCGGCACGATCACCCGCGGCCAGCCGACCGTCATCTCGCTGCGACCGGTGGCGGGGCTCGACGAGATCGAGCTGCTGCGCCTCACGGCCGCGCTGGAGCAGGGCAGCGAGCATCCGCTGGCCGAGGCGATCGTGCGGAGCGCCGCGGAGCGCGGCGTCAGCCTGCCGGCGGCTGACGGCTTCGTGGCCATCCCCGGGCTCGGCGTGCGAGGAAACGTCGGAGGGCTGGCCGTCCTGGCCGGGAGCGAGCGCCTCCTCGCCGAGGCCGGCGTCGACCCAGCGCCGTTGATCGCAAGCGCTGACGAAGCAGGAGCCGCGGCGAGCACACCGGTGCTGGTGGCGATTGACGGCCGCGCCGCCGGGGTCATCGGCATCGCCGACACGGTGAAGGCAGAGTCGGCCACGGCGATCGGCCGCCTGAACGCGGCGGGACTCCAGGTCTGGATGCTGACCGGCGACCGGGCGGCCGTGGCGAGGGCCATCGGCGCCGAGGTAGGTATCCCGCCGGAGCGGATCCTGGCGGAGGTTCGCCCGGGGGAGAAGGCGGCCAAGGTTCATGAGCTGCAGACCGCCGGAGCGGTGGTCGCCATGGTCGGGGATGGGATCAACGACGCGCCCGCCCTGGCGCAGGCCGACCTGGGCGTGGCGATCGGGACCGGCGCGGACGTCGCACTCGAGGCGTCGGACATCACGCTCGTCGGAGACGACCTGCGCGCGGTTCCCGCCGCGATCCGCCTCTCCAGGGCGACGATGCGAACGATCCGGCAGAACCTGGCCTGGGCCTTCGGCTACAACCTGCTGCTCATCCCGGTGGCCGGCGGTGCGCTTTTCCCGCTGACCGGCTGGCTGCTGTCACCCACCCTGGCAGCCGGTGCCATGGCGCTCTCGAGCGTCAGCGTGGTAACCAACTCGCTTCGGCTCAGACGCTTCCGAACCAGCTGAGAGGATGGACGAACCGATGGAGCTTCCCCAGACCACCCCGCAGGCACTGGATCCTGTCTGCGGCATGACCGTCAACCGCGAGGTGGCGACCGCCGCCGGGCTCACGGTCGAGCACGAGGGACGGACCTACTACTTCTGCGGCCGCGGATGCCGGCTCGAGTTCCTCGACGATCCTAAGCGCTTCTTCGACCCGGACTATCGACCGCAGATGTAGGGTCGGCGGCTAGACTCGGCCGAGATGGCCCTCATCTCGACCAGCTCCCTGACGAAGCGCTATGGGTCCTCGGTCACGGCTCTCGACGGGCTGAGCCTCGAGGTCGAGCCGGGGATCATCGGCCTGGTGGGCGCGAACGGCGCCGGCAAGAGCACCCTGCTCAAGATCCTGCTGGGCCTCCTCAAACCGACCAGCGGCAGCGCCACGGTGATGGAGATGGACGTCGCCACTCGCGGTCCGGAGATCCGCCAGTACGTCGGCTACCTGCCGGAGCACGACTGCCTGCCGCCGGACGTGTCGGCCACCGATTTCGTCAGCCACATGGGGCGCATGGCGGGGCTCCCGCCCGCGGCGGCTCGCGAGCGCACCGCCGAGGTGCTCAGGCACGTCGGCCTGTACGAGGAGCGCTACCGCCCGATCGGCGGCTACTCGACCGGGATGAAGCAGCGGGTGAAGCTCGCGCAGGCGATCGTCCATGACCCCAAGCTCCTCCTCCTCGACGAGCCGACCAACGGGCTCGACCCCGCTGGCCGCGACGAGATGCTCGACCTCGTGCATCGCACCGGCACGGAGTTCGGCATCGCCACGGTCGTGGCCAGCCATCTCCTCGGCGAGATCGAGCGGGTGTGCACCTTCCTGCTGGCGATCGACGCGGGCAAGCTGCTGCGCTCGGCACCGATCGCCAGCTTCGTGGAACGCACCGGGACCCTCGGGGTGGAGGTCGAGGACGGCGCCGACCGCCTCGCCGAGCGCCTGGTGGCTGCCGGCCTGACTGCCCGTGCCGATGGCCGCACGGTCCTTGTCGACTGCCCCGACGAGCGGCCATACGACATCGTGCGCGACGTGATCGACGAGATGGGCCTCTCCCTTACCCGGCTCGAGCAGCGACGCCATCGGCTCGAGGACCTCTTCCGCGGGGAGGGTCGCGTCGATGACGCGGCGTGAGGCGGCGGTCGCCCCGCGTGAGAGCGCGACCGGGGCGATCTACGACCTGGGCTACCGTGGCTACGACGGGCCGCGCCTGGGACGGCGCGCTGCATTCGCGACGCTCTTCTGGGCGAGCCTGCGGGCTGCCTTCGGGCTCGGTCGGGCCGGGCGCTCGAAGCTCGTCCCCTGGGGGCTGAGCGCGATCATGATCGTGCCGGCTGGGGTGGCGGGAGCGATCCAGGCGCTCGCGCCGGGCGGCCTCTCACCCTTCAACTACGACAACTACCTCTGGAACCTGCAGCCGATCCTGACCCTCTTCGTCGCCGCGCAGGCGCCGGAGCTGGTGAGCAGCGACCAGCGCAACCACGTCCTGTCGCTCTACTTCAGCCACGCGCTGGCGCGCAGCGACTACGCGCTCGCCAAGTTCGGCGCCATGGCGGCGGCGCTCTTCATGCTGGCCCTGGCGCCCCTGCTCGTCATCTTCTTCGCGACGATCCTCGCCTCGACTGACGTCGTCGCGACGTTCGGCGACCAGCTCGGGAACGTCCCACAGATCATCGGCGCGCCGCTCATCTACGCGCTGCCGCTGGCGGCGCTGGGGATGGCGATCGCCTCGTTCACGCCGCGACGTGCGTATGCGACCGGAGCGGTCATCGCCGTCTTCCTCGTCACCGCTGCGGTGGGTGGCATCCTGTCCGAGGCCGGACGGGGGCGCCTGTCACTGGTCGCGCCGCTCCTCAACCCGCTCGTCCTGATCGATGGGACGCGCGACTGGCTGCTCGGGAACACGATTCCGGATTCCCCGGTCTCAGGCGCGGACCTGGACCTATGGGTGTTCGGTGTGCTGACGGCGATCCTCACCCTGATCGGCATCACCGCAACCCTGTGGCGCTACCGGCGGATTGCCGCATGAGTGCGTCGACGGTGGTGGGTGGCGAGGCGGTCGAGCTGACCAACGTCTCGCGCTGGTACGGCAACGTGGTGGCGGTCAACGACATCAGCTTCACGCTCAAAGGGGGCGTCACCGGGCTGCTCGGACCGAACGGCGCCGGCAAGTCGACGATCCTGCACATGGTAGCCGGCTTCCTGGCTCCCTCGTCGGGGACCGTCACCGTTGGTGGCTCGCCGTCCTGGCGACAACCGGAGATGTACCGGCGCATCGGCCTCGTCCCCGAGCGCGAGGCGGTCTACCCGTTCCTCACCGGACGGGAGTTCGCGCTGGCCAACGCACGCCTGCAGGGGATGTCGCCCGCCGAGGCCGCGGAGGCGGCGGGGCGGGCGATCGGCCTGGTGGAGCTGGAGGACGCCGCGGACCGGCCGATCGGCACGTACTCCAAGGGGATGCGGCAACGCGCGAAGGTCGCGGCCGCGCTGGTCCACGATCCGCCCATCCTGCTGCTCGACGAGCCGTTCAATGGGATGGACCCCCGCCAGCGGCTGCACATGATGGACCTGTTCCACGCCATGGCGGCTGAGGGGCGCACGATCCTCTTCTCGTCGCACATCCTCGAAGAGGTGGAGCGGCTCGCCGGGCGGGTGCTGGTGATCGTCTCCGGGCGGCTCGCCGCCTCGGGCGACTTCCGCGAGATCCGTCGCCTCATGACCGACCGGCCACATACCTTCACACTCCGCTCTTCGAACGACCGGGGGCTTGCCTCGGCGCTGCTGGCGGAGCCGACGATCGCCGGCGCGGCGCTTGACGGCGGGCTGCTGACGGTGCGCACCAACGACTTCGGCGCGTTCAGCCGGGCCATCAGCGGGATCGCGCGGCGTGAGCGGATCAGCCTGCACGAGCTGCTCCCCACCGACGAGTCCCTCGAGTCGGTCTTCAGCTACCTCGTGCGCCGATGAGCGGCGTCATCGCTCGGATCACGCTGCGCCAGCTCCTCTCGCGTCGCCGGACGCTGCTGCTCCTCCTGCTGGGCGGCGTCCTGGTGCTGGCGGCGGGCATCTTCCGCCTCGCCGGCGAGGAGGCGCGGGCGCTCCCCTTCACCTCCGGCCTCCTGGGCACCCTCGGGATCGGCACATTGATGCCCCTGGTGGCGCTCATCTTCGGAACCGGCGCGATTGGGGCGGAGATCGAGGACGGGACGGCCATCTTCCTGCTCGCCAAGCCGATCGACCGCCGCACCGTGGTGCTCACCAAGCTGGCCGTGGCCGCCCTCTGCTCGGCGGCGCTGACCTGCGGGCCGATGCTGCTCGCCGGCCTGATCGCAGCCGGCGGCCTGGGCGAGGGCCTCGTGGTTGGGATGACGGCAGGTGCCGCCATCGGCTCGTTGCTCTACTGCTCCATCTTCGTGGCGGCGAGCCTGGTCACCACGCGCGCGCTGGTCTTCGGCCTCGCCTACGTCCTGATCTGGGAGGGCCTTCTGGCTGGGCTCTTCGCCGGCACGCGGACCTTCAGCGTTCGACAGCTGACGCTGGCCTTCGCCGATGCTATCGGCGGCATCCCGCCCGACATCTTCGACGCGGCGTTGAGCCTGACCGCCGCGGTGGTGGTGGCGATCGCGCTGCTGGTCCTGGCCACGCTGATCGCGATCCGTCGGCTGAGCGCCTTCGAGATCTCGGGAGAAGCGGCCTAGGCGGCGACCACCCGGTTGCGTCCCGCGCGCTTGGCCATGAAGAGGGCCACGTCGGCGGTTCGGAGCAGCTGCTCAGCCGTCGGCTCGGTCTCGTACAGCTCGGCGCAGCCGGCGGAGACGGTGACCGCCAGTCGGGTGCCGTCGTCGCTCGCGATCGCCGTCTCGGCGAGAGTTGCCAGGATCTCCTCGGCGATCGCCACAGCGGCGTCGCGCGTCGCCCCCTCCAGGATCGCCACGAACTCCTCCCCGCCGAAGCGGGCGACCAGGTCCGCGTCCCGGAATCGGCCACGCAACACGCCGGCGAATGTGCGGAGCACCACGTCTCCGATCTGATGGCCATGCTGCTTGTTGAAGTCACCGAA